>JBIKZJ010000468.1:0-4896 GCA_044354755.1 Schlesneria sp. | reverse complement strand
TCTCGGGGAGGTCGATGGAAATCCCCTGGGCCGAGATTTCGGCATAGGTCACAATGCGGTCACCCGCCGCCAGCAATTGCTGGCATTCGGGGTGCCCCACCGTGGTCGCTCCGGGAAGAAGTTCCTTAGCCCGCTTCAAGCCCTGAATGTGGTCCACATCCGCATGGGTCGCCACCAGGTATTTACAGCTTGCCAGCGAAAAATCGAGCTGACGGATCAGGTCAATGATCTCGTCGGTCGTATCTTGAAAACCGATATCAATCAGTAGCCACTCCCCCCGATCGTGAACCAGATAGACCGAGCAACCGAGCCGTCGTCGGGTCTGGTAGTTCATTTCAATGACATGCGGAAACACTTCACGACGGGGTAACATGAAACCTCTTTCAACACGCAACAAACATGGTGCCAGCCACCGATCATTCCAGCAACTCTTAATAATTCTAGGGGAGACACGCTGTTCGAACAACTCGCCACCAATTTCCCTTGGGTCGCCACAGGGGATGGACATCCGCGTCCATCCCCTGTCGTCCCGCAGAATCTCAGGTGATATGGGCTCCTCGAGTTTCGACATAAACCGCGTAAACCGAGGTACTGGCGGTCATGAACAACCGGTTCCGCTTGGTCCCACCGAAACAAACATTGCTGCAGATTTCCGGGAGATGTATCTGGCCGATGCGAATTCCCTCCTTCGGTTCGAAGACATGGACGCCGTCATAGCCTTCCCCGACCCACCCGGCACTGGCCCAGATGTTTCCATCGACATCGCAGCGAATGCCGTCGGCAAATCCGGCAACCACATCTCCATTAGCCAACTTCAGCTTCATCGAAGCAAATTCCCTTCCCTTGGCCAACTTCTTCTCTTCGACGATATCCCAGACTTTGATGTTTTTCGGCGCATCGTCGTAGTGCGAGGCTCCGGTATCCGCCACATACAACTTCTTGTAATCCGGCGAAAAACAGAGCCCGTTCGGCTTGAAGATCTCGTCCGACATCTTTTCAATCTTCAGCGTCTTGCCGTCGATCCGATAGATGGCTTCCTTCTGATTCGGTTGCTTCGAGTCATTGGGAGACTTTTCTCCCTCATAGTTCATCAGGCTGCCATAGCCAGGGTCGGTGAACCAGATGTCGCCGTTTGGATGAACGGCTCCATCGTTCGGAGCATTCAGCGGCTTGCCATCAAACTTGTCTGCCAGCACCGTGATCGAACCATCGTATTCATAACGGGCAACACGTCGATTCCCGTGCTCAAACGAAATCTGACGCCCCTGAAAATCAAACGTGTTTCCATTGCTGTTTCCAGCAGGGTGGCGGAACGTGCTGACGTGGCCATCTTCTTCCAGCCATCGCAACTGCACGTTATTCGGAATATCGCTCCAAAGCAGATATTTCCCGACACCATTCCAGGCAGGACCTTCTGCCCACAACATTTCTGGACTATGAAAAATCCGTTGAATCGGGGTATTTCCAAGTGCATATTTTTTGAAGCGTGAATCCAGTGACACGATATCGGGATCGGGATAACGAACAGGCTGTGCGTTCGGCCCGTAATCACGAGCAAACGCCTTCGAGGTGGCTAGCCCCACGGCACCCACCGTGGCAGCAAGGAACGAACGGCGAGCCAGCCCTGTCGGTTGCGACTCAGGAGAAAAAGGAATAGCGGTCGATTCAGTCATGGTTGCTCCTCAGAATGCGAAGGGAAACGACGGCAGATACCTCCAGACGAGGCCTGCAGACCACTTCACCCTATCACACGCTCATGATCAGCGAAACCAAACAAGACCGAGTCGCTGCAAAGCGGTGGGCCGCTGAACCTTGGCTGGCTCTCATCAGCGCAGCCAAACCTCACCGCAGAACGCCAAAGCCAAGCATCCGCCTGGCTCGACCACCACCAAAGGTCATTCGTATTCTTCCCGCTCTTGCGAACGACGACCACGAGGCTGGTCGGTAAATTGTTCCTTCCGCTTGCGTCCGGTCACAATCCAATAGCCGTTGACTTCCCCGACTTCCACGTCGGCATACCACAGCGGCATTCGCTCGACGAACCAGTTCGGGGTTTTGGTGACAATCAGCACCTTGGACTTGGGCTTCAGTGCTCGATGCGCGGTATCCAGAAACAGGTCTGCGATCGCATAATTGGAGAAGTAGGGTGGGTTAGCGAGCGCCAAATCAAATTCATCGGATGCGGGTGATGCTCCATCCGCGTCGAGTGCATACGTCACTCCCGGCGCTTCGTTTTTGGCAATCCCCCGTTCCAGCGACTGGATCGCCCGGGCATTGGAATCGACCGCGTGTAATGCCACATTCTCGGCGGCAAAGGCCGCCGCCAGCGAGACAGTACCAGCACCACAACCGAGATCCAGGATTTTCATCCCAGGCTTCACTTCCATGATGTTCATCAGCGCCCGTGCACCAGGGTCAATGTGCCGATGACTGAAGACACCCGGTCGGCTGTAGGCATAAATCAACTTTCCGCGATCGCGAAAGGCAAATTCGCAATCAAAGTCCCGAATCTTTCTCAGCGGATTCACTTTGGTCGCAAAATAGACCGTCCCCTGCTTGCGGATGGGGCGTCGAGTCACCTTCGGGAACAGCTCACGCAGTTCACTGTGAATCCACTGATCCTCGTCGTTGTCGGTCGAGACGATCATGCGCCCCCCTTCAACGAGTCGTTGATGCCCCTGCTGCATCAATTCACGGGTTAGCTCGGCTTCGCCCCCCTTCTTGAAGGCGAAAGCAACCAGATCGGCCTCATGGTCGGGAAGATCGGGTTGGCAGAACAGATTCAGGTTCGCCGGTGGTGGCCCATCTTCACTGATCCGGAATTCACTTTGGGTTTTGTGAAACACGTCGAGAAACCAGCAATCAACAACCGCTTCGGGATGATCGGTGGCATAAGCCACGGCAAACTGAGCACGACCGGCAGACGTGCAGATCACTCGATTCCCCGTCAACTCGGGAAGCGCATCGATCAGCAACTTTTCCTGCGGACGGATAAAGAATGAATGCGGAATCTCTTCTTCAATTTTTTTATTTCGACGTGACACGCGAGGCTCTACAGAAATGATAGGGGGGACAACGTACAAGGCTTGCTCGCCTCACATCACACGACAAAGGTAACACTTCAGATAGTCGGTTTCGAGGCAGTGGACCGACGAGGGGTGATCGGCGGCAGGTCCACAGACCTCTAATAACTGCAGACGACGGTTCGCATGCAGTGATGCCTGGCTGAGCATATCCGCGAACATCTCGTGCGAAATTTGACCCGAACAACTGCACGTCACGAAGAATCCACCCGACTGAATCAGTCCCAGTGCAAAGCGGTTCAGACTGTAATAGCCTCGTAAAGCGGCGTCGATCCCTTGGCGATTCCGCGCCAGCTTGGGAGGATCCAGCACCACGGTATCAAAACGTTCTCCTGCTAGCTCGAATTCTTCCATCGCCTTGAAAGCATCCTGTTTGATGGTTTTCAGGCGATCCGAGACCCCATTCAATTCCGCATTCGTTCGTGCCTGCAACAAGGCCGAGGCCGAAGCGTCAACCGCTACCACTTCTGCAGCCCCCCCATTTACCAGGCAATTCAGTCCAAAACCACCGGTATAGCAACAGACATCCAGCACTCGCTTGCCACGGACAAAATCGGCCACACGGCGGCGATTGTCCCGCTGATCCAGAAAAAAGCCCGTCTTCTGCCCCTCAGCCACATCGATTCCGTACCGAACCCCATGTTCTTGAATGAACATCGGTCGGGGAGGCTCTTCACCCCATAACAGTCCATCTGCCAGCTCCAGCCCTTCGGTTTCGCGGATCCCTTTTTCGGTACGTAGCCAGATCCCGCGTGGCTGTAAAGCATCCAGCAATCCGCGAATCATCACCTCTTTGCGGGCGGCAAGCGCCAGACTGGTTAATTGAACCAGCAACCAGTCACCGTAGCGGTCAACGGTGAGACCGGAAAGGCCATCGGCTTCGCTGTAAATTTGTCGGCAGGCGGTTTGGGAATCCTGCTTGGGATACAGGACAGTCCTCAACTCCACCGCTTCGTGAATTCGCCGTTGCCAAAACTCATCGGTCAGGGGGACCGACTCGTCCCACGAGTATAGCCGGACGGCGATTTTGCTGGCCGGATTGAATAACCCCCAGGCAATAAACTGGCCGTCCGAAGCATGCAGCGCCACCACATCACCAGCGACCGGCGTCCCCTCCAAGTGATCAATCGCCCCTTGAAAGACCCAGGGATGTCGACTGAAAAATGGCAAGGCTTTGCGTGGTTTCAGGGTCACTCGTGAAAAGGGGACAGATTTTGAGGCGGGCATGGAATACAGATTTCGCAGCAGGAGTTCGTCAACCGAGTTTTTGACAGATCATATCGCGAAAACCCTACCAGTCGCCACTCGCCTTCGCCTTGCTGTGGGAATGTCTATTTTGGGATTCGTCTTGCCAAATCGTTGTCAACATTCCATCAAGTCAAGTTTAGCGTTTGAATTCCGTACGCAGCGATTGTAGGGATTATTTCCCGTCCCCCTGTGAAATATCGCGATACTTCTCGTGGCAATTCACGCACGAGACCTTGATTCGCTGAAAGGACTGGTCCGCAGGTGCACGATCCCACGATTCCGTTTCCCGCGCCAACCGCAAAGTGGTCCCCAAGGCGACCGCTGCCTCCTCGGCTTGGATCAGCATTTCCTGAAACGGCGCAGAACGATCTTGCACGTCCGGTCGGCGGTTCGCCTCCCGAAAATGTTCCGCTAACAGGAGTGCTTCGTGCGGCGGATCGCGATCACTGGGATCGCGGACCCAACCTGCATCGTAGGCTTTCTTCAGCTGATCCCATCGCGCATCGATCTCGACCATGAGCTGTGCCAAACCTGAAACGTCCGCCACTTCCGGAAATTCCGCCGG
>JBIKZJ010000098.1:0-16352 GCA_044354755.1 Schlesneria sp. | reverse complement strand
TTTTTCCTGGAGCCGATGCTGATGAAGCCTGTTGAAAATGATGTGGTCGAGCGACAACTTGGCTGGCGCTACGCCACAAAAGCATTCGATCCGGGGCGTAAGATCCCGGCGCTGGATTGGCAAACGCTCGAGCAGTCGCTGGTGTTGTCGCCATCCTCATTCGGTTTACAGCCGTGGCATTTTTATGTCGTCACCGACGCGAGTATCAAAACACAACTGAAACCGGCAAGCTGGAATCAGTCTCAGATTGTTGAGGCCTCGCACTTGGTGGTCTTTGCCATCAAGAAAAACCTGGGAGCTGCTGAAATTGATCATTACCTAGCGCGAACGGCTGAAGTCCGCGGAGTCTCGATCGAATCGCTGGCCCCTTTTCGCAAGATGTTGGTCGGCTCGCTCGAATCCCCAAAGTTTGACATCAACGAATGGGCCGCACGGCAAGCCTACATTGCGCTCGCATTTTTTATGTCCTCTGCCGCAATGCTGGGGATTGATACGTGCCCGATCGAAGGATTCGAACCTCACAAGTACAACGAAATTCTGGGACTGACACCGCATGGCCACCATGCTTCGGTCGTCGCCGCTGCCGGCTACCGGTCGAGCGAGGATAAATACGCGAAGTTACCCAAAGTTCGATTCCGGACGGAGGACGTTGTCACGCATCTGTAATGTTATTTCTGCTGACGCAGAGGTAATGTTATTTCTGCTGACGCAGAGGTAACGTTATTTCTGCGTCAGCAGAGGTGACCCTGGTCCTGCAGCCACCGGATCGGGGGCTGCAGTCAAATGTCGATAATTGCCGCTCGCTGCTGAATGATTTCTAGTTGCACTAGCTCACCCTTCCCCATGCCGGGGCAGTCGGCTTGAGCTTCCCGCCACGCTTCCGGACTTTCGAGGTTCGAGTTCCAGAATGGCCAGGTGCGACATTGCTTCGGTCGTACGGGGTAGATCGTGCATCGACGGGTTTGCCCGTCGAAAAAGGTACAATCTCCATTGGCAAACTCGCGCAGAGTGAGTCGACCTCTGCTCAGCCGCGTATGGTGGATTCGGAGTTCGCCGATCGAAATTCCGCGATAATCGGCAATCTCTTGCATTTCTTCTTCAGTGACCCACACCACCCCTGGTGCGCCAGTGCAACAGTTTCCACATTGGGTGCATTCAAAACGGAGACCCTCTTGATACCAAGGCTCGGCAGATGTCATTTCATGCTCTTAAAAGAAGAATTCAAATCGACGCCTGGTTTCTCGGCCCCTTTGCTGCCGAGCAGCCCCTATCGTGAGATCAATACAGTGAAATTAAATCCGTAAGACCTTGATATTAGGGAGAAACCAGCCCTGCAGGCCGACGAACAGACAATCGGATTGCTGGAGTGGCCTGATTTCCCGCCGTTTGAGCCACCGCGTGAATGAAACGATCGGTTTCTTCGACCCACGGACGGGCGGTCAGGAAAATCTGACGTTCGGTTTCCTGTTTCCGCACCAGGACACCAGAGAGTCCGATGTGATCAACAATGATTCCATGGGGCAGGTTATCAACATCAAAACGAACGTCATCATCCAGTCCATTTCGTTCCACCACGATTTTTGCCGTTATCGTTGTCCCTGGAGCAATCACCAGCCCCTGATCGCCCGACGTGTAACGGGGGTCATCAGGAATCAACTTTACCCGAATCCCCGGCGGCTTTTCTCGCTTGAGTTCGCCCAAACCTCCGATCGTCTTGGTGACCAGCCGGCCGTCGATTTCGGCTGTCGCCAAGATCGTGATCCGTTCCCAGTCAGCGGGGGTCGGCTCCAGAGCGTCTTCTGTCGCAGTGAGTACCGACTGAACTTCCTGGAGTCCCGGTTGAATCGAAACAGGAGACGAGGCAGTAAAACCGATCGGCAATCCCGCGATATCGAGCCGAACCGGTCCGTTAAACTGATCCATTCGAGTTAAAACGAACTTCAATCGCTGGCCACTTCCCGCAGGGATTTTCGGATTGATGGTCGTCAGAGCCACCGAGAAATCAGGTGTTGGTTTTCGGATTGTCAACGTGTACGCGTTCTGATCGCCACTGGCACCGCGAACATCCGAGACTTTCACAAAATGCGTCCCGTCTTTCGCAGCCGTAAAGGTGAGTCGTGAATCTTTGCCATTTCTCCGCTCCGCATCATCGTCATTCGCGTAGTAGAGTGGAAAAATGGGGAGTCCGTTATCGACGATTTTGGATTCTGGTGGGTATGCTTCCACGATGTAGGCCGGTTCATCCTTGGCATGGGCTGCGGCACTGGTATCAAAAAAGTTTCGTCGTTTTCCCTCGATCGAATACAGGACATATCCCGAATCGGGACCTTGCGGCGAGCGGAACGTTTTGCAGACTTCGCCGTTCATGTAAACGAGTTGATTCAGGTCCATTTCTTCCCAAAATTCGAGTCGAACATCTGATGACGACGAATCGATGGGGCGAAAATTGATCCAGGAGTCGCGCACGGCCTGCAAGAGTGCTCTCAATACCGGCATCCCCTCAGCATCGAGAATCTCAATTTTCGTATCGGCCAGCGATTGATCACGAGCCGCTCGCGTTTCCACCACGTAGCGATCCCCAGCGCGAACTTCGATGCGGTAGAAATCGACATCAGCGCCGCTGTGTGACACCGATTTCAGCTCGCCCTTCACGATTCCGGGAGTCATCAACGGGGTAGCCTGCGCGGGCGAGTCATTGGGCTCTGTCTCAACAACCAATATCGGTGAGACAGAGGAAGTTTGCTCCACCGTTTCTTGGGCCAGATGATTTGGTGAATCATTCAGCCGGGGTAATTCCTGAGAGGATTCTCCCCAGCGGGGATCGACATTGTAGAGCTGGTGCTCTCCATTCATTCTTCCGACGAGCAATTGCTGATTGTCGGCAGTGAACGCGAGCGCCGAGACCCAGTCGGTTTGTCGTTCAAGGACAGCCACCTGCGTGTAAGTTCGGGTTTCCCATAACTTGACTCGCAAGTCTTCGGAAGAAGATGCGAGCAGGCGTCCATCGGGAGAATACGCCAGCTTCAGAATGGGTCCCTCGTGGGCAAAACGGGCGTACTGAATCGGATTGGTCCCTTCACGCCCCGTCTCGCTCACTTGCCAAATACGAATCCGTGCGTCCGCTCCCCCTGCGGCAATCTGTCGTCCATCACGGCTGAATGCCACTGTGGTTTGATCCCGGGCTGGCTGAGAAAATGTGTCGATGCGGTGCCCGGTGGCGACATCCCAAAGCTTGACGGTCCGGTCACCACTGCTTGTCGCCAGCAGGCGTCCATCGGGTGAGAAACTGAGCCCATAAATCGCGTCATTATGTCCAGCAAACGTGTGAATCAGTTGGCGGCTGGCGACATCCCAAGTCTTCAGCTCGCGGTCATAACCCGCAGTGGCAAGAGTTTTCGCGTCCGGACTGAGTTGCGCCGAGTAAAGTGCATCATGATGGCCCTGAAAGACGGGACCACGAGACCAGTCGCTGGTTTGCCATAAGGTTGCTTCCCCGAACAGTCCCATTTCTCCCGCTGCAACGCACAACCATTTCCCCTCGGGAGAGAACTGAATTTCATTGATGGTTCCGGTATGGCCTTCAAGTGTTTTGATGCCGGCCGGCGTCTGTACCTCGACCTGATGCGATCGGGCGATGGCATGAGTCTTTCCGTCAGGTGAAACCGCTACCGACGTGATCGCCTCGGGCGTGGTTTTTCGCGAGGGAATTTTCGGGGTGATCAGTCGATTGACAGCTGTTGTGGCGTGGGAAGCGTTCGCCCCCCCATCGATCCATTTCTGAATCGTTTCCAGTTCGTCCTGGCGGGGGCTGGGTTTTCCTCTGGGAGGCATGCGGGTTTCGTCTTGGGCAACGAGTACCGTCCAGAGACGACTTTTGTCGCTTTTGCCTGCGACAATGACGGCCCCCTCATCACTTCCCTTCAGGGTTCGAGCGAAGTCCTGGAGCACGAGCCCTCCCTCGGCGTCCCTCGTATTATGACATCCGACACAATACTTGCGGAAAACAGGTAAGACCTGCCGATTGAAGTCGGGAGTCTCGGCCGCAAGGACGATCATCGGTGTTGCGGACAAGTACACGAACACCATCAGCACTTTTCGAAACCTCATGAAACGACTTTCATTTTCGAAAACAGAATTGAAGACCGAAGTCCGTGAGAGGATACCAAAATCCGCTCCGAACAAGAAACCTTGCGTTCTTTTTGGCGGTCTCTGGCAAAAGGTTTTTTTTGAGTCCAAAATATCCGATCGCTTCCCCATCTGCCGACAAGTGGGATACCGGTTTCGACTAGCTTATCCCGACCGTTTGACGCTTTCACAGGATGTCCCTTAAAGTATCTCAGAAAGTGCTCGCGAAGACTCGAATTTCTTCCTTTTCCGATCGTTAACGAATCATGCTTGCGAAACGAATCATTCCGTGTCTCGACGTTCACGCGGGGCGTGTTGTTAAAGGGGTGAACTTTCTCAATTTACGCGATGCGGGGGACCCCGTGCAGATTGCCGCTCGCTACGAAGAAGAGGGAGCCGATGAACTGGTTTTTCTCGACATCACCGCCAGCCACGAGCAGCGTGGAATTATCCTGGATGTTGTCCGGCGAACCTCTGAAGTTTGCTTCATGCCGCTGACAGTGGGCGGGGGGATTCGCACCCTTGAAGATATTCGCATGTTGTTAAGTGCCGGTTGCGATAAGGTTTCCATCAACTCTGCTGCGGTGAAAGATCCCGGATTTGTCCGTGCTGCGGCGTTGAAATTCGGTAGTCAATGTATCGTGGTCAATATCGACCCCAAGCGAGTCCAGCGGGACGGACGTGAAGTTTGGGAAGTTCACGTCAACGGGGGTCGCGTTCCCACGGGCTTAGAGGCGGTGGCTTGGGCTCGTGAAGTGGAACGTCTGGGGGCTGGAGAAATCGTTCTAACATCGATGGATGCGGACGGGACCCAAGATGGCTATGACCTCCCCATCACGCGGGCTGTGGCAGATGCCGTGCAAATTCCCGTCGTTGCCAGCGGCGGAGCGGGGAATCCAGAACACCTGCGAACGATCCTGACCGAGGGGCATGCCAGTGCCGCACTGGCCGCCAGCATTTTTCATTATGGAACGCACCCGATCGGGGAAACCAAACGGTATCTGGCAGAGCGAGGGGTTCCGATTCGCTTCAACACGCTGGCGGGAACACCCTGATTCAAAAATACCGTGGACGATCGATTCGTCCGGTGCTTACCGAATCAATCACTTTACGGGCTGTAGGTTCGCCGAAACAAATGAAATCGGAGTGGCCAATTTTGACAAGGGGTTGACGGACAGGGTGTGAACCGGTTGATATGATGCAATACTGATGAATTGGACCGCTCCTGGTGATCGGGCAACTGAAACCGAGCACACTCGAAAGGGTCTGCGTTTTCCCCAGATGGCGAACACTTTGACTGACGGCCTAAGACTTACAGACTAAGACGGATTGCCAAAACAAGTGATCAAAACTCTCTGACTTCTGAATTGAGAAGGAATTATCGATGATCAGGCGGCTCTCGTGTGTGATGAACCTGATACTGGTTTTTCCCTGTTTCGCTCTTGCCGCCGATGTGGGGGACTTTCCTCAGGTGGTCGAGTTCAATCGGGACATCCGACCGATCCTTTCGGAAAATTGCATTTTCTGCCATGGTCCCGACAAGAATAAACGACAAGCCGACCTGAGGCTAGATACCGCCGAGGGGTTGACCGGGGTTCCGGCAGACGCTGCCAAGCTTGGTGTGGTGTTTCCGGGAAAACCGCTTGAGAGCGAGCTGATTCGCCGAATCGTCTCGTCGGATGCGGAACAGCTTATGCCTCCACCTGATTCGGGGAAGCAACTGAATCCCCGCGAGATCGCGCTGCTCAAACGATGGGTTGAACAGGGAGCCCGCTATGAAGGGCACTGGGCATTCCTGCCGCTCAAACGGTCTGCGGTTGCCACTCCGAATCAACCCCCTGTTCAGGATCAAACCCAAGCTCTTGCGGCTGATCAACGGAAATCGAGCTTGGCAATTGATGCTTTCGTGCGTGAAGGACTCACGAATGTTCGCTTAGCTCCCGGCGCCGAGGCGAGCCGTACAACGTTGATTCGCCGACTCAGCTTTGATCTCACTGGCCTGCCGCCAACACCCGAGCAGGTCGATGCGTTTTTACAGGATGCTTCGGCCGATGCTTACGAACACGTCGTTGATCGGTTATTGGCGTCCCCTCATTACGGCGAACGTCTCGCCATCTGGTGGCTGGATCTGGTGCGTTATGCAGACAGCGTTGGATATCACGGTGATCAGGATGTGAGCGTCGCCCCCTTCCGTCAGTACGTCATCGATTCGTTTAATGCGAATCAACGATTTGACGAATTCACTTTGGAACAATTGGCGGGTGATTTACTCCCCGAGCCAAGCCGACGGCAGAAAATTGCCTCGGGTTACAATCGACTGGGTATGATGTCCGCAGAAGGTGGCGTTCAAGACAAAGAATACCTAGCCAAATACATTGCCGAACGGGTCCGCAATGCGAGTGGAACATGGCTCGGGGTCACGCTCGGGTGTGCTGAATGTCATGATCATAAATATGACCCGTTCACGACACGCGATTTTTATCGTTTCGAGGCTTTCTTCGCCGATATTCAAGAACGAGGACTTTATTCAGGAGCCAGTGCGGACGGAACCTGGGGACCTTTCATCAAAGTTCCCAATCCCGAGGAAGAGGCCGCACTCGCCGAACTCGATCGGCAACTTGCCGTCGCCAAAGCCAAACTGAATCAGCCAACCCCCGAACTGGCAACAGCACAGGCCGCTTGGGAAAAGTCTCAGACGGTTTGGACGCTGCTCAAGCCAACGAACCTGACCGCCGCAAATGGAACCACTCTCACCCTGAAAGAGGATGGTTCTATTCTAGCGAGCGGCGAAAGCCCCGCGACCGACAGCTACGTGCTGTCGTGCGAAAATCTTCCCAGCAACATCACCGCCATTCGGCTTGAAGTCTTGCCGGATGATACGTTCCCAGCCAAAGGCCCGGGCCGTGCGGGGAACGGAAACTTTGTGCTGAGCGAGTTCATCGTCCAGTACAAGGATGCCAGCGGCACAGCACAATCCGTCTCTTTGCAGAATCCGACTGCCACCTACGAGCAAGTCGGAGCGGCGGGAGCGAATCCTTATGGAAAATGGGCCATCGCCGCTGCAATTGATGGGGATGTCAAAGGGAAGACCTGGGGCTGGGCTGTCATGGAAAAGGTCGGACAACCCCATTCGGCACTGTTTGAGACAGTGGAAAACATCGCTGGAGGTACCGGGACCGCACTCACCATTTCGCTGCTGCAAAACCTCGATAATCCTCAGCACACGATCGGTCGCTTTCGTCTTTCCGTCACTTCGGCCCCCCGCCCGGTCCGTATCGAGCAGGCTCCTCCCGCTGCGGTTACGGCAATTCTGGCGGTTGCGGCGGATCAGCGTAACAACGATCAGCAAAATGAACTGGCCGCCTACTATCGTTCGATCTCACCCGAACTTGAGCCGACTCGACAACAACTGGCGGGGATCGAAAAGAGCCGCAAGGATTTGGAATCCCGTATTCCCAGTACATTGATTACCGCCTCGGTGGCACCGCGCATGGTCCGCGTATTGCGTCGAGGTAATTGGATGGATGAAACGGGTGAAGAGGTCACCCCGGCATTTCCGGCAATCCTCGCCCCCTCAGCGACTTCCGACTTGCGATTGACTCGGATTGATCTGGCTCGATGGATGACTTCTGACGAAAACCCACTCACCGCCCGCGTGTTCGTCAACCGCATCTGGAAGCTCTTATTTGGTGCTGGACTCTCGCGACGGGTTGATGATCTGGGAGCCCAGGGAGACTGGCCAAGCCATCCCTTGTTGGTCGACCATCTGGCGCAGGAATTTATGGATTCGGGCTGGAATATTAAACAACTCATCAAAACGGTTGTGATGTCCGAGACCTACCGACAAACGTCAACGGCCAGTGCCGAGTTGCGGGAAGTCGATCCGTACAACCGTTGGCTGGCTCGACAGGGGCGATTTCGTCTGGATGCGGAACTCGTACGTGATAATGCTCTGGCAATCAGTGGACTGCTGGTGACCAAAGTGGGGGGGACCAGTGTCAAACCCTATCAGCCACCGGGTTACTGGGCACACCTCAATTTTCCGACGCGTGAGTGGCAAAACAGCAACGGGAATGACCTATACCGTCGAGGTCTTTACACGCACTGGCAGCGACAGTATCTGCATCCCAGCCTGATGGCATTCGATGCCCCCAGCCGTGAAGAATGCACTGCGGATCGGGCACGCTCGAATACCCCATTGCAGTCTCTGGTTCTGTTAAATGACCCGAGTTACATCGAAGCGGCTCGCGCATTTGCGGAACAGATCATTCGCCATGGCGGTGCAACCGTATCAGATCAATTCCAATTTGCGATTCGTCGGGCACTTTCGAGGCCGATTACCCCTGCGGAATCCGAGGTTTTAGCCCATCTGCTAAAGGCTCATCGGAATGAATACAAAGCCGATCCGGCGGCAGCCAGTGAACTGCTCTCAGTCGGTGCCAAGCCCGTCCCGGCGGATCTCGACCCCGCCGAACTGGCGGCTTGGACCAGTGTTTCGAGGGCGATCTTAAACCTGCATGAAACGATCACACGCAACTGAGACGAGATTCTCATCGGGATTCAGTACGACCTGTATGACTTGGCGATTCTCGTGATTGTGCAGAACTCTACCAATCATACCTTTGCAGACAGATTTCACGGGAACAGAAACCATGACTATTCCAGCTTCAATTGCTCGTCGCTCATTCTTGCAGACTGCGGGAGTCAGCCTCGGTTCGATCGCCCTCTCATCACTGCTCAAAAAAGAGGGGTACGCGGCGGACGCGAAATCGAATGCTGCCGCCGAAAAATGGACTGGCACACTTCATCCGACCCATTTTCCGCCCAAGGCAAAACGAGTCATCTGGTTGTACATGGCGGGGGGAATGACCCACATTGACACGTTTGACAACAAACCGAAACTGGCCGAGCTCAACGGTCAGGCGATGCCGGAATCGATCACGAAGGGACAACAGATTGCGCAGCTTCAGGGGCAAAAGCTGAACTGCTTTGCACCGCAACACCCCTTTAAGCAATGGGGCGAGTCCGGACAATCCATGGCTGAGATCTGGCCGCATCTCGGTGCCAAATGTGCCGACGACATTTGTATTGTTCGATCACTCTTCACGGAGGCGATCAATCATGATCCCGCTCATACATTTATGAACACCGGTTCGATGAATGCGGGACGCCCGGCGATGGGATCGTGGCTATTATATGGATTGGGGTCCGAATCCGAGAGTCTTCCCGGGTTCGTGGTGATGGTTTCCACTGGGGGCTTCGGCCAGAAGCAGCCGATTGCCGCACGGCAATGGCATTCGGGGTTCCTGCCAGGGCAATTTCAGGGTGTCGAATTCCGTGGCACGGGGGATCCGGTGCTGTATGTGGGGAATCCAAAAGGTGTCAATTCCAAGCGTCAACGGGATGTGGTGGATGCGGTACAGTCCTTAAATGGTTTGGCAAATGTGTCATTGGATGATCCGGAAATTGCCACCAGGGTGAGTCAGTACGAACTCGCGTTTCGCATGCAATCCAGCGTTCCCGAATTGATGGATGTCCACAGTGAGCCCCAACATATTTTTGATTTGTACGGCACCAAAGGGGGAGACGGATCATTTGCATCCAATTGCCTGTTGGCAAGAAGGTTGGCGGAACGAGGAACGCGGTTCATCCAACTGTACCACCGTGATTGGGATCATCACGGTGCTGTCAAAGAGCACTCGGCAGGGACCGCTCGCGAAGTCGATCAGGGGATCGCGGCCTTGATCACCGACCTGAAGCAGCGGGACATGCTCAAAGATACTCTGATCGTGTTTGGATCCGAGTTTGGTCGCACGCCGATGGCGCAGGGAAATGGACGGGATCACCATTTGGCAGGGTTTACCATGTGGTTTGCTGGCGGAGGATTCAAGCCAGGCCTGAGCTACGGAGCGACCGATGACTTTGGCTACCACGCCGTCGAAAATCGAGTCTCGGTCCATGATATTCACGCGACACTGCTGCATCAATTGGGAATTGATCACACAAAGTTCAGCTATAAATTCCAGGGACTGGATTCAAAGCTGACCGGCGTCGAGCCTGCCCGCGTGGTGACTGAACTGCTGACTTAACGGAACGGTTGGTTTCGTGGAATCGACCGGGGTTCTGATCCCCAACAGTTTGACACTCGATCAATCTTCCCCCAAATCGATGTTCCCCTCCTCAAGAAAGAGTGGTATTGGGGGAAATCAAAAAATAGCCACCCGAGATGCTCTGCAAACAGAATGAAAAATCTCGCGAGATCTCGAAATGATCTGCCTGAAATGTCTCGCAAAAACACCACAAAATCGCTACGCAAAAGCAATTGGCCTCGCAGAAGACCTACGTCAATTTGCCAAACATCATCAGGTTGTCCACCGCAGAATGGATCCCCCTGAAACTTGGTTGCCTGAGTGTTCTGACCAACCCCCGCTAGCCCCATTGCCAACCTGTCAGAGGGTGCTCGCAACGCAGTCACCGTCGGAATGTCTGTCCGTTCGACCTGAGCGGATCTCAAGACCTGAGTGATTATCCCGCCAATCGTTCTTCTGTCGTCCCCGCAGGAAGATTTCGTGAGGGTAAATAGATCGGTTTGATACCACGCTTTTCAAACAGCTTTGCGTAATGCAAGTGACTGGTGAAGACGAGAAGTTGCTGGCCACTCCGGGTGAAATCCAGCAAGGTTTCGACTGCGGCTTCCGACCGATCCTGGTCAAAGTTCACGGTCACATCATCGAGGACCATGGGGAGATCGATGCCGTTTTTGGCAAACGCTTTCACCATGGCCAGGCGAATGGACAGGAATAGCTGCTCACGCGTTCCGCCACTCAATTGCTCGGCAGGTCGCGAATCCCGTTGGTCGTCATCCACAAACAGTTGCTTACGACCCAGCGGAGTCCAAAGGTGATTATACTTTCCCAGCGTCAATTTTTGCAGGAACGGAATGGCGGCGGCAAGCATCTCGGGCTGGTGGGCTTGCTCGAATTGCGTGGCGACATCTTCGATCGCTTCTTCTGCCAGTGAGGCCGAGAACCAGGTATGCCAGGCTTCGTGGAGATTGGTTTCCACCTGTGAGAGCTCACGGCGCACGCGGGTTCCGCGTCGGTCCTGTTCGAGCTGCTTCAGCTCTTGTTTGATTGTCCCCAACTGCTCGAATGTCTGTTGAAGCAAGTGTTCGAGTTCTTCATGCTCTTGCTGGTAACGTTTCACCGTTCCCGCAGCATCTTTGGGATCATATTTCAACAAATCTTCTTCAGTGAAGACAAGATCCGGTTGCGATTTGATCAAGTGATCGAACTCGCGTGCCGTTTGCTCTAACAGCGATTCCACGGTTTTCCGTCGTTCCATCAGTTTGAGTCGCTGATTCAATTCCGAGCGATGGGTGATGCCCGCCAATTTGAGCAGAGCATCATAGCTGCGCTGCAGTGTCTCTTTTTTTCGCTGGAAATCGGCTGCTTCGCGTCGACACTGGATCTGTCGTTTCTCGAGTTGTTTTTTCTCGTGCGATAATTCCCGAGCCGTACGCAGCTCACTTTCCCACAAATCCACCACTTCCGAGGGGTTCGAAAAATTCAGGTCTGGGCGTTGCATGCGATGGCCCAGGTCTTCTACCTGCCTGCGAAATCGGTCAAACGAATTTTGCAGGTCTTGTGATCGTTCAATCGTCGCCAGATGACTCCGTCGGTGGTCGCGCGCCCTGATGACTTGCTTCCAATGTTCAAAGGCGGGCTCGATCTGAACGGTTTCATCGAATCCCAAAGTCGTCAGTGTCTGGCACCAGTCTTTCCGCGCGCGGCTCAGGTCCCGTTGTTGCAACTGCAATTGACCACGGAAGAGGCTCAAACGCCGCCGCACTTGAAGAATTCGGCGGAATTCCAACTGGGCGCGTTCGAGATCTGCGGACCTGCGGGCGGCTTGGGCGAGCAGATCACCGGTCATGAGGTCTTGAGTGGTCAAGCGGTCACCCCACCATTGGCGCAGTCCACTTTCATCAATGAAGTTTTGAACGTGGGCCAGAATGATTCGCCGATTGGCATCGCTTTCACGGCGCTGATTTCGGAGATCTGCGACTTGGCCTTGTACGTGATATTCAAAATGGGTGCGGAAGGCCCAGGCCGTTCCTCCGGCGAAGACTGCGAGCATCACAAAGATGAGGCCGACCAGCCAACCGGAAAACACGGCGGCATAAATTCCGGCGACAAATAATGACAATCCCGCAATCGTGAACCAAGCCAGAATCCCGTAAATCCAATCCGGGATCCCATGTCGATCGTGCAGTCGTTCGAGTTGTTGATCAATTCCCAGTGATTGCTGTTCATAAAGTGTTGACTGGGAATGCCAACGGCCCAGTTCAACCAGTTGATCCAGTCGTCCCTGCGCGACATCAATCGATTCGTTTAAGGCCGTTGTCGGAACTCCATATTCCTGTAATTCAGTCCGCAACTGAAGCTCTTGATCTCGGACACGTAAATTCGCCTTACGGTAGCGACGCTGCATACGACGGGTTTTTGCGTCCAGTCCCTGGTATTCCCGTGCGGCCTGCACAAATTGGGCGTGCGCCTCAGGGGAATCTTGCACGGCGTCCAAACGTTCAAGCGACCATTGTGAACCGAGCGTGTCGAGATCTTCGTTCAATGCCCGTACCTGGACTGCGGCCTGTCGCTCTAACTCTCGCACCCGAGGTTCGACATCGCGAATGAGTGCTCGCTGCTCCACGAGGATCTGGACCGCACCGGAAAACCGCCGAATCTCGGGATCAATCCGAATCTTGGACAGTTTTTGGCTGATTTGAGCAACCTCGGTCAACTGTGACTCGCGCGCCAGAGTCGCGGAATGGATCTCGCTTTCCAGTCGCTCAATCTGATTCACCCCATCCGCGGGAAAGCGGCTGAAGTCTGGCAGCGAGGTCAATTCCAAGCGGTACTGGCGACAGCGTGACCACGAGGGGTGGATTTTCTCGAAATGGCTAAAACCGCGTAAATTTTGCTGCAATTCCGACTGTCGCGCGCGTTGCTTCAATATTCGGTCATCGAGCTCTTCTTTTTTGCGTAGTAACTCACGAAAGCGATCTCGCTGACGTGCGGTATGTCCCGATTGCCGCTGCAGTTCCTCGCGTCGCTTCAACAACTGGGGAATCAGCGAATCGGGATTCTTGGAAAGAAGTCGTGACAGTTCTTGATTGGCTCGATTGGGAAGTTCCATGAGCACGCGACCTTGTGGGCCGAGAGTCATGCCATACAGATGATCACCCACCTGATCAGCGGTGAGTGTCGCAAACTGTTGGAGTTCGGGCAGTCCGACCGCAAATACGGATTCGAAGAGTTTTTCATCTGTGGCAGCGAGTAACTCTTCCATGAACGCCAGCGTCGAATCCCCCGCGGGGATTCCATTCACAGACAGAACGCCCGAGTTTTCACCAAATCCCGTCCGTCGGATTTCAAATTCCTGTGAACGATGTTCAACACGTAAGAGTCCCGACTGGGAATCACGGTGCGATCTTTTCTTTTTTCCGAGCAAATGTTCATCCGGAGGATACCCGTACAGTACGCCACGTATGAAACGCAGCAGAGTTGTTTTGCCCGCCTCATTGGGGCCGTAGAACACCGTCAACCCATCCCGATTCAACGGCTGTTGATAGTTCTGCCAGACTCCAAATCGCTCGATTTCAATTCCGGTGATCCGCATCGTCTTTATCTCTCGCGACAATAATGGAAACAGTGCAGAAAAACCCCGTTCACTTCTTTGCGATCGAAGAGAACCATTTCCAACCCAACTGATTTGCCCACTCTGTGACCTGCTCGGGCGTGATGGTTTCAGCCCAATGCTCCCAACCACCATTCACAACATCCCCCACCCCCGCCTGACTCAACCACTTTCCGAAAGTCGCCCGAGTCTCCGGTGCGCGATGCTGAAGAGCGAGCAGGTATTCGGTCAACACCTCTCGGTGAGCCGGTTCGATCAATGTCAGGTCGGACTCCAGGGGAATCACGCGGTGCAAACACCGCAAACCGTCCGGCTGATCGCTGATTCGAGTCAACTGTTCGGCAAGTTCGCTCGCCGTCGCATCAGACTGCCACCCATGTGCCTCACCTGCCGACCGGTCCAGTTGCCATTCAATCAGGCGGAGTTGTTCACCGTTCACGTGCGGAAGTTTTTCGAACTGGGACAGCATCCGTTCCAACAATTGATCCTGACCGGGATGCTGATCAATCGATTGCTGGAAAGACTCCCAGCGGACGGGTGCCACAGCAATTCTTGTGATTTTGGTTTTTCGCTGTGCGTCCACTTCCAGTAAAGTCACCCCTCGTGCCCCCGTCTCGAGACGACTCATTCCTTGAGGCGCGGATTGAGCGTGAATTCGATCATCAACGATCGGCAAGGAATTGCCATCAATTCCTATGGGACAAGCCAGCCAGTCGATTGCGGCCTGCCGTGCCATGGCCTGCTTCGGTTGATGGGAATGATCCGTGATTCGGTCGGTTAACAGCATGCCGATCACAAACGGTCGATCCCCCTGAGTCGTCATTCGCCCGTTCAAAAGACCGATGAGATCGTGAGGCTCGATAGCCGACTCGGAGACCACCGGTACGACAATCGCTAATAATTTTCCCTGATTGGTGAGTTCAACGGGTGTCCCATTGGCGTTTTCAAAAATAGTGACGTTACTCGGCAAACGAGGAAGCTCCAGCCATGCGGCGACGGGATCCAATTTGCCGGGGGCAATCAAAACCGGAATCTGCCGCTCGTTCAGGCGGTTGAATCCGTCCCACAGCGCCACTTCTGCTGCAAGACTGGGATAGCTTGCGTCAAACGTGTTACCGGTGATGAGTAACGCATCGACATTTTTTTCCATCGCCGTCGTGATGATTCGCTCGAATGCCAGCAGAGTGGCCGACTCGACAATCTCGCGAATTTCGTCTTCCAGCGGCCCGGTGGTGCGGAGCGGGCAATCGAGCTGCAAGTTTGCGGCATGCAATATTCGAAGTGATTTCACGGCCATTGTGGCGTCCATTCCCAAAAAACCACAGCAGCAAAAACTGCCAAAGTTCAAGCCTGTTCACCGCACAGTCCCTGCGCGACTCCCCTCAAGTGTACTATCAGTCCATCTTTCGGAAAACCCTGAAAGCCCCCATTTTTCGAGTCCTTTCATTTTTTCGGTCTGAAGAATTTGGCAACAGAACGAAGGAAACATCGGTGTTTCGATCAACCGCAATCGCTCAAGGCTTACAAAAATGCCTCTGAATTTTCTCGCAGGTCGAATTCACTTCCCGAAAAACTTTGCCTCGCGAAAATCACGGGGATTCCTGGCCGGAATCCTGTTCCGACAGAAAATCCAGGTAGAGATTTTCGACTTTAGTTCGTGCCCAAGGTGTTTTCCTGAGGAATTGCAGGCTGGATTTGATCGAAGGATCGAACAAAAAGCAGCGAATCGGAATGGACTGACTCAGCTCGTCCCAGCCAAACCTCTCAACAAGTTGCTCGAGCATCATGGCGAGCGTCACGCCGTGCAAGGGGTTATTCGAATGAGCAGCGGTCATAAAGAGTTTCAGTCAAGGGGTTGTTCGGGGCAAGTCACAGAGCAAATCGTAGAAAACTTGCGTAAATTTCGCAAATTGTCACTCATTCGGTAAATTTATAGACCAGAACAGCCGGAGAAAACGCCGATACTGATTATAACGATTACTTCAGAGCAGTTGGTCCACTTCGGAAGGTTATCTCATGGATCGCCGAGCCTTTTGCCATCAATTGATTGGTGCTGGTGTTGTCACCGGGTTCTGGTCAAGTCTTGCCGAGGCGGCACCGGCAGTGTCTGCGACATCCGGAGCCGACAAAGTTCATTGGCAAAAGAGTCTCAAGCCGGCTCAAAAAATGGCCCTGCAACAAAACAAACCGATGATGATTGTTTTCGGGGCCAACTGGTGTTCATTCTGCCGCAAACTGAATCGGGAAACCCTGGCTGACAAGCGGGTTGCGGGATTGATCGAGCGGGAGTTCATCCCGGTCTATCTCGATTTTGATAAAGAAGCCAAAATCGCCAAAGTTCTGGAAGTCGAGCGTCTTCCCTGCACCGTGTTTTTGACACCCCAGGCGGATTTGCTGTTGCGGACCGAGGGGTATGCCAACGCCAAAGACTTTCAGGCCGCAATGACGAATGCCTTGGAAAAAAAATCGGAAATCCAGCAGGTTCGTGGGGCCGGATCTCCGCGCTAATTGCGTGCCGATTGTTTTTT
>JBIKZJ010000467.1:0-4922 GCA_044354755.1 Schlesneria sp. | reverse complement strand
TCCAGCAGAATTGTCGCAGCATGGGCGGGCTCTTTGGTAAGTTCACTCGAATTCACTGGCAGGTGGGATGATCAAGCAGAGTCTGGCCAAAACGCTCTAATCCATCTGATCGTCTTGATTCGCTCAATCAGACTAGCCGGATTTGATGGATGCGGCAAGTTGTTGGAGGATTTTCGTTGCGATTGAGCACTTTTGCGGGGCACTCAACAAAAAAACCCAGCTCGACCTGGCCCTGATGGCTTTGGTCGGCTGGCGATCAAGGTGAAACCGATATCATTTGCAAAACAGAACTTGGACTGCAACTCCAAAGGGGGATGATTCGCTGATTCTCGTGCAGGACCGGGTGGCTTGCCGGGTCTGGGGCCAACTGGTCCTGTGGAGGTTTATTTTTCTTCAGGAGTCAGGCCGACGATCATCTCGAAACTCGCTTCTAATTCGCCAATTTTCGAGTTTTTGAGAGGAGTAAAAGCGGCTGTCACCAAATCTTTGACCGCTCCCAGTGACTTGTAAATGCCATCACGTGCATTACCAGGATCATCTTGGACATACAGTTGTGTCGTCAGCAGCCGTTCGCGGCCCCGTGACACCGCAAAGTGGATGTGCGGAGTCCGCCCGGGATACGCGACGGGCTTGATCGTGCGAAAATAGTATCGCCCCAAAGTATCAGTCGAGAAGCGGCCATACCCCTGGAAGTTGCGGTCGCGTTTTTCCGCATTGGATGACCCGGAATGAAGATACGCCCCCTGTTGGTCACACTGCCAGATTTCGACCAGACAATTGCGGAGCGGAGCCCCGTCGACACCCAGAACCCGACCGGTCACGTGGGAAACCGTTCCCAGGGCCGAGTCCAAGTTGTTGGAAATGATGAGCAGATCGTTGTCAGTGTCGATCGGCAGCTTGTCGGGATAGAAAGGCCCCTCGGTCGAACGAGGAGTCTTTGCCAACTCAGCCGCCAAAAGACGGGACGACGATGTCAATGCCGCAAACAATGCGGCCTGTTTGAGGAAATCGCGACGAGACGCCATGCAAGGGACTCCTGTTTGGTAAGTATGAGAATCGATAAACCCTGAAACGTTGATCACCCATAGATCAAGATCGAAATTCCCTCGTGCGTGCGAGTCCCATACGATGATTCCACCCGCACACTTCTCGCATTTTTGTCGCATTCATGGTCCCTTGGGTTCACCGGTTCAGGCATCTCCCGAGGTGATCAATCAGTTCCTTCCTGGTAACACAGCTTCTCCGCTGATTTTCAGCGATAAGCGGCGTTAGCGGCCCCCACACCGGCACCTGGCGCAACATTCAATCCCTGGTCAAGCAGGCATTTTTCGAGGGCCGCGAGAAAGACCAGCACGTTGGCAGGCGAACTGCCGGATCCCATCAGGCCGATGCGCCACGTCTTTCCTTTCAGAGCACCCAGGCCGCCACCAATTTCGATGCCGAATTCGCTCAGCAATTGCTTGCGAACCGCCACGTCATCGGCTCCCGTGGGAATCCAGACTGCGTTCAACATTGGCAGTTGCTCGCCCTCTTTCACTGCGTAATTCAACCCCATCGCCTTCAAACCGGCTTTCAAAGCCAAATGGTTCCGTTGATGACGGGCAAAGCGAGCCTCTAAACCCTCTTCCAGCACGATCCGAAGTGCCTCGTGCAGTCCGTAATTCATGTTAATCGGGGCCGTATGATGATATGCGCGATTACTTCCCCAGTAATCTTTGACCATCTGCATATCCAAATACCAACTTTGGACTTTGGTTTTTCGGGCATCAATCACAGCCACTGCACGATCACTGAAGGTGATCGGTGCCAGGCCAGGAGGACAGCTCAGGCATTTCTGGGTGCCACTATAAACCGCATCCAAGTGCCATGCATCGACTTCCACAGGCTGGCCACCCAGCGAAGTGACACAATCCACTGCGATCAACGCACCGTTTTCATGGCACAGTCGTGCGATCTCTTCGACCGGCTGCGATGCCCCTGTCGAGGTTTCGGCATTGACGATTCCCAGCACCTTGGGGCGATGCTGCTTCAATGCCGCTTCGATTTCTTCCGAGGTGAAAATTTCGCCAAACGGGCGTTCCAGCTTCACGACGACGGCACCACATCGCGCGGCGACATCCGTCATCCGACCGCCGAAAACGCCATTCACACAGACGATCATTTTATCGCCGGGTTCGATCAGGTTCGCCACAACCGCTTCCATCCCCGCGCTGCCGGTCCCGCTGATTGCCAGCGTCAATTTGTTTGCTGTACGAAAGACTTGCCGCAGCATCGTCTGCGTTTCGTCCATGATCTTCAGAAAGTAGGGATCCAGATGCCCCACCGTCTGGGCGGCCATCGCCAACAGAACGCGTGGATGAATATCGCTCGGGCCGGGCCCCATCAGAATTCGTCGGGGTGGAGCAACAGGAGCGGGGATTGTATTGGTCATGAAAAACTCGTTTTTGGAAACTCAGTAAATTCTTGCGTGGGGTCAAGACCACCATTCTATCTTGAACCGCCATTTTATCTTGAACACTGTGGCGGAAAAGAATTCGGATCGCAAGCGTGATCTATGACCTTCGCGACATCTCGGTCGAGGAGATTTTCACAAACGCGTCAATGGGATTTTTTGGCCGAATTTGGTGACAACCCGTTGCTGCCGACTTTTTTGCTGCTGACGCATAGACGATCTGACGTTCCCTGTGTAAGCTCCTGAAGCGAAGTGGGGAGGTTTGGGTTGAGTTTCTCAATCCAACGTGTTGAATGAATCGACCGATCCGCCGCACGGGAGCTCCCTTCCCGCTCGCAAAGCTGACGAACGGATTTCTCCAGCGAAATTGCCTCATGACACAACTCACATCAATCGACTACCTCGTCATTCTCTCTTACCTCGCGGCAACGATGGTCATCGGATTGTGGGTCGGCAGCTATGTTCGTAGCGGTTCCGACTTTTTTCTGGCCGGACGGAGCTTACCCTGGTGGGCGATTGGGATCTCGCTGGTGGCCACTGATATCGGTGGCCCGGACCTCATGGGTGTCGGGGGGGATGCTTACCGATACGGGATTGTGATGGGAAACTTTGCCTGGATCGGATGTATTCCGGCCATGCTGATCGGAGCCTTTGTCTTTATTCCGCATCTGTGGCGATGCCGGGTGACCACGATTCCCGAGTATCTTGAGCGGCGATTCAGCGTTTATTTACGATCTGCGGTCGCCTTTAGCTGGCTGCTACTGATGGCATGTAACCTGGGGGTCATGCTGCTGGCTTCGGCCATTTTCATGAAAAACCTGGCGGGTTGGGATCTTTCTGCCTGCATCCTGATCACTGCGCTGCTGGCGGGGGTTTATACCTGGGCAGGAGGCTTGGCGGCGGTCGTGTATACGGATGTACTGCAGGGAATCGTGATCATGGGGGGCTGCCTGATGTTTGTCTTCATCGGCATTCAGGAAGTGGGTGGGATTTCCCCGTTGATTGAAAAGGTTCATTCCGTCGCCCGGGTACAAGATCAATTCGATGCCCGACAGCGAGAACGGATGAAGGCTCCGGCGGAACGGAATTCAGACCCCGAGAAACCTCGACACAATCGTCCGGCACACGAATCTGAGCATCTCTCACTCGTCTTACCCGTGGATACTCAGTCACCCGGTCCTTGGCCCGGCATTTTGTTCGGGTTGGGTCTAATCGTTGGCCCAGGGTACTGGATTGGCAATCAATGTATTGTCCAGCGGGCATTGGGTGCCAAGTCGGAATATGAAGCCAAAGCGTCGTATGTCTACGGTGCACTCCTGAAAAATTTGATCCCGTTTCTGGTCGCAGTGCCGGGGCTCATTGCGTTGGTTAAGTTTCCCGAGTTGGGTCACCAGCGAGCGGATGTCGCGTTGCCACAATTGGTTGGTGCCTTATTACCCGTGGGGTTTCGCGGCATGTTTGTCGCTGCGTTTCTGGCAGCACTTTTTTCCAGTGTCGACGCCTACTTGAATTCGGCCACGACTCTTTACGTGAATGACTTCTACCGCCGATTCTATCGACCGCAGGCGGATGAAGGACAGATGTTAACGGTGGGACGATGGACCACGGTTGGCTTTGTGTTGTGGGGAATCTATTTCGCCTTTCAACTGTTGGCTTTTCCCGCAGGGATTTACACGATTTTCCAGACATTACTCTCGTTCGTGGTCGGTCCGACGCTGGCGGTACTCGTTGCCGGAATGCTGTTTCGTCAGGCGTCATCCGATGGAGCCTTAACCGGATACGTGGCGGGTCTCTTGACGGCCATCGGACTCTTTTCCTTGAATCAACCGAGTCTCTGCCGGTGGCTCAATCTGAAACCGCTGTTTCAGGTGGGGCAACCTTACCTGTATTATTCGATTTGGTCGTTTCTGGTTTCGGTGCTGTTCATTTTTGTGTTTAGTTATTTTTTGCGGTCTGATCCTCCGGAAAAAACTCGCTACGTGATTGGCGGCCTCAATCCCAATGGGGGTGCCGTATGACGTTATTTCACTGGATTGGTGACACGCTGCGACAGCAGTTGGATCAGGTCCCGTTGTCGGTCGCTCGCTGGTTGATGATCGGCTTATTTCTGGCGCTGATGTTCTGGATTGTGCAACTTCCTTCGACGGTCACGAACCCCACAAACCGCCCCGCCAAATGGACCAGCGACCTCAAGATCTGGGCGTGGCTGACACTTTTGATTCAAATTGTGATTTACAGCGTCTTTTAATCGAAGTGGCAATTCAGACCGCTGCCCCGGCGGATGCCCCCCTTTCCTTCCAGCACGTCGTGTTGATATTTGCTCACGATTCATTGAAAAACTTGCCATGCTCGTCTGGTTACTTAATCATTATGGTTCTGCGGTCGAAAGCCTGGCGGGCGTCTCGACCGGCGATTCACGCGTCTTTCTGACGGCACGGATCGCGCTGGCGACCGTGGTTTCGTTCATCAC
>JBIKZJ010000097.1:0-16467 GCA_044354755.1 Schlesneria sp. | reverse complement strand
CTTCGCTTCCCTCACTTGTCTGGCGTTGCTACACTTTCAACCCTACTCAGAATTCGGTGATTTCCGGAATTGGTGGGGTTGCAAGAGTTTCTCAAAACATCCGACTGGAGGATTGCGTGGTTAAGTTGCGGTTGCGCGATAATGAGGGGATCAATGACGCAGTGAAGCGGTTTCGTAAGTTGGTCGAGCACGCAGGCATCAAGAAGGAAATGCGCCGACGTGAGTTTTACGAAAAGCCAAGCGAAACCCGCCGTCGTGCCCGTCGTCGTGCTGAACGCCGTTCACGCATTCAAAGAATGGTTGGTGGTGGTGCTCCAGGTGGTGCTGCCGCTCCTGCAAGTAAGCCAGATCGATAGGCTAATCCTTGCACCGACAATTCTCTGCTTGGGAAACAGGTTGATTGGCTGATTGGCTGATTGTCCATCAAAGCGGAATGAAAATAGGTTTGGCGAAAAAGATTTGTCCAAACTTTTTTCTTGGCCACTGTTTCGGCCCCCCTCCGAGACAGTGGTTTTGTTTTTTTTGACCCTGATTCTTGAGGGGCTCTGGGCTGCAAAAAGTCTCTGCAAAGTTCCTCTGATCTCTCGCGAGGAACGATTGGATTGTTTCCGTGATTCTTGAACGCGAGGGCTTCATCCCCTACGCAATGTTCTTGTCTGTTGGTCCGGATGATTGCCGCTTCGCAAATGCGCCGGCGTTCTCCTGGTTGGCCAAGATCCAATCGCACCCGAGATTCATCCTGACTTGACCGTTATTCGATCAGATTATGGCTTCTCAAGTTCACTCGCAACCTCTCCGTCTCGCGGTTGCGGCATATTGATCTCCCCAAACTCGCTCGTTTCCGCTATTCACCCATCGCGAATGATCGCAGTCCTGAATTCTTCACACCCACTTTCATCGTCAACCATCGCAGCGAGATGACTTTGTCCACCTCTTTCATTGCTCAAAATCCGGATTCCATTGATCCAACGCCCATTCATTGGCTTGGTCGATTCATCGTTGATCAGATTTCGAGCGTGGGAGATTTATTTACGTTTTTCTGGGCACTCTGTCGTTGCCTCATCACCCGACTCCCTCGAAGCCGGGTCCTGTGGCCGATCCTCTATGAAGTGGGGGTGCAGAGTGTTCCGGTTGTTTGTGTCACCGGTTTGTTTATCGGAATGGTTCTGGCGGTCCAGTCGTATGACACCCTCAGCCAGCTGCATTTTCAGAGCCAGATTGGATCGGTCATCAATGGAACTCTGGTCAAAGAACTGGGGCCGGTGCTGGCGGCAGTGATGTTAGCCGGACGAGTCGGAAGCTCGATCGCCGCCGAAATCGGCACGATGAAGGTGAGTGAACAAATTGATGCATTGAAGGCACTCGGTGCCGATCCGGTTTCGTACCTGGTCGCACCCCGATTTTTAGCTTGCTTTCTGATGATCCCCGCCTTAACCATGTTGGCCGAGGGGGTTGGTATTTTCGGCGGCTGGTTTGTCTCGACACAGATCTATGGAGTGAGCAGTCACCTCTTCTGGACATTCTCAGATCGGTTTGTCACCGCATTTGATGTCATTACGGGTGTTCTCAAGAGCATGAGTTTTGGAGCAGCCATTGCGGTGATTGCCTGTCAGCGTGGCTTTCGCTGCGGGTCCGGTGCGGAAGGGGTGGGACGCGCAGCAACGGAAGCCTTTGTCTCATCCTTTATCGCCATCCTCGCCCTCGATTTTATTTTGGCCCTGGTGACAATTCAGCTGCTAAAGCTGCTCTTAGCGTTGGGAATTGCCGTCAGTTGAAGCAAAAGGATTGTTCCCGTGTTCGGTTTGAAGTTTTCCAAGACGCGCAAAACCTCGGATTTTCTGGCAGCTCAACAGTCGCCGACCTCCCGCGTACTGCGATCGAGCCGTACGACCCTGCCCATCGAGATCACTGCTGGTCGAGATCGTTCTGTGGCCATGGAATTGAATGGTGTGCATCGCTCGTTTGGAAACCAAACGGTACTGCGAGATCTGTCACTCGAAGTGCGGCGAGGAGAAACCCTGGTTCTGATTGGGGAAAGTGGCTGTGGCAAAAGCGTCACCACGAAATTGCTGGCAGGCCTGCTGGAACCATCGTCTGGCGAGATTCAATGGGATGGTCGACCTGTCAGTGCTCGGTCCCCCATCGAGAAACGTCGAGACCGCTTGCGACTGGGATATCTGTTCCAGGGAGCCGCCCTCTTTGACAGTATGAACGTCTACGAAAACATCGCGTTTGGCCTGCGAGAAAACACGACCTTAACCGAATCGCAGATTCGAGAAATTGTCTTGGAAAGGCTTCGCGAAGTCGGACTCGCCCCCAACGTTGGCAACAAATCTCCTGGTGACTTATCCGGCGGGATGAAAAAGCGAGTCGGGCTGGCTCGTGCGCTCGCAATGTCACCCGACATTGTTTTTTACGACGAACCGACGACAGGGCTCGACCCCATCATGAGCGGTGTCATTGATCATTTAATTGTGCAGACACAACAGCGGCGTCAAGTGACAAGCGTCGTAGTGACACACGATATGACCACGGTCCGCAGGGTCGCGGATCGGATCATCATGCTCTACCCGCTTGCCAAACTGGGAAATGACGAATCTCAGATGGTGTTCACGGGAACAAGCGACGAGATTTTCCAAAGTACCGACCCGCGTGTTTCGTCATTCGTTCGGGGGGAATTGGAAACCCCCGGACGCAGCGACAACGAAGGATGCACGTGAGTCCCTTAAGAATCCCCAGACGTTCGTAGAGAGGAATCAGATGGCGACGGAACGTCAGCTGCATTTTCGAGTCGGTTTACTGGTGATTGTGGCGACCTCGGTCTGTATCGCCCTGGTGATCCGTTTCGGAGACGTACGCTATGTCTGGAGCAAACGGTATCCACTTACCATCCAACTGGAAAACGGTGCCGGATTGTATCCGACAGCCTCTGTGCTGCTTAGCGGGCTCGCCGTCGGAACGGTCACCCAGATTGAGCTGAATCATCGCGACGGGGGGGTGAACGTCCTCGTGGAAGTTCAAGAAGGGATCCCACTTCCCCTCGATAGTCAAGCGGTCGTCAGTCGCTCGCTGCTTGGTGAAACCTCGATCGAATTCATTCGAGGGACCTCGACCGAAGTCCTTAAACCGGGAAGTCGAATTCGCGGGACAGCCGCTGCGGATCCGCTCGTGATGATTCAGCGACTCGAAGCCAGGACCCTGGAGACACTCAACGCGTTTGGCGAGACCGGCCAAGAGTGGCGTGCGGTAGCCGCCAACCTGAATCATCTCATGGAAACCAAACGGGGAAGCCTCGACCAAGTGGTCGAACGCGCCGCAGAATCGCTGCACCAATTCAGCATGACGATGAAGAGTGCGAATCAGATGATCGCCACAGCCAACAAAATGGTCGCGGACCCCGCCTCGCAACAGTCCATCATGGAAACGCTGACCGCACTACCGAAACTCGTCAACGCAACCAGAATGACAATCGAAGAGACTCGTGAAACCGTCGCCTCGACACGGCAGATGATGGAGGGAATGAATCGGAACCTGGTCAACCTGTCGCAGGTGACAGAGCCTTTGGGAAAACGGGGCGAGCATCTGGTGTCAAAACTCGATAGCAGTCTGTCCAAATTCGACCAGTTCCTGTCCGAGCTGAACTCGTTTGCCAAAATAGTCAATCAGAAAGAGGGTTCCCTACAAAAATTGATTTCCGATCCGTCACTGCATGATCAACTGGTCCGCTCGTCCGAGTCTGCCAATTTGCTGATGAGAAATCTGGAACCGGTGCTACGGGACTTGCGTGAGTTCAGTGACAAAGTCGCCAGGAATCCTGAAGTCCTCGGGCTTGGAGGTGCCGTCCGGCCGAGTACAGGTCTCAAGGATGCCGAATTGCGATCAACGGCCCCTCGATCGACCACAGCGCCAAAAACGGTTGTTCGCGGCAATAATTCGTCGTCCAGCAGTCCACGTTGAAATCGATTTGGCAATTGCAGGAAAAAAACGAGTGTTTCTGCGAGTCATCGCGGCATTTCTCCGTTAAGATCTGGGCGTTTTCCCAACAGCAATCAAGTCGATGGAACAGGGCAATCTTCAGGTTGGCCCAAATGGGAATTGGATCGCGGAAACGCAAACGGAACTCGACTGGCGATCTCATGTCTAAGCTGCCCCATGATCTGCGGATGATGATTGATAAACTCTGCCAAAAAGGGGATCAATTTGCGCAGATCGATCAACCTGATGACGCGCTGGATCAGTACGAGGCGGCCTGGGAACTGTTGCCGTCCCCCAAAAACCAGTGGCCTGCCGCGACGTGGATCCTCCTTGCAGCAGGAGATGTCTATTTCGAGCAGCGTAATTTTGTCGTCGCCGAACAAACGTTGCACGAGGCCTTGAATTTTCCTGACGGCGAAACGAATCCATTCATCTGGTTACGGCTGGGCCAATGTCGGTTTGAACTTGGCGATTTGAACGGAGCGGCGATGGCCTTCGAGCAAGCCCTGAACACAGGGGGCGACGAACTGTTCGCTGACGAAGATCCGAAATATCTCAATTTTCTCAAGACGCAACTCGGTATCATGCGGGTACATTCCCCCAGCGCCACCAGACGTTTTCAAAAACCGTTGTAGCCGCCAGTGAACGCGTTACCTGAAAAGTGAAAATCGATTGATTTCGCAGACTGAGCCGAATCATGGGGCTCAGGGGATCCGATTCGTCACATCGTCTCCTCGCCACCCTGAAATGCGACTCATGCAGTTTGACTCGATAAATAGGCTTCCGAATTCGCTTCGGTCGGAATCAGCGCCTCGGAAGGCTCAGGGAGCATTTCGTACAGTCCTTCCGCGTTCAAGCGAAAGAATTGACGGAACCAAAGCATGCGCTGCACATTTGGCTGAGGAGGAGTGAGGGCGAACCATGTCCCGCACTTCTCTTGCCAGTCGTACAACATCCCGAAGAACCCGCTGGGGATGTATTTCACGAACTGCATGTCGATCACAATGGCTGGACTGCTTTCGTGGTCGATAAGATGAAACAGGCCCTCGCGCAAAAGAGCCAGATCGGCACCGTCCCAAATTTCCATCTCGCCCAATTGCAGCAGCAGAAATTCGCCTCGGTCGTCGATCAGCATCCGTTTAAACCGCCGCTGAACAGCCATGAAAGCCCTGACATGAGATAAGTTGATCCAGAAAGCGAACCCCGAAAGCCAAGTCCTTCGAGTACTTCACTTCTGACAACGCAAACACCGGGCCAAATCGAGATTCCTAGCGTAGTCTTCGATAATAAAATCGATAAGCAATTGCCGATTAACGACTTGTGGCTTCCTCTTGCCTGACGGGATTCATGGGCTGGTCGTGAGATGTTGTTTTTTCGCAACATCGTGGGAAACAACGTCGCCAGAACACCACCAAGTGGTGCATCAGTGTCCGAGACCCAAATCAATTCGCCTGGTCCGCAGAATACATTAAACGTCCGCAGGTACAGAATTTGACACTGCCGCTCCGTAGTTCCACCAGCAACTGGGCGGTGAGTGCAACATAGCATTGGCTACAGGATCGATTCACGACCGGGGCCAGTGCGTCGGCACCGTAAGCAGCAATCAGCCGACGGTATTGAGGGATCACATCGGGGGGGAGGATTTTCTCGGCTTCTGCCACTTCGACCTGGATCGCCGCAGCTTGTTCTTTGAGTCCCGCCTCTTTCGCCTGAACGCTTGCCATCAATGTATTGACTTCGGTTTCACTGGCCGCAACGTCGAGCTCGACATTTTTGATGTCGCGTTGAGCGGCGTCGACCATCTCGAACGCTTCCAGAATCTCGTCTTCCAGAACGCTTTTGGACATGGTATCCGCGGCGATCTGCGAGCGAAGCGCTTCGTACTCACGCTGATTGGCAGCGATATTCAGCTTACCATTCAGATCGTAGATCCGTGATTCACTCGACTTCAGCTGCAGATTCTTTTGATCGGCACCGACCTTCATCTGCTTCAGCCGGGTTCGCTGGGCCTCCAGTTCGACTTTCTTGCGGTCAATAATCTGTTTGCGAGCAGCGACCTGCCGCGGCCCCCGTTCGAGCTGATCAGAAATTTCTCCCAGCTTCAAACGCAAGTCATGTAACCGCTTCATACCAGCTGAATTCGAACTCATCCACGTACTCTCCTCAAGGCCACTGATTTCTGCATTGAAATACTATAACACAATTTGCTCCGCTGCGCATTCTCATCCTCGGATTCTCGTCGTCGTCCCGCTTCGCTGTCTCAGTTGCGGGTTTTCCTTGCTCTGTTATCGTGTCATCATGTGTTATCGTGTCATCATGTCGATGCGGACGTTCGAGGATGGCCGCAATCGAATTGACACGATGAGGCGCTCGTTCCCTCTTGCGGATCTGCGGGAGGAACGAGTGTCGATTTCACAGCCCCGCTGGATCGTCTGTCGGGGTCAAGTACGGCGGCAAGGAAACTCGCCACAGATTGAACGAGGGAAACGACGATGGGTTTAATGGATGGCAAGCGCGGTCTCGTTTTTGGGATCGCGAACGATTATTCGATCGCCTGGGCGATCACCGAGCAGCTGCATAAAGAAGGAGCGACGCTGGGGTTCACGCACCTTCCTGATCGGGACCCCGCCAATCCCAAGATGGAACGGCGCGTCCGCAAGTTGGTCGATCCGATCGGTTCCAAGATGCTGGTTTCCTGCGATGTTCAGCAGGATGCCGACCTCGACAAGACCTTCGCGGCAGCCAAAGAGACGTTTGGAACCCTTGATTTTATCGTCCATTCGATCGCCTATGCTCCCATCGACGACTTGAAAGGGCCGGTCTATGGTTGCAGTCGCGAGGGGTTCAAAACCTCAATGGATATCAGTGTTTTCAGCCTGATGGCCATCTGTAAACGGGCTCAGGAATTGATGCCGAACGGCGGCAGCATCATCACCCTATCGTACCTGGGTGGCGAACGAGTCATCCCCGGATACAACGTCATGGGGCTCTGCAAAGCCGCACTCGAATCGTCGGTCGGTTATCTGGCACATGAATTGGGGCAAAAAAAGATTCGCGTGAATGCGCTGAGTGCCGGGCCAATCAAGACACTCAGTTCTTCCGCCGTCGGCGGTTTTGATCTGATGATGAACCTGTATGGGGCGTTGTCACCCCTGCGAAGAAATGTAGAAATCGAAGAAGTCGGAAAAACCGGTTTGTATCTGCTGAGTGATATGTCCACCGCCGTCACCGGAGAGACCCTGCACGTCGACAGTGGTTATCACGTCATGGGGGCTCCGCCACTGGATGTCAAATTTGGTTGATCAAATCAATGGAAGGCATTTTGTCGCAAGGGATCTCCCGAATAAACAATCCCCTGCGTTAAAAAACCAGGGTGGGCAAGGGAAATTTTCCTTGCCCACCTTTTGTGGTTTCGTGATACCGAACGAATTCCCCCGCCACGAGCAAGGACAACATGACCGCTCTCTGTGAATCGGCATCATCGCTTGCGCTCTTTCATCCCGTCATTCAAGATTGGTTTCATTCCCGTTTTGCAGGACCGACCGAGCCACAACAACAGGGCTGGCCGCAGATCGTCGCCGGGCGCGATATTCTGATTGCTGCACCGACGGGAAGCGGGAAAACCTTAACCGCCTTCCTGGCGGCAATCGATCGACTGTTCCAACTCTCAGAGCAGGGGTCCCTGACCAACGAAATTCGTGTCGTATACATCTCGCCGTTGCGGGCGCTCTCGAACGACATGCAGCGGAATCTGGAACAACCGCTGGCGGAAATTCTGACACTCGCTGCAGAACGAGGGCGGGAAGTTCCGCCGATCCGAGTCGGCCTGCGGACCGGTGATACCCCCGCCGCAAAACGGGCCGCGATGCTCAGGCGTCCACCTCACATTCTCGTGACGACGCCTGAATCCCTGTACCTGATGCTGACCAGCCCCAAAAGCCGCGAAACATTGCGGAATGTCGAGACCGTCATCGTCGATGAAATCCACGCACTCGTCCGCGATAAACGAGGTTCCCATCTGGCGATTACCCTGGAACGACTCGCCGCACTTAACCCCCTTAAAATCCAGCGGATCGGCCTTTCCGCCACCCAAAGGCCCATGGACCAAATTGCGCGCTTTTTGACGGGTGTCGGTTCGGATGACGCCGCACGGTTCGTCGTTCCTTTACAGACGGTCGTACCGCCACTGGTCGCCGGCTCTGCAAAAAGGGGCCGAACAAAGCTGCCGCAAAAGTCAGGCTTGCTCCCCTTCGATGACGAACTGCCGCCGGCGACATCGGCGCTGCACGGCTCTTCACCAGCACGAGCACCAGCACGATACGCACCCACGAGTCTCCCAAGTGATCAACCCTCTGCGGATGCGAACAATCGGTTACCGATCATCCTGGACATCGGTCACCAGCGGCAATTGGATCTGGCGATCGAAGTCCCTCCCAGCGACCTGGGGGCGGTCTGTATGCACGAACAATGGGCCGAGGTGAATACGCGGATTGTCGAGCTGGTTAATTCGCACCGGGCGACGCTGATTTTCGTGAACACCCGGCGACTGGCCGAACGGCTGACACATCAATTGAGCGAATTACTGGGGGAAGAGGCGATCAGCAGCCACCATGGTTCGCTCGCCTACAAACATCGGCACGACACCGAACAGCGGCTGAAGTCGGGGCAACTCAAGGCCGTCGTCGCGACGGCGTCTCTCGAAATGGGGATCGACGTCGGCTACATCGACTTGGTGATTCAAATCGGGTCTCCCCGAAATATCTCGACCTTTTTGCAGCGGATCGGTCGCTCGGGGCATGCCTTGGGACTGATCCCCAAAGGACGATTGTTTGCCCTGACACGCGATGAATTATTCGAGTGCATGGCCATCATGCGCGCGATTCGTGCGGGTCGACTGGATATCGTCCCCATCCCTGTTGCGCCACTGGATGTCCTGGCGCAGCAGATCGTCGCCGAAGTCGCCAGCCAGGAATGGGGAACCGACGAATTATTTGCTCTGATGCGTCGGGCCACCCCTTATTGTGACTTGTCGCGCTACGAGTTTGACCGGGTGGTACGAGTTCTCAGCGAGGGGATGACGCCAGGGGGCGAACGGAGTCGGGTCTTTCTCCACCACGATCAGGTCGGGCGCCGATTACGGGCTCGCCCCGGCGCCCGGATGGCAGCCATTGCCAACGGAGGGGCAATTCCCGAAGTCTTTGCCATCCGCGTGGTGACCGAAGAAGATCACACCGTCGTTGGCTCAGTCGACGAAGATTTTGGAACGGAAAGTCAGTCGGGGGACATCTTCCTGCTCGGAAACACCTCGTGGAGGATTCGGTATCTCCGCGGCGGTGACTTGTTCGTGACCGATGCAGGGGGGGCACCACCGACCATCCCGTTCTGGCGGGGTGAAGCCCCTGGACGAACCTACGAACTTTCGGAAGAGGTCTCGCGGCTGCGTGAAGATCTGGAACAGCGACTGGATGATCCCGTCGCCGCAGAAAACTGGCTGGTTCTCGAAGCCTTCGTCAATCTGGAAGCCGCTCATCAGGCGGTGGAATATGCACGAGCCCAAAAGGCCGCCATCGGACTCCTTCCTACCCTGCGCCGGGTGGTCTTCGAGCGATTTTTTGACGAGAGTGGCGGGATGCAGCTGGTGATCCACGCCCCCTTCGGTACCCGCATCACACGCGCCTGGGGACTGGCGATGCGAAAACGCTTTTGTCGCTCGTTCGACTTCGAGTTACAGGCAAACGCCGATGATGACGGGATCGTGCTGTCGCTGGGGCCACAGCACAGCTTTCCGCTTGAAAGCATGTTTCCCATGCTCACCCCGCGTAACGTGCAGGCGATGTTCGAGCAGGCGGTGCTGATTGTACCCATTTTCCAGAATCGCTGGCGCTGGAATGCCACACGGGCGCTCCAGGTTTCACGAGCGAAACATGGAAAAAAGGTCCCCCCCGCATTACAGCGATTCCGCAGCGAAGATCTGCTCACGGCGGTGTTTCCGAAGTTAACCGGGTGTCAAGAAAATGTGGTGGGTGACATCGAACTGCCGGATCATCCACTCGTCAAGCAAACGATGGATGACTGTCTGTATGAAGCCCACGATATGGAAGCACTCAAAGAAGTGCTGGGGAAAGTGGAACGGGGCGAAATCGAATTTCTTGCCCGCGATACGCGTGAGCCTTCCCCCTTTAGTTATGAATTGATCAACGCGAATCCCTACGCGTTTCTGGATGGGGGGGAAGTCGCAGAACGGCGAGCCCGTGCGGTTTCGACTCGCCGATCGCTGTCGGTGGAAAGTGTGCAGGATCTGGGTCGCCTGGATCCGGATGCAATCGCCCAAGTGGTGGCCGAAGCACAGCCTCTGGTTCGGAATGCCGACGAACTGCACGATGCATTGCTGAGCCGTATGCTGTTACCGGAAAACGAGGGTTTCGAGTGGCGAGAGTTCTTCGACGAACTCGTGGCGGAGGGACGAGCGACCGTGGTGACCCGCGTAGAGCTCATCACCTCAGGCGATCCCGATCTGTCCCCCACGACCTCCTGGTGTCCGCTTCAGCCCAACGTGTCGCAGCCCAAGTCCAAGCCAAAGCCGATTGCCGGTGGCGGATTGCGAGAACATCTCGCGGATCAACGAAATCTTCCTCCTATCGCTTGGGCCGCCACAGAACGAATCCCCGCAGTCCTGGCGGCATTTCCCGAGGCAAAACTTTCACCCGAGGTCACGGTTCCCGCCGAAGTGAAACAAGACTGGGAATTGACGGAAGCGCGCGTCGCGCTGGTGCGAGGCCTGTTAGAAATCTGTGGACCAATTACCGGGGAAGTGGTCAGTGAACGGGCCGGAATCACCAAAAACCAAGCCAATGCGGCACTGGAAGCGCTCGAAGGCGAAGGGGTCGTCCTGCGAGGCCGATTCACCGCAGGCTCTGTTCACGAGGCTGCGACGGCTCCGCCACAACAAAAACTCCCCCCGCGCGATGAATCCGACGAATCACGCAACTTCCCCAGCGAGTCTTCGACCGAATGGTGCCATCGACGGCTTTTGGCTCGTATTCACCGGCTCACAATGGACGGACTGCGGAAGCAGATCGAGCCGGTCGGAGTCGACGTATTTATTCGCTTCCTGACCCGTCATCATGGGGTCTCGTGGTCCCATCGACGCGGGGGAGCGAATGGGTTATTTGAGGTGATTGCACAACTGCAGGGGATGGACATTCCGTCGGTCGCCTGGGAGCGGGATCTGTTGCCGCTGCGGGTTGAGAATTATCAACTCGAATGGCTGGACGAATTATGTTTAACGGGGGAAGTCGGTTGGGGACGTCTGTTTCCTCCACCAAGAAATCCCGAGAAATCGCGGCCGATTGCCAGCCTCACCCGCGTCGCACCGGTTTCATTTTTTCTGCGGGAAGACGCTCCGTGGCTCAGTTTTCGCTCACCAGAACTCGACCTGGAAGGCCTCAGCAGTCCGGCAAAACAAGTCTACGAACTGTTGACGGCGCGGGGAGCGATGTTTGCAGCCGATCTGCTGACCGCTACCCGCATGCTGAATGATCATCTGGATGACGCCTTGGGTGAACTGGTTTCGCGAGGCGTTCTGACCGCCGACGGGTTTGCTGGCCTGCGGGGACTCGTCGGCGAAAAGCCGACCTCAGCCCGGAAATTGAATCGTCAAAAGGTCGAGCGTAAACGCGCCACCAGGGGGGCCATCGGTCGATGGTCGATAAGGACTGCGGCGAACTCACTGAGCCGACTTAACGACTTGCCGAACGAGACATCGACAAACAATCCCCCCCCGCCCGACCGTAGCAAGCGGGTCGCCGAGGACTGGGCCTGGCAATTACTCCGTCGTTGGGGGGTCGTGTTCCGTGATCTCTTATTAAGAGAAGACGGTGCACCTACCTGGTTTGAACTCTTGCAGGTCTTGCGGCGGCTGGAGGCTCGGGGTGAGATTCGAGGAGGGCGGTTTATTGCAGGGGTTGCGGGGGAACAGTTTGCACTCGCCGATAGCGTGCAGCAATTAAGGCGTTTACGTGATGAAGGAGGAAAGCACGAGATCGTGATCATCTCGGGGGCAGACCCCTTGAATCTGGTCGGGATTATCTCACGTCAAGAACGTGTCCCCCGAACCGCCTCAAATCGAGTCGCATATCTGGATGGTGTCGCTGTCGCATCCCTGCAGGGAGGAGAAATTCGCTGGCTGAGTGACGCACCTCGAGACGCCATGGCCAAGGTACAAGAGCGACTTCGTCAGGCGTCATTCACAGAATGCCCCCCGGCTGAAGCAAAGGATCCATTCGAACGTGGCATCTCGCCAGCCAATTCCCGATTGGACTGATGAGACCGCATTCATAACCGACGATCGTTCGTCGGACAAAGACTCATCCGCCACGCTCAAGCGTTTCAACCAGTCCCCTCACCCAGACCGCTCACCTCGTCCACACTGTTTGGTATTGGGCCTGGCACGACCGTTGATGTTTCAGGCTTAAGCTTTGATCCCGTCTGATACTGGTCCAAGATCGACTGCAACTGTGCCGAATCCATGACTTCCTTTTCCATCAACTCACGCGTGATATGTTCCATCACATCACGGCGGGTCGAGAGCAACTCGTACGCGGTATCGTAGGCAGCATCGATAATCCGGCGAACTTCCAGGTCAATCTCCCGAATTGTCGATTCGCTATGCGAATGATCCACCGCCGCCGGACTTCCTCCCAGGAAGGGGTTTGAACGAGATTCGCTGTAGTGAACACGCCCCAGCTTTTCGCTCATCCCAAATTCAGTAATCATCCGCCGGGCAAAATCCGTGGCGCGCTGCAGGTCATTCGATGCACCCGTGGAATTCTCGTGGTAAATTAGTTCCTCGGCAGCAATCCCTCCCATCAAAACACAGATTCGATTCTGCATTTCGGTCTTCGTGATCAATTGACGATCATCTTCGGGACGCTGAAGCGTATATCCAAGTGCCCCAAGTCCGCGCGGGATAATCGAAACCTTATGCACCGGATCAACGTTGGGAAGTGAACAGGCGACGAGCGCATGCCCCACTTCATGCCAGGCGACTCGTTGCTTCACCTCTTCGGGCATCACACGAGCAGACTTCTCGAGGCCCGCCACAACACGATCAAATCCCTCTTCAAATTCCTGGGTGGTGACCGCAGTTTTATTGTTGCGAGCTGCTAATAAAGCCGCTTCATTGACAAGATTCGCCAAATCAGCACCAACAAATCCCGCAGTCAATTTGGCAAGATGCTTCAGGTTGACTCCCTCTTCCATCTTGATCTTGGCAGCATGAACTTTCAAAATGGCCTCACGACCACGAATATCGGGTCTGTCGACGAGGATGTGCCGGTCAAAACGACCAGGTCTCATCAAGGCGGGATCCAGTGTTTCAGGACGATTTGTAGCAGCTAATACGATCACGCTCTGATCTGAACTAAATCCGTCCATTTCGACCAACAGTGCGTTTAATGTCTGATCCCGCTCTTCACCACCCCCCGGTGACCCATGGCTGCGAACTTTTCCAATCGCATCAAGCTCATCGATGAAGATGATCGACGGAGACTGCTCCCCAGCCTGCTGGAACATATCACGCACCCGTGACGCACCGACACCCACAAATAACTCGATAAAGTCGGAACCGGAAAGACTAAAAAACGGGACACCCGCCTCACCCGCGACTGCCTTAGCCAAAAGTGTTTTTCCCGTTCCCGGTGGACCAACCAACAGCACTCCCCGAGGAATTCGACCACCTAATGCCTGATATCGAGAGGGATTACGAAGAAAATCGACGATCTCTCGCAACTCTTCCACCGCCTCGTCAATCCCCGCGACATCATTAAAGGAAATTCCAACTTCTTCCTCAGAATATAACTTTCCTCGGCTTCGCCCAAACGCAATCGCCGAACCTGGGCCACCCATTCGCCGCAGCATCAACCAGATACAGCCAATACAGCCCGCTGCGAATAATGTCAGAAAAATCTGATCTCGCCAAGGAGATGGGGATTCTTCATAACCCCAGTCCGTGATTTTGTTGTTTCGCAACAGTTCATCCAGCCTCCCCTTTTCGGCATCACTCATACTTCCCACGGGAACTGTAAAATGCTTGGGGGCCTGCTTGGCATCGACCACATTCTTCGGCTGATCCTGAAATTTCATCGTGCTGGGACCGCGACGAAGCAGGAAAACATTCTCTCCATGCAACGTTTTTTCTTCCAGCCTTTTGACGAATTCACTGTAGCTCAACGGCTCTTCTCGCCATCGACTCGAAAAGCTAAACAGGGTCGCCCCAACAGTGATCAGAATGATCAGAAACCAAAACAGATTCGTAGACCAATCCTTCTCAGGACGCTTTCCCGCTGGCTCAAGCTTCTCGAAAGGTCGTTTTGGGTCCGGTTGAGACATCGGTAAAATCAATTCCTACTAGGAACAACAGCATGCCCAAACAGAAATCACGGAATGTGATCGGGCATCGAATCAAAGTATCCGTAACTCTAGGATGCCAAAGACACCGGGTCAACTCTCTGATCATCAGAGCCCTCAGTTCACACCCCAACGGCAATCAAGACCTCGGTTCTCGTTGATTTTGACATTCCCCCACTCAAATCGGATCTGATTCTCCCAGACCAGCGACTTGAACAAAAAACCTCAACAGAAACGGGGAGATTCCGTCACAGCAAAATTCGCCGCCGACACCATCCTCACCGTGAGAGCCAGGGAATTCAGCCGAGTCTCTGTCGAATCCGCTCGAGACATAAACACCACGGGACTCGATGTACCACACAAAACGCCGCCAAAACGACAATCTGCTGTGTACATGATGGCTTTTACGGTTAAGTTTGCTGAGAGCAAATTGGGGAATAGCATTCCCTCTGCCGCACCAATAACCTCCCCCTCAATCCGCTTCTTTTCACCCGCGTCTTCCGCATACGCCAGATCAAATGACAGCGGGCCTTGAACCACACAACCCGAAATCTCACCCTCCCGGTTCCGCCGGGCCAGCTCAACGGCATCGAGAGTATCCGGCATCGATTCCGTTGATTTTTCGGTCGCGGACATCACCGCGATCCGGGGTAAATCGGAAAACGATTCCGACCGCAACACTGACGCGACATCAACCAGACTTCGTAAGATCTCTTGCTTTTGCTCTAACGATGGCTGAATCGTGATACCGGTATCGGAAAGCAGAAACCGCCGTTTATCACGCGGGATCTCCATCAAAACCACTTGGCAAATCGAACGGCCTGTTCGAAGTCCAGAGTCTCGATTCAAAATAGCACGCATCAGTTCCGGAGTCGCAATCTGACCTTTCATCAAGGCCAACGCGCGACCCGCACGAACTTCGGCCACCGCATCCATCGCAGGATCGATCGAATCAACCAGACCGAAATCGGTGAGATCGATATCAAGATCTGCTGCCAACGCACGAATCTCTGCAACACGACCAACGAGGATCGGCGAAATCCAACCCCGTCTCTGAGCGATCACCATCGCCTCGAGCACTGTTCGATCCGCACCACCCGCGGCCACGACCGGTACAGGAGACGACAACTGGTCTGCCATCTGATAAAGTGTTGAAAACCCAATCAGAGACATTTTACACCCTTATTTCCAAAGTGAAATAACGCTATTCAAGAAAAAAGCCCTCTTCAATTGATTTTGAAGAAGGCTTTTTTGAATCCCGCCATCCGCCATCATCACGTTGTCGCGATTGTCTTCACAACAGCGGCGCGAACACTCGGACGCCGATCACGCTCACCAACGAACTCCATCAGAGCCTTTCGACCAGCATCACCCAGTCGAAACTCTGCTAACCGGACGATCCTTGTGTAGCCACCTTGGCGATCACGAAAACGTGGTGCGATCTCACTGAATAACACATCAACAGCATCCTTGCTCCGAAGCGCAGCGAAGGCTCGTCTTCGAAGGGCCACCGCCGGGGAAATCGCCGCGTTCCACTGCTGCCAGCGTTCCGAATTCCGCCACTGCTCCCACTCGGCACTTCCACGAGTTGCGGAGGTACTATACTGAACTGCATTCTCTTCGTAAGCGAGTGCTTTCTTCCCGAGCGTGATCAGCTTCTCAACGACCGGGCGCAATTCCTTCGCCTTTTCGACCGTAGTGATAATTCGTCCGGGGACTTTTGGTACGTTGGGTGCACCCGCTTCTGGCCGGGTTGAACAAATCAAACTCGTCGCCATATTTCGAAACATCGAAGTACGGTGACTTTGATTCCGATTTAACTTTCGACCGCTTTTTCGATGTCGCATGATCTCTTCAAAACCAAATCAGAGTGTGTTTTTAGTCCTACTTGACGACCGTTCGGCTACCCAGTTGTTTAGACTTCTTTTTCGACAACTCGTACACCATCGCCAAATCAAAGTCTTTGAGCCAGGAACCACCACAATAGCTACTCAGCGATCTCGCTGCTGCATCGACTGTGGAAGCCTCATACCAAGACGAAGCGACAACGAATTTAATCGCTCACGCACCTCTTGCAGAGTCGTA
>JBIKZJ010000096.1:0-16507 GCA_044354755.1 Schlesneria sp. | reverse complement strand
TGGCAGATTCAGCGCGGCTGTTGGGGGTGCGGCAGCGGCGGTCGCGGCTTCTGCCTGAGCCAGTTCCATCGCCTGCTTCAGCGCCCCCTCGGCCACGTTGCGTGAGACTTCTGCCGCATCCGCATTTCCATCCAAGGTCTGCTTTGCGGCCAAGGCCGCAGCCTGTTGAGCCTCGTTCAGCGCCTGGGCCAACGGATCCGGTTTGGCCTGGGTTTTTGCAGCCTCAGCCTGCGGTCGTTTTGCCGCAGCATCGGCGAGCGCCTGTGATTTCTCGGCAACTTCTTCTTGTTTGGTTGTCGCTTTTAATTCCGATCCGACCCCCGCTTCGACGGCGTCTGCCGCAGCCGCAGCGGCATCCTGTGCGTCCAGTGCGTTGGCAATCTGGCTGGCCAGATCCATCGCTGCAGCCGCCTCGGGCCGCCCTTGAGCCTTGGCTTGTTCCTGCATCGCCTGACCAAGCTGACTTTTCGCCGCTTCGAGCTTGGCAACCTTGTCTTGCGAGGGGAGATCGTCGACCGCTTTTTCGACCGCTGCACGCGCTTCAGCGAGTTGTTCTGCCTGAGCCGCAGTCCGTTTTGATAAGTCCTTGGCGGTGGCAACGATTTCGTTCCGAATTTCTTTGGCCGCCTCGGCAAGTTTTTGCGCGGCGTCGGTTGCAGACTGTGCGGCCTGCGTTGCGGAGGCATTGAGATCAGTCGCTTTTTGTTCGGCAACCCCCTGCAGATTATCGCTCGATTCTGTCGCTTTCGCGGCTCCCTCCGTCGCGTTTTTCGCGGCGGTCGGAGACGTTTGGGCCAAGGCTTCCGCTCCCTTTTCCGCAATCAGTTTGACATCCTGCTGCCGTTCCCTCAGATCTTTTGCGACCGCAGCGGCTGCGGCGGGATCGGATTGCTCACCCTGAGCCAGTGCCGTTGCTTCCTTGGCGATGGCCCGCTCTTCTGCAGCAGCCCGCTCGAGAACTTCAGCAGCCCGCGCCAGTTCTCCAATCTTGACGGCCGATTCCTGACGCTGGGCATCGGCCAGCGCTGCATCAACGGATGCGACCGCACGATCCAATGCGTCACTCGCCTTTTGCAATGCTTTCTCTTCGACCGGGGTCGCTTTTCCAGCGTTGGCCGATTCCAGGTTTTTCGTCGCTTCACGCGCTGCCAAGGTCGTTTCCGCCAGTGCATTCTCGACCGCAGTCGGTAACGAAAGCTGATCCATGGTTTGTTCGGCGATCGCCGCCACCTGTTTGGTATCCGCCGCCGCAGCGGGTGCGTTTTCTAACGCTTTTGCTTCTGCCGAATCTTGTTTCTTCTGGGCTTCTGCCAAGGCGGCTTTCGCCGTCTGCAGTTCTTTCACCGTATTCGCCAGTTCGTTCGCCGACTTGTCTCGCGTCTGCTGTTTGGCCTGATCTTTCAGGGCCATTTCCAGTGCGGCGAGATTTCCCAAAACACGACCCTGATCTGACTGAGCCTGTTCCAGTTTGTTGTCGAGCAGATTTGCCGCAGCATCCAGTGCTGCCGTTTCGGCCTGCTGGATATAGGACTCGGCCTTGGGGTTTTCACGCACCGTATCACTGAGATTGGCAATCTCTTTCTGTAGTGCCGCCTGCCGTTCGACCATTTCTGCCGAGGGTTGTTGATTGTCGCTCAGGGATTTCGTTTCTTCCCGCAATTGCTTCTGTCGATCCATCAAAGCCCGCACGCGATCGATGGACTTCATGTTCTCGGAATTGAGTGCCCCCTGGGTCCGCTCGATCACCTTCAAAAGTTCTTTCAATCCCTTGATGACCAGTTCCTGCTCGTCAGTCGCCGCGACATATTTGAGTCCCTGCAGTTGCCGGCTGGCCCCATCGAAATGCTTCCCGACTTCCGCCGCTTTCAGGATCCGCAGGCCGTCGGCTGCCGCCACAGCCAGAATGCCGCTCCACGACTTCATGTCGACCATGGTATCGACGAGATGCAGGAATAATTCCTTGACATCGCGCTGGTCTTCGATCGCTTTCAGCGTGAGTGCTTCCTGCCGCCCTTGTGCTTCGGTGACCAGCCCTCGGGTGGCGGTTTGTACGACCACTTGATGGCGAATCAACCGCCGAACCTGTTCGGCCAGTTCCGCAATTTTCAATCGTTTGAGCAGGTTTTGACGTTCAACCGACAATTGTCGTACGACCGCTCGAATCTGTTGTCGGGCTTCCACAAAGGCCGCTTCACGCTTTTCCGGCGGCAGTTTCTGTGCCTCTGCCAGCAGGTCCACCACCTTGGACATCTCGGTTTCGACCAGATGATTCAGGTTCTGACGCATCAAAAGAATGTCTCGGTAGATCTCTTGATCAGCGAGTCCGTTTTCATCGAGTTGCCGCAATTGAATATCCAGCACCCCTCCGAGCAGATCACGCGTCATCGTCCGCGCACGCTGCTGGTCTTCCTGCTTCCGCAGCAAGGCCTCGGGTTCGAGGACCTGTGCCATCAGCGGTGCGGCAAAACCGCAGACGAAGATTGCTGCCGAGAACACAACGTGTCGCCAGTCACTCGCAGACATGTTCGAACTCCCTGGTTTCAGAAACGGCTTGATGTTTGATTCAACCACAATTGGGTCCGGATGGTGTTCAGGTCATCTCTTTTACGTTGTCGTCTCTTATACTTCGTCGTTTTTTTACTTCTTTTCGCCGCCGATCCCGAGTTCACGTCTCAGGATTTCGTCGAGTTGTTTGGCGGACTTTTTATCTTCTTCCCCCGTCTGTACGAGGATTCCATTCAGGTCGGTGACGCTCAGTGTATTCGGTTCGCCAAATCCCTGCAGACCAGCAACCTCGCCGCGCCAGTCGGTCACCTCCAGCACAATCTTGACTTCGTCCCCTTTGGTTAATTCATAGGTCGAGAGGGGGATCGCAATCTGACCACGCACAATCGTCAACGGCTGCTCTCGTTCCGAGATCACTTTCGCCACCACTTCATACCGTGATGTCCGGCCATCTTCACGGGAAAGATGAACGACCGCGACAATCCTGGCGACGCCAAAATCGTCCCCGGCAGCATAATCGATTTTCGGCTGAGCGGTGGGCAAGACCTGTCGTGTCACCGCCGAAGCGACGATGCGCGGTGCCCGATCGACTTTCAGCCGAATCTGTCCGGCAATCGGCGATTCGAGTGAGAGACCGTCTTGGTCGGTCACCTGAATTTCGTATTTCAACCCTTCGCGAATGGAATCAAACGGGGTTCCAGGGGGCAATGTCCAGCTGGCTGTTCGTCGCGAATCCGAATTGACGGCGAGAAAGGTGGTTTCACCGGTCGTTAATCGGACCGAGGCGAGTGGTTTATTGGCACAAACGAGTCGCAACCGGGCTTGTGAGCCTTCCAATACCGAAAATTGACGGGTCCCCCCATCGAGTTCTCCCGGCTTTAATGTCGCGGCCGCGTACTTCGGCGGGGTGACATCCCAGGCAATATCCACCAGGGGGAGCGGAACAATCACCACCTCGGCCGGGTCGGAAATGACATCTCCAAAGTGAAATCGGACCTTGAACGAATCGGTGAGATGGGCCATCTCGCCGACGAAAAAATCCGACTGGCCCGGTAACGGCTGCAGATCGATCTGGTTCGACGCATCGTTATTGATGCCCGACAATCTGGCCGACCCGGCGGCAGGGACTTCACCGGCACATTTGACTTCCACCCGAATCGGTTCACCGTAAGGAATTCGAACCTGAGCAATCGCACCCATGCGATACACCGGAATCGTCTGGCCGCTCACGACGATCGATTCAATTTGTGTCTTTGTCGGATAATGGGCGGTTCCCAGTAGAAACCGGTTCCAGAACGCCGAAGCATGACCCGGAAACGCGGCAACCGCCCCACCCACCATCAACAGCGTGGCGACCAGAGCCATCACCCGTTTTGGCAACGGCTGATACGAAAACCCTTCAAATACGTTTAATGAAGGGCTGAATTCCGCCACATAATTAATGACCGCATCGGCCAACCGTGACGAACCCCAGGTCTTGGCCTGTGGGCTTTCAAACTGCAGGGCCGCCACCAGATCGCTATCAATTTTGTTTTGACGTTCGACGATCAGCGCGACATCCTCGGTCGTTTCACGGATCGACACCACCGGCCAGACGTACGCCCGCAGGGCAGCCAATCCGGCGAAAATCCAGGCCATCAAGAGTGCCGTCCGTCCGCTTGTCGGCAAGTCGAATGACCAGTCCCCCAGAAATGCCGCCACCAATAACCACAGCAACAGAGCCAGTAACGCACACAGTGCGCTCCCCCAGCGGACGAAGACGCGCTTCCGCCGCAGTTGGCCCAATTGAGATCGAAGTATGCCAAGTTTTGATTGCATTACATTAAGCCAGATTCACCAGTTTTCTCACAAACCATTCCACCAGTAACAGCGTGATCACCGACGCAAACGTGAGCCAGGTACTCCAGAGCGGAACAATTTCGAGACTCGACTCTTTATGTCGTGCCGGCTGAAAATCGTCCGGGAATTGCTCGACATCCAGCAGTCCGTAGCTCTTGGCCCCCGTCTCGACCGCGATATTCTTTTGCAATGCCACATTGCGGACGGGATTTCGCCGCTCGATCGAAATATTGGCCACATCAAAGTTGATTTCGACCACGTCATTGGCGATCGGGTCGGCGATCCGCAAACGGTATTCGCCCCCGCTGAAAACATTCACCCGGGTTTCAAACACTCCCGGCTTGAGCTGAGGAATCCCAAACACCTGCGACCGATTTCCCTCGGCATCCCGATCCGGACGGATGATCTCGGCCGTGAGACGACGGTCAGGAATCTCTTTTTCATCCAGCGGATGGAACTCTTTATCGTACGCCTCGACGGTCACCAGCACCTGATCGTTTGATCGGTATCGGGATTTGTCCGTTCGAACGACAAACCGCTTATGACTCCCCAACGCGTGGCTGAGTCCCAACCGATGAATCAGCTGACCCCAGAACTGCCGATAGTATTCTTCGCCATAGAGTCTGCGCAGACGCCACATTTCATCAAAGGCGACATAGACCACTTCACCGCGACCATATTGCCGGATGGCGATGAGTGGCTGAGGTGTTTTGCCATCAAGGCACTTTTCGGTGGGATGCTCGGCCAGAACTTGTGTCCCGCGGGTTTCGACACGCCGGACCGGTTGATACCACGGCAGCTTGCTGAGGTTATTCCAAGCCTTCACATTGTCAGCCTCGGTCTGCCCCAGACGCATAAAATCGAATTGCGCGGCGACTGGAGTCAGCGTCAGGCGGAATTCTTTTTCGTCACGACGCTTGGCATCAGGATCAACCACCACCGGTAACATGTCGGCCAGCGGAGTTTCCGCCAGTTGACCAGGCCCAAATCGTGGCCCCGCCATGATGACCAGCCCCCCACCAAATTGACTGACAAACTCTTTCGTCATTTCACAAAAACGGGTACTCAACGCCGATGTCGGCATGTCCCCCAGGAAGATCACGTCGTTCTCAAAAAACTGACTGCGAGGCAAGGTCAGGGTCGGCAGGAACAGCTCGTTCGTCTCACGAACCACGGGATCTGCAGAACGCAGAAACGTGCGAAATCCGCGAGTTCCCACCAGTTTATCGCGATGGAAGACTTCTTTCACGAATCGCCATTCCCAGGTCGGTTCGTATTCGACAAACATCAGTCGCAGGAAGTCGTCAATAATTTGGACTTCGCGGTCCGCCTGATTGTTTTGTGTCACCACTTCACCCGCCACCGGATCGACTTCCGCCGTAAACACAAATCGGCCGGTCCCTTCGGGAGTGTATGGGAATTCGATCTGCGAACTTGCCCCGGCAATCGTCAGGGATTTTTCACCGATCAGCGTTCTGACAGAATCTTCTCCCTGACCACTTCCCCCCGGTTGACCACTCCCCCCCTGACCACTACCCGGTTGATGCGCATACAATTTGACGGTGACGGCAGTATTGTCGAGTTCCCGCTGCCGGACCGTGACACTGATCGTGGACGATTCGGCCTTCTTCATGGTGGGTGGAGCCAGCAGATCGATACTCAGGTCGACCGCAGTCAATGGTCCGACTCCGACGGTAAAGACGGGGACCCCCAGGCGTTTTGCCGCCGCCAGCGGTGCCGTTCCCGAGTTGTGATCAAAGTCACTAAAGACCAGCAATCCAGCCAGATTGTCGGTCGCATGCTGACGGGACAGGTCTTCAAAGGCATCACCCAGCGCGGTGACGGTTCCCGTGGTCTGCCATTCCTGCACGAGCGATCGCGGCGACTGGGTTTCGGCGGTGCTGAGCACGCGGACCCCTTCGGTCTCACCAAAGCTAAAGAAACGGAGTCGGAATTGATTCGAGAGACGCTCGATCAAATTTCGGTCCGGCTTTGATAACAGCGACCGCACATAATCGGCACGAGTCGGTTGGGTGGAGGTCGCTTGGGGTGTGGAATTGGCAGCCCGGTCCGGGACTTTGCCGCTGCCAGCACGAGCGGCCTGATAACCGGACAGGTCGACAGCCGCCCCGAGTTCTTTTCGATCGACTTCGGGGATTTCATCTGGAATCGACATGCTGTCGCTCCCATCCAGTAACAGCCAGAGCACCGGCTTGGGAATACTCACCAGTGTCAGTTCGAGCATCGGGTCTGCCAGAATCAGCAGCAGCGAGGAAAGTGCAATCGCGCGCAACGTCGCGAGAAGATAGCGGCTGGTTCGATGTCCAGCTCCTTGCCAGCGCAGATAAAAGCCGAAGGCGAAAATTGCCAGTGCCAGGCAACCGAGCAGGACCAATGCAGGTGATGCATGCCCCCAAGCCGAGCCGAAAGAAACCCGTGCCGATTCGATGTTCGAGACATCTTCGTAGCCCAGTAGTCGTCCAATCAGGCCTGTCCAGCTCATGCTTGCACCCCCTGAGCCTTCTTCTGACCGAGCTTGGGCCAGGCGAGAACCAGCATTTCCAAGAGTAAACAACCGAGAACCAACCAGCCGAACAGCTTCCAGAGGTCTTGACCCCGCCGCGCTCCCCCTTCCAGCCGGATCGGCTCGTCTGCCCCCAGAATCCGGACATCATCGTGTCCCAGCCTCTGCTGCAGATCGCTGATCGAGATCGCGGACAAAAGGGATTCACTCTCGGCACCATTCACGGCGAACGGGATTTCATCCAGCAGATTCGCCGCGGATGCCGCGCTTGCAGACTCGGCCTGTTCCGAGGTGATCACATACGAGCCCGCCATCAGCGGACGACGCAGAGTCACCCCCGAAACATTGGCACCAATGGCGTCGACACTGAGAGGCTCTTTGACACCCGACGGACGTTGGACCCAATACCGGACATCCCCCCGGCGTTCCACCGGTAAGGTGATCTTCTGCCCCGCGATCGAGTTTCGCAGCGGCAAGGTCCCTTCCATTAACTGACAGCTGGCCCGGTGGAACAGATACATCGCACCGGATCCTCGCAAGAGATTCCAGGGGGAGGTGACACCACTGGTGAAGAGCACAATCCGCCCCGCTCCAACGCGCCGCTCGACGACAAATGGGCCAAGGTCACCTTCGAACGCCGCGAGTACGCGTGGCTGGCTTTGCTTGGCCAGTTGTTCCGGTGGCAAAGCCCGATCCACCAAGGGTAAAGGGGAACGCCAATTCCACCAGACGGGTTCGAGATGACGAAACCGGCGATCTTCGTCATCCTGGGGACTGGAAATACTGGCCTGATTCTGGCCAGAAACCGATTCCTGGCCGGAAAGATGGCGTGCCGCATACTGATCCAGAAACCGTTTTTCCTCACGAAAACGGGCCGTTTCGGCTTGAAGCTGTTCATCGAGCAATCCAGGGCTCAGATCCGCTCGAACAGCCTTGAAAAACGGCGTTGTTTCAAACAGCGAAGCGAGAACTTGAGCATCTTCTCCCTCGACCAGAAAGAAGTCATGCTGCATCGAGCGGAACGAGGCGTAGAACGGCTGTACGAACTGCGGTGCCTCGTCAGGTGTCATCCCAATCGGCTTGGATTCAAGCGGCGCAGGGAGAATTCCCTCCCCTGCCAACCAGCCTTTTTCCATCCAGCCAGCGGGATCAAATTGACCACCCGCCAGAATCATCAGTGGGCCCCCTTGTTGCACATAATCATGCAGTAGCGGAACCGTCGCCTCGTCCGGTTTTTCCAATCCGGCGATCACCACCAGTCTGGCCGTTTCGAGCAATTCTTGTGTCACCTGATCTGGTCGCACATGTTCGACATGGATCAAACGCCGCTGGGATTTGTCGGTACTGGAGCGGGGTGCCATCAAGTGCCGCAGCGCATACGTTTCACCAATCTTGTTCTGTTCCAGATTTTCCTGATCACCGTATTGATCAATGAAAACGACGGGAAGTGAGGCGACGATCGGCACCACAATCTGCTGACGATTATCGGCAGGCAACTGGTCCGTCGAAGCGAGTTCCGATTGCACCACCAACGTGGCCACGGCCGAGGCGGGCTTCAGGGGATCGGCCAGCAGATCGAACTGATGGGTCATTTCGATCTCTCGTTCCTGCCCCGGTGTTAACTCGATGGCCTGGCTGGAAACTTCGTTCCCATCAATCAGCAGCTTGACCTGCACTTCAAACGAACTGAGATCGCCGGCAGCGTTCGAGGACGAACTGGACCCACTCGCATGCACTCGGGCCAGCAAACGACACGGAACCTCGGCACTCGTCAAACCATCTTCAATATGAAACCCCGAAACCCAAACGTTGTGAGCGGGACTGGTCGCAAGATTGACAACCTGCATCCCGGAAAGACGCCGCAGCAATTCGGGGGTGACCCCCGACTGCCAGGCATTGGCCTGCAAATCGGTGAGCAGAACCACTCGTTTTGAGGGAAGATCGACGGTCTGCTGACAGGCTTGCTCGGCCTGTTCCAGACCGGCCCGGATATTTCCTTCGGCATCGACCAGCTTCACACGTTCCAGTGCCCGCCGTGCATCATCTTTATTGCGATAGGCGTCTAAGGTAAACGGGGTTTCCGAACCAGCCAGCGGAATCACCGTGATCCGGCTTTCCGGCGGGAGCGAATCAATAAATTCGGCCCCCTTCCCTTTGGCGCGATCCAGCAGGGTCCCACCCAGGGATTCGACCCCGAGGCTGCGACTGTTATCCACGACGAGTACGGCATGAACAGGAGCACGGGTACTTGCCAGTGATTCGCTTGTTTCGCTCGACGTTCCCGCCAATCCCGACAACTGGTATCCGGCTGCTGCTAATCCCGCGAGCAATCCGACGGCGAGCAACCCTTTGCTCCGCCCCTTCGGAGCGGTCACCCAACCGATGGCAAACCCAAATGCCGCCAGCAGACTGAGCCCCAGCAGCAAGCTCTGCCACATCGCACCCGCAGCCGCCCCTTTGAAATAGGGTCGCGACAAAACCAGGCCGAATAACACCACTGCCAGCACCCGGAGCGCCAGCAGCAAAATATCACGCAGATGCAGGACTTTGCGGTTTCGTTCGAGCGCTTCTCGCAAAAAATCCATTGCGGCCCAGTTCACCGTTTTGAATCGACGCCGATTCAAAAGATGAATCAGTACCGGCCCCGCCGCCGCAACGGCTCCGGCAATCGCAAATGAACTGGCGTCAAAACTGAGCATAAAAAACGTTTCCGCGAGTGACTTCGTGATCCGTCGGGGTCAGTGGCAATCCCACCCGAAGCAACTCAATTCCGCAAGACTCAATCCTGGATAACTCAAAGCGGGATCAAGGGAAGCCGCTTCAGCCTGTTTTCCCCGCGAGAGGGACGACGGGAGAGGCAAACCGAAATGGTGGCGATTCACTTGGGCTTACCTCCACCCAGCTTTTCCCTGAGGCCTTCGATCTTCCCTTCCTGCAGAATCGGGAGATACCGGTTCGGGATGGCAAGAATGAAACAACCGACCGCCGTCCCGTAAAGTTGCCCCTGCTTGCCATGGACCCAGCGGGTATCGCGCCAGGAACCATCTTCAGCGGGATTTTCGGGTTTGCGGACCTGTGAGGCGACCAGATGCTCACGCAACAGCGGATAGTTGGTCCGCCAGCTTGGTCCCCCCGACTGATAGAGGGCTTGCCCGAGGTAATACAATGTATAGGCATCAAACGGGACTTCCCCATTTCCCTTCACCGGGGTCAGTCGCGCGAGCTCTTTCGACATGTAGTCCAGATTTTTCGAAATTCGCCAATCGTCATACTGGCCAAACTCTTGCAGGCAAACCACGCCGCACGCCGCCATGGCGACGGTGGCCCGATTGCCATCATAAGTAAACTGACCCGGCCCTTCCTTGGCCCGATCTTCCATCCCCCGGGCACCATTGTCTGCCTTGTAATGGTCACGAACACTCTGAATGGCCAGCTTGATCACGTCGTTACGAACTTCAAAACCGCTATCAACGGCGCTGCGCAGTGCCTTCGCCTGCATCACGGATAAGCTCAGATCATGGCCATGCGGCTGTCGTTTGGCGCGATAATCCCAACCTCCGTCATCACACTGCGTGTTGGCAATCAGTTTCAGCGACTTTTCCAGGGTTTTCCCAATCTGGGGGTCATCCGTCATTCCATAGGCCTGCCCCAGTACGAAAGCGGCCAAACCATGGTTATACAAGTCACGCTGGGCATCCGCGATATTTAACAGCCCCGATGGTTTGGCGTTTTTCACCACATACTTGAGCGCCCGGTCAACATTCTCGCCGTACTTTCCCCGACCAGGTGTGTGACCGGCCGAGAGAAAAGCGAGTGCCCCGAGCCCCACCAGTCCCAGGTCGTTGGATTCCCAATTTCCCTGCGGACCTTGAGTTTTCGCCAGCCAGGCCAAGCCTCGCTCGAGCGCTAATTCGCTTTCCGGCGTCACTTCCCATTCGTTCTGGGCGTAGACGGGGACCGTCAGCACCGCGAGCAACACGGGAATGATCATCAGAACACGACAGGGAGTGGTAGATTTCGCCATGTGATTAAGTTGATGGATTTGAAGAAATGGTTACGTCTTTTTCTGGACCTTAATCGAAAGATTACGCTGATTCACCAAAAAACGAGAGACAAACGCCAGAGTTCGCCCCCCGTTATGCCCCCCGACAAAAGGCATGAGATTCCTCAGATTGGACCTGCGAATGTCGATTACCAACTTAAAACAGCGGCCGGAGCCCACCTTCAGGCACGCTTGCCGATGAATTTCTCGTCGCACGATGATCATACAAAAAGAAAAGCGTCGCTGCATCGGACTGCGATGAATGGCCGCAAGTGGCATCCTGATTTGGCCGCAAAATTGTTTGTTTGCAAATCAATCGATCGCAACGCTACGAAAAATCGTGGTCATCAGCGCCGCTCGACAAGAGGCGGTTCCCGTTCCAACAGGACGGACTTGGCCGCAGCCGGCTTTTCCGATCGCTGATAGGCCAAGGCGGACGCGAGCGACAGGCCGGTCAAAGAATCACTTGCTGACGGTGGACCGATTCAGCATACCGAGGACGTTTGAACTCGGCACTTTCGGTCCATCCTTGCCAGACGTTTTGATCCTGAAACCCCCAATCGATGGCAAACAGAATCGCTGCCACCAGAATCGTTCCGCCCCACTCCAGTCGCCCCCCCGTCATGCAATTCCTTCGTTTGTGCCAGAGTTTCAGGTCCGGCGCTGATCCATTACGTCGCCGGTTTCCTGACATGAAAAAGGGGTTCGCTGGGGGTTACCCCCAGCAATTCGCACTGATGCGGATCAACAACCTCTCTGCCATAGGTCACCTCAACCACAAAACCGGTCTGAATCAAGCGATCCTTGAGATCCATGCCATAGAGCCTGACATGATCATCCTGCAAGTATAATCGCTCACGCTCGCGCGGGTCGGTAATCGTGGGGTCTTCGAGCGTCGTCTCTCCTGAAATCGGCACTTGGATCAATCCCCAACCGCCCGGTTTCAGGATCCGAAAGATTTCCTGCATCGCTTTCCGATCCTCAGGCACATGCTCCAAAACATGACTGCATAACACGATATCGAACGAGTTATCCGGCAGGTCCATCGAGGTGATATCGATCTTGCGCATCGCATGGGGACTGGCAAGATCAGCCGAGACATAGTCCAGTCCGGGAATCTTCTTCAAGTGGACGGAAAACGCCATTTCCGGGGCAAAGTGTAAAAGTCTTTTCGGTTTGCCATCCAACAAATCCGTGTGGGAATTGAGATAGCGCCACGCTAATCGGTGTCGCCGGTGCGAAAGGCAGATCGGGCAAACGATATCGGGATTGCGGCGGGACTTTGGCCCATGCGAGAGAAAGGACCGAGTCCAACTGTCACAGACGATGCAGGATCGGTTGCGGCCGAAAAAAAACAGTCGGGTCAGAGGCCGACACAGATATCGGATCCGCATTTCCCACGGTTCAAACGCATCTGGCAAGAGTGCTTTTATTTCCGACAGCAATTGATTTTCCTGGTTTCTAAAACGGTGAAAAGGCCCTGATTTTTCACGGCAGGTTGATTTTCTGGTGTTGCATCCGGTGGCCGACTTGATCGAGCAGCGCCAGCTTGCCGCCATAAGTGCGCCGCAGGTTTTCGGTCGTGAAACACTGTTCGACCGGGCCACTCGCCACCAGTCGCATATTCAGCAGCAAGACCTCATCGAAATACTCGGCCACCGTTTGCAAGTCGTGGTGAACGACGAGTGCAGTCTTGCCCGCTGATCGCAGTTCTCGCAACAGTTCCACAATGGCCCGTTCGGTCGCCGCATCGACCCCGGCGAAAGGTTCGTCCATCAGGTAGACATCGGCGTTTTGGACGAGTGCTCGTGCCAGGAAGACCCGCTGCTGCTGGCCTCCCGAAAGTTCGCTAATCTGCCGCCCGGCAAACTCCGCCAGCCCGACTCGTTCCAATGCGGCCAAAGCCTGTTGGCGATAGGATCGGCTGACGGGACGGAACCAGCCAATTTGGCGGTAGAGTCCCATGGCAACCACATCCAGTGCATTCACGGGAAAATCCCAGTCCACGCTGGTCCGCTGCGGCACATACCCAATTCGTCGCCGCTGCTGCTGGTACGTCCCACCAAAAAAACGGACTTCTCCGTCGGTTCGGGGTATCAGTTCCAGCACCGCTTTGATCAGTGTGCTTTTTCCCGCACCATTCGGACCGACAATCGCCACCAATTTTCCGGCGGGGGCATCATAATCAATATCCCACAAGACCGGCCGTCCGCGGTAAGCGACGGTCATGTCGTGGATCGAAAGCGGCGAAGTGGTAGGATGAATTGCGGCCATGCCTTCGGTTTTACCCGTGCCGGGCGATGATTCCTAGTCGATCGTGCTCCTGCAGGCTCGTTTCCTCGGATCGCCGGTTGTTTCCCGTTAGTGATTTAAGGTCAAAATGATCCCCCGAAATTCCCCCGTGACCTCGGTTGTTCCCTCGTTAACTCGCGAACAGGTTCGCGATGTCGACCGGATTGCGATCGAAAACTATGGCATGCTCGGGTTGGTCCTGATGGAAAACGGGGGCCGGAATGCGGCCGAGTTGCTGCGAAGTCTCGGCATCACCGGTCGGGTAGTGATTTGTTGTGGCAAGGGAAATAACGGCGGTGATGGTTTTGTGATCGCCCGCCATCTCGAAAATTGCGGGGTGGAAGTCCGTGTGCTGCTCTGCACATCCCCCGCGCAAGTTTCCGGCGATGCCGCAGCCAATCTGCAGATTCTGGAACGAGCCCAAACCCCGCTGCTTTACCCACCTTTTGACTGGGGAGCCCAGTTGGCTGGTGCAGACTGGATTGTGGATGCCTTGCTGGGAACGGGAACCCAGGGGACGATTCGCGAACCCTTCGTCGCGGCGATCGAGGCGATGAACGCATCCGGCAGCAAGCTCTTCGCGGTCGATCTCCCCTCGGGGCTGGACTGTGATTCTGGCCAACCGCTCGACGTTTGTATTCGGGCTGATCACACCGCCACATTCGTGGCCCGGAAAATCGGCTTCGATCAACCTGCTGCCACCCGCTGGACGGGGGAGGTCCATGTGATCGACATCGGGGTACCCAGATCCCTGTTACAGCAGCTCTGATCGGGTGTTTTCGGCATTTTCAGCAACAGTTATCGCGAAAGAAACCGAATCAGGGCAGGTCCTAATTTCGGAAAAACGTTCTCGACCTGGTACTGACCAAGTTCCTCGACCAGCGGCGGCTGGATCAGGCTGGCAATTGCAAACACTCTGAAACCGTGAAACACGCCGAGACCGAGGCGATCAGATGCCGGATGCCCGCTGCCAACCGCATCGCGCTCCCCCAGCCATGACGATGGGGTTCCCTGATTTCTGATTAAGGTTTCGGGTGATTCCTGGCGATCCGTGACGACCGGCAGAAAGCGATTGATGAGCGAGTGAAGATCCGCTTTCCGTATCGGTCCCCAGGGATCGGCGTCAAACAGCAGAACCGAAGGATCGTCTGCAACCACCTGATGACCCGACTCGAAAAGTTGCTCAACTAACCCCTGCCGATAGCGAAGGTCGGGCGAGTCAATCAGAATCCGCTGCGGAAAAAGAGCTCGCACTGGTGCAGGATGATCCGCCGCGAAGACCTCTTCCCGGGACGCAGACCAGGGGAGTGGTGGAAGATCCCGAGGAGCTTGGATCAGATTCCATTCCTGCTGAATTCGTGCCGGTGCGGCCCAGACGGGGACGCGAACGGAGAGTGGCCAGATGCCGTGATTGCGACCGTCCGATTCGCACCAGGCTCCGTAACAAACCACGACACGCGCCAACGGGGCAGACGCCAGCAACTGGTTGACTTCGCTTGGCGAATACTCGTACGGCCCGCTTTGCAGCACAATGATCAAATCGGGAAATTCATTCGCGGCAAAGGGCTGGCTGAAATCAAGAAGATGGCGGCGAACAATCCAGTGCGAACGGAGACCAATCGATCCGCGAAACCAGGCGACCAGCGGACGCATCTCGGCGCGGTCTGAATCCCCTACGACCAGAATCGTTCGCTCGGCAGGGCCAGAGGATGCGTCCAAGGTCGTTACATCCGCTTGCATACTACGTACTTTTTCAGATGATGATTTCCAACAGAGAACTGACAAGGAAACGGAGGAACCGTCAACGTTGACCCAGACCCGTTCCCTCGCGACCAGCACCGCCCTCCATTGACGATCCGCTCGCAGTGGACTTTCAGTGGAGGGGGCGGAAAATAACGTCTGGGGCGCTGAACCCAAGTCCTCCACCTGTGTCCTCTATCCCGAGCCGTACCAGGCCGAAACTGGGTCAGTCGCCGTGTTTTTGCCGCAATCGGGGTGAAAGTCGCAGTATCAATTGAACCCGTTCAAACTGATCCAGCCATTCCTGAATCACCGCTCCCTGCAACGATTGTCCCTCGGCGACCAATCCGGTTGGGCAAGCCGCACCACTCAACGACGCCGCAGAATCGCGGTACTTCGCCAGTGTTCGATCACCGTAGCGACCGCAAGGGGCTCCCTCTTCCGACAGGAACAGCACCGAAGGGACTCGACGCCCGCCGCAAATCGACAGAGCGTCGGCGAGTTCACCATGATCGTCACGATCAAAATAACGGATTTGCAGTCGTGTTGATGCCTGGGCAAAGGCTTCAAAAATCGGGCACTGTTGGACACAGTCGCCACACCAGGTTCCCGCGACGACCGCAACCAGCATTTCCCGAGAAAAACTCTTCAACAGCTCGTTTTGAGCGGCGGTCAGTTTGACCTCATGGTAAACCGCATCCCATCGCCGGTGCTGATCCGGCGACGCATATCGCTGAAGAAACTCGGCATAACCCAGCCCGGCTGGCCACTTCGTCATAAAATCCATCGCGTTGGCTCTCTTTGATTCGGTTTGATCTGGATTTCCCTTGTCTTCGATCGACCATCGCCAAAACGTATCATAACTCGTGATCTCTCGCATCTGTCCGCAACCGTTTCCACCCCGAAGAAGTCGATCGACTCCTCGTTTTCACGGCGAAGAGTTGCGTTACACAGGCCTGTTCCGCCAAGATCAAGCTTAGTGGTCTCGTGGTTACTCGAAATTGTCGTGGGCATGTTCTCGATTTACTTCATTCTTGCATTCGGATTCGGCAGCCCCCTGATGTTGTGGGGCCTGGCGGCAGGTGCTATTCCGATCGTCATTCATCTGCTGCATCGGCGACGATTCCAGACCGTCCCCTGGGCTGCGATGCGGTTTCTGCTCGCCGCAACCAAAAAACAGTCACGTCGAATCAAGCTGGAACAATTGTTACTGCTGCTGATCCGAACCATGATTATCCTTCTGGTGGCCCTCGCACTCTCCAGGCCGATCGCAGAAACGCTCGGCGAGTACATCCAAACCGAAGGGCGAAGGCACCGAATCATCGTGATCGATGCGACACTCAGCATGGGCTTTGCCCCCAACGGCAATACGCGCTTCGAACGAGCTAAACAAATGGCTCGGCAGATCGTCAGCTCCGCCAAGCCTGGGGATGCAATCAACCTGGTGCGGATCAGCGATTCACTGCCGCGGGTGATCATCCGCCGACCCGCTTATCAGACAGCGGCGGTGCTCGACGAAATCGATCAGCTCACCCTGCATGACGAGCGGGTCGATGCGTCACTGG
>JBIKZJ010000466.1:0-4962 GCA_044354755.1 Schlesneria sp. | reverse complement strand
CAATTAAGACCGTCGCTGTCCCCGTTTCCGATATCCGACGTCGGTTGCAGGATGATGAAGTCGGGGACGGGTCAATTGGGTGGGGGGAAGACGAAGACGGAATTCGAAAAAAGATTCGAAGAGATTCGCGAAAACGGGGACAGGCACCGAAGACGGAGCCAGTCCCCGTTTTCGAATCCGAATCAGCGTTCGATTGATCGGGGTGACTTGGAAAACCTCGCGCGATAGCCGATCGAATTATTCACGTAGTGTTGATACGTTCCTGCTAATCGATCTTGCTGCGCTGGTGTTAACTCTTTGATTTGCCTCGCGGGGCAGCCGGCCCATAGGGTGTTCGGTGGCACGATGGTTCGCTCAAGCACGACCGCTCCGGCTGCGATGAGTGCCCCTGCTCCGATCACACAACGGCTGAGCACCGTTGCGGCGATCCCGATCAGGGCACCATCCCCTACGGTCGATCCGTGAACAATCGCTCGATGACCGAGCGTTACCCGATTTCCGATCAGACAGGGGGTATCGGATTCGATGTGCAGGATCGATCCGTCTTGAATGTTCGTATCTTCACCCACTTCGATCCACTGCTGGTCACCACGCAAAATACAGCCGTACCAGATGGAACTGCGCGCCTTGAGCCGCACACGGCCAATGATGATCGCTCCTTCCGCCACCCATGCAGTTGGGTCGATCTGCGGGACGGAATTGATCGCCGACCAATCCCACGAGACCTGCGGAAAAGGGACCTCAGGGGGCAACGCGAGCGGATTGGAATGGGTCGCCCACTCGATATTCTCGTTGGCAGGAGGATGATCTGGACTCAAAATCGCCCCCATTTCGCAAGGATTTGTTCGAAACAAGCATTCGCTGGAAAGCAGTCGATCGTGGTATTTTCCGGCAAATATCAGGCCAGCATCAGGCAGCGCGACGACGTGGGATCACCGGGACGCTACCGACATTCCACCAATGGCAACTCGCCTCTTCCCAGGGAAGTGCGGCAACCGCAGGACGGGGCCATTCCGCAAAAGGGGTCGTATCGAAGGGAGCCGAAAGATAGGGGGATGTTGCTCGGCTGGAAATTTCTTCCGCCAGGACCGGAGCCAGCACCAGTTTCGTTGGCCAGCCGGTTGTCACGTTACCCGCACAGAGCACCTGAATGCTCTCGGGACGACCACCATTGGCGGTCGCTCCTTCGGCTCGATCGACCGTGTAGGTCGACCATTCGGTCTGCCGCAGATCGACCGCAGGTAGGACCGACGATAACTCGCGCCGAACATGCTCGGTCAACGAACGCGCATCCATTTTGACCCCATCTTCGGCCACTTGACCACCCACTTGCCACACCATGCGTCCCAGTTGGTCGCGCTCGGACGTGATGGTCACACGTGTTCGCGCCCCATCGAGGCAGTGTCCGTTCAATTCCGGCAGGGGACCTCGCATCAGGACCATGTGGAGGGGACGACGTTGCATCACATCGGCGCTCAGTCCCGCTTGCTGACGTAACCGGGCATTTCCTCCTCCTGCAGTGAAAATCACCTGCCGTGGATGGAGCTCCAGGGTACTTCCATCGGTGGGCGAAATCAGGCGGATTGCCTTCACCTCGCCAGGACTAACGAGCTGAAATTCCAGCCCCTGCTGGGCATCAATCTGCAAAATCCGGTCATCGTATTGAGTGGCCAGATCCTGCAGAAAACTGTGTGGGGAAATCACCTGCTCGGGAAGCCGAGCGACGGTGCCGTAGACTCCATCGAGTGATTCAGGACGCTCATCCGAGGAAATCGTTTCGGGTTTCACTTTCAATCCGATTCGGGCGCCGATCATCCCGGCTCGGGAGGCGAGCGTATCGGTCTGCCAGAGATAGCAGCAGTCTGACCTCAGTTGGGTACGAGTCAAATTGGGTGTCGTTTTACCCAGCAGCGAGTCGCGCCAGACAGTGGGAAGCTCACGAATATTTTTTGCGGATTTGGTCAGCATCCCGGCGAGCGAGTACTTCAGACCACCATGAATGATTCCTTGCGAGGCAATGGTCTGGCCTGATCCCAATGAGTGAGATTCGAGCAATAAGACGTGATGCCCATCGCGCGACATCCGATCCAGCAGCCACAATCCTGCGGCTCCTCCGCCAAATATCAATGCATCCAGTCGCACAGCAGACTCCCATCTTCCTTGAGGGGTCGCAATTCTTGGTCAGGTCGGAATCCACATCCGACGCCGGTGAAACAACCCAGATAGCTCGTTTTTCACTCGACAGCAACCGCTTACGGTCGCCCCCGAAAACGAATTGGCGGCAGGTTACAGGATTACCGAAATTTTCGGAAGACGGATCCACTGCAGCGAAAACGCAGGATAATCCGATCAAAGTCCGCAGTACGTTCTGCTGAAAAACGGGGACGGCACCTCGCACTGCGTTTTATTGAAGTGGATTTCTGATTTGGGTCGGAGCCAGTCCTCGTTTTTCACGGATCGAAGTCGGCTGTTAAGCATCGTCGCCGAACGTGGATTTCTTTCGCAGCAGATGATGGTACTGCTGGGCAAATCGATGCGATTCGTCGCGTACGTATTGCAGCAGACGCAAGGCAAACGAATGCTTGCTGAGCAGCTTCGGATCCGACTGTCCCGGCAGGAAGATTTCTTCTTGTTTCTTCGCCAGCGAACAGACGAAAGGGGCCTGCACCCCGATGCTGCCCAGTGCCGCCATCGCCGCTCCGAGCTGCCCTTTTCCACCATCGATTAGCAACAGATCGGGAAACGGTTCCCCCTCTTGCTGCAGCCGCCGAAAATGACGGCTGACGACTTCTCGCATCGAGGCAAAATCGTCGACCCCGTCGACCGTGCGAATCTTGAATCGTTTGTAACCCTGCTTGAACGGCAGGCCGTCGATAAATTGCACGCAACTGGCGACCGTTTCCCCTCCCTGCAGATGGGCGATATCCATCCCTTCGATGCGGCGTGGAACTGCGGGGAGGTCAAAGACTTTTTTGAGACCCAGCAACCCCCGCTTCGGATCGACCTGAAAGACCTCGGGCTGGGCATGTTCCCGCAGATCCCCGCGCAGATTGAGGTTTTCCAGTAACTTGATCTGGTCGCGCAGGCGGGCCGCCTTCTCGAACTTCAACTCTTTGGCAGCGGTCTGCATCTCCGTCCGCAGTTCGGTGAAGAGCGAATCCTTTTTTCCTTCGAGAAACAGTCGCAGGCGACGAATGTCTCGACGATAGTCATCCCGGCTGATTCGTTGATTACACGGAGCCGTACATTGATGGATGCTGGCCAGCAGGCAGGGACGAAACCATCGCCAACGCTCGTCCGCTTCCTTGATATCCAGGGTGCAGGTCCGGAACTGAAAAATCTGCTGCAGCACCACAATCGCCCCGCGTAACCGCTTGGCATTGGTAAACGGCCCATAGAGCTTCGTACCACGGGAACGGGGCTTTCGGGTGAACTCGACGCGGGGGAATTCTTCGCGAATGAAAATTTCCAGGTACGGAAACGTTTTGTCGTCTTTCAATTCCTGATTGAATCGCGGCTGGACATCTTTGACGAGTCGGGCTTCGAGCAAGAGGGCGTCAACTTCACTGTCGGTGACGATGTAGTCGAGGTCCTTGATTTCCAGCACCAGCTTGGCGGTCCGTAACTCTTCGGCCGCCTGTTTGGTAAAGTAACTTCCGGCCCGATTTCGCAGATTCACCGCTTTGCCGATGTAAATCACGCGACCGCGATCGTCTTTCATCAGATAAACGCCGGGCGATGTGGGAAAGGTTTTTACCTTTTCCTTCGGATCAATCGGTGATGAGGGTTCGGGCGCTGGGTCTGTCATGCTGGAAGGTTCTCGACCCAAGCAAGGGTTGTCAACTTGTCGGCGAGTGGCCAGTCGACCACAATGGCGAAACAATGGCAGAAGCGGGGAGTGGGTCTTTGGGAATTGCGTGGCCGATAACGCATTTCCGAGGAATGTGAGTTTGCCGGAAACGCTGGCAGCACGCCAGCAGCACCCTTATTTTTACGAATATTTTACGAAAGTATCAGCCTCCATGATCGAATCGATCGAAATCGACGGGGTTCGTCTCCACCTGAGCCAGCCCGATACGTCGGAAGGAGAATGGATCGGTCAACGTGAAATCCTGCAACAATTGCTCGCCTGCTGGCTCGTGGTCGATGCCAAGGATTTGCCCTTGTCACCCCGCTTGGTCGGATCACCGGGGATCGGCAAGACCACCCTGGCGATTTCCGCCGGACGAAATCGCAAACAGGATTTGTATATTTACCAGTGTACGGCCGACACACGCCCGGAAGATTTGCTCGTAACACCCGTGCTGGCGGAAAGCGGTCACATCAAATACCACGCCTCGTCGCTGGTCACTGCGATGATCCGGGGTGGGATCGTGATTCTGGACGAAGGAAACCGGATGAACGAAAAGTCGTGGGCCAGCCTGGCACCACTGCTCGATCATCGTCGGTATGTCGAATCGATTGTCGCGGGAATCACGATTCACGCTCATCCCGACTTTCGCTGTGCGGTCACGATGAACGATGACGAATCGACCTTCGAAATTCCGGACTATATCCTGAGTCGTCTACAGCCAACGTTGACACTCGGGCATCCGAACCGCGATGACGAACTGTCGATCCTCAAGTTCCATCTTCCCTTTGCCGAAACGGAAATGCTGAACCTGACGGTGAGTTTTCTCCAGCAGGCGCATGAACTCAATCTCGATTTTTCCACCCGCGACGGGATCAACGTCCTGCGGTATGCGATGAAGCGACTTGCTCAGGACAAAGATCATCCGATTAGTAAAGACAAGCTCTGGCAGGAAGCCTTGATGAACTGTTTGGGTGACGGCGCCAGCGACCTCGATTCGATGGCCAAACGCCGCAAAAGTTCACTGGGGGGAAACACCATGCCGATGGGATTGGGAGATTTTTTCTTTGACCCCAGCGACCCGATGCACCCCGACTTCATGGATGTGGATG
>JBIKZJ010000095.1:0-16618 GCA_044354755.1 Schlesneria sp. | reverse complement strand
CTGACAGGCTTGGGTGAGATTCCGGGGCTGAAGATTCTGGGGCTGACCGACTTGGGGCGGCTGCAGGAACGGACACCGACGGTCAGTTTTGTCCATGATCGACTGTCGGCCATCCAGATTGCGGAAACGCTGGGGCGATCGGGATTGTTCGTCGGGCATGGCAACTTTTATGCGTTACAGTTGACCGAGTTTTTCGGGTTGGAACCGCAGGGTGTCGTCCGGGTGGGATTGATGCACTACAACACCGCAGAGGAAGTGGCAAGGTTGCTCGAAAGCCTGAAGACATTGGTCTCATGTGCGGGTGCCTGATTTTGGGGTGCGCAGGGACTTCTCTGGCGGATGACCCGCCGCAGGTCCTTGAGGGGCTTGGCTTGCACGCGATCGCGACGGGGAACTACCATTCCGCCAGTAAACCTCGGCCAGTGAACTCCGCCAGTAAACCTCGTATTCTTTCGGGATTCTATGATGCTTCGAACTTGCCTTTGTCTGACAGTTTTTGGTGCCATCATCGTGCAGGGGGTCGTTCAGGCCCCGATTCAGGCGGATGACTGGCCGCAGTGGATGGGGCCCAAACGCGATAACGTTTGGCGCGAAACTGGGCTGGTGGATACGTTGCCGAAAGAGGCCAAGATTGTCTGGCGGGCACCGGTCGCAGGGGGGTACTCGGGTCCCGCCGTGTCCGGGGGGAAGGTTTACGTCACCGATTATGTGACTCGTGACAATGTCAAAGTCGACAACTTCGCCCGCAAGGAATCGACGGGTGTTGAGCGAATTCTCTGTTTCGATGAAAAGACGGGGAAACAGCTCTGGTCGAAAGAAAAGGCCGAGACTTACTCGATTTCGTATCCGGCAGGACCCCGTACGACTCCGCTGATTCATGAGGGAAAGGTCTATGCACACGGTGCCGAAGGGATGATTGCGTGTCTGGACGCCACCTCGGGGGACGTGGTCTGGTCCCAGAGCCTGAAAGAGACTTACAAGACGAAAGCGGCGTTGTGGGGATATGCCAGTCAGCCGCTAATTGACGGCAACAATTTGATCATTCTGGCGGGTGGTGAAGGGTCGCACTGTGTGGCACTGAACAAGGACACGGGTGTCGAGATCTGGCGAACGGGGACCGCGACTGAGCAGGGGTATTCACCGCCACTGATCATTCAGCACGCAGGTGTGCGGCAGTTGATCATTTGCAGCCCCGATTCGATCTACTCGGTCGATCCCGAAACAGGCAAGCAGTACTGGTTACAGGATTACAAGGGTGACAATGGTTCGATCATTATGACTCCGATCCAACTGGGGAATTTTCTGTTTGTGGGGGGCTATAACAACAAAAACATTCTGCTGGAACTGGCTGCAGACAAACCCGGTGCCAAGACCGTCTGGCGTGATCAAGCCAAAAAGGGGATTTCTCCGGTCAATGTTCAGCCATTCCTGATGGATGGCAAGATCTTTGGGCTGGATCAAAGCGGTGATCTGCGCTGCTTTGACATCCCCAGTGGTGATATTCAGTGGACGACTCCTCAGCCGCTGGGCGAACGCAAGGTCGGGAGCGGTACGGTGTTTTTGGTTCGAGCGGGCTCGTCAGACAAGTTCTGGATGTTCGCGGAAACGGGTGACCTGATCATCGGACAGATCACGGCGAAGGGCTTTACGGAACTTTCCCGCATGCATGTGATTGATGCCACCAACAACGCGTTTGGACGCGAGGTCGCTTGGTGTGCCCCCGCTTATGCCAATAAGCGGATGTATGTCCGCAACGACAAAGAGCTGATTTGCGTCGATCTGGCAAAGTAGATCAGCCAGGAATTGTGGTGGCCGCGCTACAGTGGCGGCCGCGCTACAGTGGCAACCGCATACAGTGGCGGCCCTGCTACAAATCCCCGGCAACTGTTTTTATCCCTGTGATGATTGGCTTAGTGACACGATGATCGTTCCTCCCTCCACCCCTGATTGCTTTTCTCCCCTGGACGACGCGATTGATGCGTTGAAAGCGGGGCGACTGGTGATGGTTGTGGATGCGGAAGAACGTGAAAACGAAGGGGACTTCGTTTGTGCCGCAGAATCGGTGACTCCGGAAATGGTCACCTTCATGCTGCGGTACGGAGCCGGGGTCTTGTGTGTACCGCTGCTGCAAGAGACTGCAGATCGATTGGGGCTTTCTCCCATTGTCGATAGCCAGCGGAACAACGCTCCGAATCAGACGTTGTTTATGACTCCTGTCGATCATCGGGATGCGGGGAGTGGTGTCAGTGCTGACAACCGTGCCAAAACGATTGTTGCGATGAGTGACCCCGCCAGCGTCGCTTCAGACTTTGTTCGTCCGGGCCATCTGAATCCGTTATTGGCGAAAGAGGGGGGAGTGCTACGTCGGACCGGACATACCGAGGCGACCATCGACCTGCTCCGTCTGGCGGGGATGAAGCCCGTGGGCGTCTTGATTGAAATCCTCAGCGAACAGGGTGGGGGGATGGCTGGGATTGACGAGATGCGCGGACTGTCGAAAAAATTCGGCATTCCGCTGATCTCGATCGACCAGATTATCCGTTATCGGCGGCGGCGCGAGCAGTTGGTTACGCGGGAAGTCGAAACCCCGTTTGTGACCCGCGATTATGGTTCGTTTAAGATCATTGCCTACAGCGTACAATATGAAGAACAGCAGCCGATGGCGATTGTCTGGGGCGACCTCAGTTCGGTCCCGGCACCGCTGGTGCGAGTTCATTCTTCTTGTTTTACCGGGGATGTGCTCGATTCGCTCCGCTGTGATTGTGGGGACCAGTTGCACATGGCGATGCGGATGATCCATGACGAGGGGGCAGGGGCGGTGATCTATCTGCCTCAGGAAGGACGCGGGATTGGGCTACTCGCCAAACTCAAGGCCTATCAGCTCCAGGATCAGGGATATGATACGGTCGAAGCGAACCACAAACTCGGTTTCAAAGCCGATTCCCGTGACTACGGTGTCGGCCTGCAAATCCTGAAAGATCTCGGGCTTACTTCGGTCCGGTTGCTGACGAATAATCCACAGAAGATCAATGCGTTTCCGGGATTCGATTTGACGGTGGTCGAGCAAGTTCCGATTATTGCACCGGCGGAAAAGCAGCGAGAATTCTATTTGGCGACCAAACGAGACAAAATGGGTCATAAATTTCCTGGCGGGGCCAATCTGGCGGAATAGCGGTGGCTGGCGGATTTTTCTGCGAGCACACGGGGGCCGGGTCGCGTGGGCTGTTTTGGAAATTTAACGCAAGGACGCAAAGTCGCAGGGCCGCAAAGAAAAACCGAACCAAACGGTAGACTTCAAACTGCAAACTCCAACCCGTTTTTTGTATTCTTTGCGCCCCTGCGGCTTGGCGCCTTGGCGTTAAATCCTCGTTGCCGCATTTCCGTCGGGAAGAACCGAGCGGGCTGTCGTCTGATGGGGACGGTCCCTGAGAGAACTCACCTGTCCGTTTAAATTGCGTTGATCTCTTCAGGATTGGACGGTGAACGATCCAAGCGCAATGCAGACGTTCCCAACTTCCCGGAACTGTAACTCGTCCCATATACTCTTGATGTCAATTGTCTCCAGCCTGATTCGACGACATACTACGGCTAAGATCTCAACGAATTGGCCCGGTTTGATTCGTTTGCTATTCTTCCTTCCGCGACCCTGATGAGAATCTCGACATGCGCACCCCAACGCTTACCTGGATCTGCCTGATCGCATTGAGTCTGCCAGTCAATGCGGAAGAATTCCAGGTTCATCAATTTGAACGGCGAGCTTTAACCGAGGACTACTTTTCGGAAGGGGCCAGCCTGGGGGATCTCAATCAGGATGGGAAACTGGATGTGGTTCATGGTCCTTTCTGGTGGGAAGGTCCGGAATTCTCGCAGCGACATGAGATTTATCCTTCTAAGCCCCAAAACCGTCGAGGTTATTCCGACAACTTTTTCTCGTGGGTTTACGACTTTAATGGGGATGGCTGGAATGACGTTTTGACGGCAGGGCTTCCCGGAACCCCCGGCTTCATTTTTGAAAATCCGGGACGCAACAAATTGGATCAGCATTGGACGAAACACAAAGTTTTCGCCCAGGTCGGCAATGAATCGCCACAGTTTGTCGATCTGGTTGGTGACGCACGTCCCGAACTGGTCTGTGCCCGCGATGGGGTCTTCGGGTATCTCAGCTTCGATCCCAAGCAGCCGTTTGTAGAGCAAACGCTGCATGTCATCAGCGGGAAAATCACCGATACCCCGTTTGGGCATGGCCTGGGGGTCGGTGATGTGAATGGAGATGGACGTCAAGACCTGCTGTACAAAGATGGCTGGCTGGAACAGCCAAAATCGGTCGAGGGGGATCCACTCTGGGTGGTCCATGCGTATCCCTTCTCGGGTGCCGGCGGCGGCGACATGTTTGCCTACGACATTGATGGGGACGGTGACAATGATGTCATCACCAGTTTGCAGGCGCATGCCTTTGGACTCGCCTGGTACGAACAGGTTGCCGAGGGGGATCAGATCCAGTTCAAAAAGCATCTGATCATGGGTGAGAAGCCCGATGACAATCCGTACGGGGTGCTGTTCACCGAATTGCATTCGCTCGCCCTGCATGACATGGATGGAGATGGTCTGAAGGACATTGTCACCGGCAAGACCTACTGGTCGCATCACGACCGCAGCCCGATGTGGGATGCGGGGGCAGTGGTCTACTGGTTCAAGCTGGAGCGGACCAAAGAGGGGGTCAACTGGATTCCGTACCTCGCCGACGGCGCAGCGGGGATCGGGCGACAGTTAACAGTGGGCGATCTGAATGGTGACCAGATTCCCGACATTGTTGTCGGGGGGATGAAGGGTTGTCATGTGCTGCTGCAATCGGTTGCCACGGTATCCGAGGCGGAGTGGTCTGCGGCGCAGCCAAAGCAACCGATCGAGATGGCGGAAGGGCTGTCCCCCGAACAGGCGGCGGCACGGATGACGGTTCCCAAAGGGTTTCGGGCAACATTGGCGGCGGGTGAGCCACTGGTCCATCAGCCGGTTGCGTTTACGATCGATCATCGTGGTCGTCTCTGGATTGCCGAGGCTTACACCTATCCCAATCGGGCGGCGGATGGGAAGGGGAGTGACAAGATTGTCATCCTCGAAGATACCGATGGGGACGGTTCGTTTGAATCACGAAAAGTCTTCATCGAGGGTCTGAATCTGGTGAGTGGGCTGGAAGTCGGTTTTGGTGGGGTCTGGGTCGGGGCACCTCCGTACCTAATGTTCATTCCGGATCAGGATGGAGATGATATTCCTGATCCTGTTGTGAAAGGGGCCACAGCACAGGCTGTCCAGTTTCCTGCTGACGTTCCGGCGGGTGCGACTGTCTTGCTGGATGGATTCGGCTGGCAGGATACGCACGAAACCTTGAACGCCTTTATCTGGGGACCCGATGGCTGGCTTTATGGCTGTCATGGGGTCTTTACTCACTCGAAAGTGGGCAAACCAGGGACACCCGACAACGAGCGACAGGGGCTTAATGCCGGGGTCTGGCGTTATCATCCGACCAAGCATCAATTCGAGGTTTTTTCGAATGGGACGAGTAACCCCTGGGGGGTTGATTTTAATGATCGGGGTCAGGCATTTATTACCGCTTGCGTGATTCCGCACTTGTGGCACATGGTGCAGGGGGGGCGCTATCACCGACAGGGTGGCCAGCACTTTAATCCGTATACGTTTGACGACATCAAGACGATCGCCGACCACGCTCACTATGTGGGGAATCTGGCCGATCATGCCTGGTGGGGTCACGAACCGCATGCCCCCTCGGATACGCTCGCCGCGGGGGGAGGTCATGCCCATTGTGGTGCGATGATTTATTTGGGGGACAACTGGCCGGCGGAATATCGCAATCAGATTTATATGCATAACGTGCATGGAAATCGGATTAACGAATGTCGCCTGGAACGTTCTGGGTCGGGCTACATCGGCAAGCGAGCTCCCGACACGATGATTGCCAATGATCGCTGGTTTCGCGGGATCAACTTGAAATACGGACCAGATGGCTCGGTCTACCTGATTGACTGGTACGACAAGAACGCCTGCCATCGTACGAACCCGGAAATCTGGGATCGGACCAACGGCCGCGTCTACAATATCGCGTATGGAACTCCCGACGCTGCGACGAAAGCGAGCCAGAAACAATCGATGGCCAAACTGGCAGGGGGGAAACCTGCCGACCTGGTCGACCTGCTGCATCATCCCAACGAATGGTATGTCCGGATGTCGCGGCGGCGGTTGCAAGAGCAACTGACGATGTCGCCGGGGGGGGCAGCCCAATCGGTTGAAGTCAAAAACTTGCTGCAATCCCGTTTCCAGCAGGCGGAAGGGATGACGCAGAAACTGCGACTGCTCTGGACGATCCATTCCGTCGTGGGGATTAGTCCTGATCTGACCACGGAACTGCTCGATTCGACCGGTCCCGAGAGTGAATATCTCAGGGCTTGGGCAATTCAGCTCGAACTGGAAGACAAGGTCCTGTCGGCGGATCAGCTCGTTAAACTGGCGGCGCTGGCCAAGTCGGATCCCTCACCCGTGGTGCGGCTCTATCTCGCCTCGGCCCTACAGCGATTGCCGCTGGACCAGCGTTGGGGGGTGGCTGAAGGTTTGTTGTCCCGAGCGGAAGATGCCAAAGACCATAATCTTCCGCTGGTGATCTGGTACGGGGTCGAGCCGCTGGTTGTTGCCGACCCGCAGCGAGCGATCTCGCTGGCGAAGTCGTCGCAGCTGGAAAAGGTTTCACGCTATATCGTTCGCCGTGCCGCTTCGGCCAACGAACCGCTGAATGCAGCGATCGAGTGGTTGTCGCAGTCGACCGAGACCGCGACGCAATCGCTGCTGCTCGAGGAAATCGGCAAGTCGTTTGAAGGTCGGGTCAATATCCCGCAGCCTGTCGCTTGGACGCCTGCCTACGAAAAACTGTTGCAAAGTCCTGATGCCAATGTGCAGGCGAAAGCGGATCAGATCGCGGTCGCGTTTGGTGACAAGCGAATCCTGCCACGCATGCGATCAACACTGGCGGACGCGAAAGCACCGCTGGAAAAACGACAGAAGGCGCTGGAACTGCTGGTCAAGGGACGGGACACCGAAGCGGCCGGAGTCATTCTGCTGGCCCTGGATCAGGCCGAGTTACGCAGCACGGCTTTACGAGCACTCGCCGCTTACGACGATGCCAAAATTCCCTCCGCCATCCTGAACCGGTATGGCCAGTTGACGGAAACGGAGAAACGCGACGCCATCAATACATTGGTGAGTCGACCGGTCTCGGCCGGAAAGTTGTTTGATGCGATTGAGAAGAAGGACGTTCCGCGTACGGACGTGCATGCTTATCACATTCAGCAACTGCTGGGTTTCAAGGATGCTGCGCTCTCAAAACGGATTCAATCAGTCTGGGGCGAATTTCGGCCAACGGCTGGCGATAAGCTGGCATTGATTGCCAAACAAAAAGCGATGTTAACACCGGCTCGACTCAAGACGGCAGACCTGAGTAATGGTCGACGGCTGTATGCGAAAACCTGCTCGGCATGCCATCAGTTGTTTGGAGAAGGGGGCAAAATTGGCCCGGATATCACCGGTTCGAATCGAGCCAATCTCGATTATCTGCTCGAAAATATCCTCGATCCGTCTTCGATCGTTGGCAAGGATTATCGGATGACGGTGATCTCGACGAATGATGGGCGAGTCATCTCGGGGCTGATCCAGAAAGAAACCGACAGCGCGGTGACGGTCCGTACGATCAATGACACCGTGATTGTTGCTAAGTCGGATATCGACGAGCGGAAACTTTCTGAATTGTCGCTCATGCCAGAGGGACAGTTGAATCAATTGACACCTGATGAGCAGCGTGATCTGATCGCTTATCTGGGGACTCCTGCTCAAGTTTCGCTGCGTGGTCCGAAAGCACCGATTGATCCCAAGACCGGGCGGGTCCCTGGTGTGTTCGAGGGGGAATCGCTGAAGATTGTGGGCAAAACGGGTGGCAATGCCGCCAGTCAGGCGATGTCCGGTTTTCCCAAAGACAAATGGTCGGGAACGGATCATCTCTGGTGGACCGGGGCGGGGCCGGGGGCGCGGCTGGAGCTGGAACTTGCCGTGGCGACGGCAGGGACGTATGACGTGGAAGTTGTCCTGACGATGGCGCGGGACTATGGAATTGTGCAGCTAATGGTCGACGGAGAAATCCTGGGTGGTCCGATCGACTGTTATGACGTGGATGTGGTGACGACCGGCGTCATGTCGGTTGGCCCGAAAATGCTGACTGCCGGTGAGCATCAACTCGGATTTCAGATTACCGGAGCGAACCCCAAAGCCGAAAAAGGGTACATGGTGGGAATCGATTATGTGCGACTGATCAAGAAAACCCCTTAAAAAAATGTCATTTTGCGTTTTGACGCGGTTTCTGGGTGGCTGGTTGTGTCGCAGCCAGCAGACTGCTTATGATGCGTGTAACATTCTCGATGGATCGTTTTCCGCTCAATTTCCTGCCCCAGTTCGGCTTCACCAGGTTTCCTTGTATGCCAGATCCCGCCTTTGCTACTGACCGAAAACCAAGCGGTTTGATGTCGTTGTCTGTGATCGTCAGCTGGGGACTCAGCTTGATGTTGTCGGGAGGAATTACGGGCTGTCAAAAACCGGCGGGGCCTCCCCCGGCGGCCAAAATCCCTGAAGTGATCGTCGCTTACCCGACCACCGAGGAAGTTCAGGAATTCGAAGAAACGACCGGTCGCCTGGTGGCTCGTGAATCGGTTGAAATCCGCTCGCGGGTGAGTGGCTATCTGGAAAAAGCCTTTTTCGTCGACGGATCGAATGTACAGCAAGGGGAGCCGCTGTTCCACATTGATGCCCGGCCCTACGATGCAGAACTGGCCCGCGCCTCGGCCAGCGTCGCTCAATCCAAATCTCGGGTTGATCGGCTGAAACGTCAGGAGGAACGGGCACGCAAGTTGTTTGGTACGAAGAATACCACCCAGGAAGAACTCGATCTGATTTCTGCGGATCGCTCAGAAGCGGAAGCGGGACTGGATGCATTAATTGCAACCCAAACCCTGGCGGAACTGAATCATGAATACACGCGAATCAATTCACCAATCACGGGGCGGATCAGCCGGCGTTTAATCGATCCCGGCAACTTGATTATTGCCGACGAAACTCCGCTCGTCACCGTGATGTCGCTGAATCCGATCTATGCCTATTTTGATATCGACGAACGAACCATTTTGAAAGTGGAACGCTTGATCCGCGAGGGAAAAATTCTTTCGCCGCGTGACACAAAATATGAGGTCCTGTTTGCCTTGGCAGACGAGACCGAATTCACTCGCACGGGAATCATCGACTTTCTCGATAACCATCTCTCGACGACGACAGGGACGCTGCGGCTCAGGGCCACCGTGGAAAATGAGAATCTGTTGCTGTCACCGGGGATGTTTATCCGTCTGCATGTTCCAATTGGAAAGCCGCACCCGGCCATCATGGTTCCTGAGGGAGCACTCGGATCAGATCAGGGACAACGCTTTGTTTATGTCGTCAATCAAGAGGATGAAGTCGTCTACCGCCGGGTGCAAATTGGCTCGTTGAAAGAGGGGCGTCGTGTGATTGAAGAGGGGGTCGCGGCGACTGACCGAGTGATTGTGTCGGGGTTGCAGCGGGTTCGGGCGGGTGCCAAAGTTCAGCCGAAGCTGCTGGGGGAAGCACAGGGATCAATCGAACCATCAACGACCGCACCATCCATAACCGCACCATCCATAACCGCACCGCCGACAACCGCACCGCCGACAACGACTCCCCCCGTGAACGCGATTCCTGCCGGGGGAAAATTGACTGTTGACGCCAAGGAACCGGCCAAGCCCTGATCAGGGAATTCTTAGACGATTTCAGACCCTGCCGTCAAAATTGCTGTGGATGTGACTCGGCGAACCCGAATCATTATTTCCGCGATATTCTACGAGTGAATCCATGTTTTCGCGGTTCTTTATTGATCGACCGATTTTTGCCAGTGTGATTTCGATTCTCATCACACTGGCCGGGGGGATCGCCGTTTTTGGACTGCCGATCGCGCAGTATCCTCCGGTCGCTCCGCCGACGGTTCAGGTCGACTGCAACTATCCAGGAGCCAGTGCCCAGGTGGTCGCCCAGACGGTCGCCGCCCCGATTGAGCAGCAGGTCAACGGCGTCGAGAACATGCTGTACATGTCGTCGCAAAGCACCAGCGACGGTTCGTATACGTTGACCGTCACTTTCAAGCCGGGAACCGATTTGAATCTCGCGCAGGTGATGGTGCAAAATCGTGTCAGCCTGTCATTGACGTCCCTTCCCGATGTGGTGCGGCAAACAGGGGTGACGACGAAAAAACGTTCACCCGACATCCTGCTGACTGTCAGTATTAATTGTCCCGATGATCGTTACGACCAGCTATATCTCAGTAATTTCGCGTTAATGCATATCAAGGACGAGCTTTCACGACTGCCGGGGATCAGCGAAGTGCTGCTGTTCGGCCAGCGTGATTACAGCATGCGGATTTGGGTCGATCCTGACAAACTGGCGACGTTGAATTTGAGCATCGGGGATGTTGTCGCAGCCTTGCGTGAAGAGAATCGGGATATCGCTGCCGGTCACATTGGCCAAGCCCCGGCTCCTCCGGACGAGTTGGGTGGTGCTGCCGCCTTGGAACTTCCGCTCGATGTCTTGGGGCGATTATCGACGGTCGAGGAATTCGAGCAAGTCGTGTTACGTGCTGACCATGAGGGGAATCTGCTCTGTATCAAAGATATTGGTCGCGTGGAACTGGGTGCCCGTTCGCAGGACATTGCCAACCGCTTTGATGGAAAGCCGACCGTCGGCCTCGCCATTTTTCAGCTCCCCGACGCCAATGCCCTGAAAACGGCAGACGCGATCAAAGCGACCATGGCCGAATTATCCCAGGATTTCCCGCAGGGGGTGCATTACGAGATTGGTTATGACACAACCCCCTTCATTCGCGAGTCGATTTTTGAAGTGGTCAAGTCGTTACGTGACGCCATTATTCTGGTGGCGATCGTCGTGCTGGTCTTCTTACAGGGGTGGCGAGCCGCCTTGATTCCGCTGATTGCGGTCCCGGTTGCCATCATTGGAACCTTTGCAGCAATGGCTTTGACCGGATTCAGTATTAATAATCTCACCCTGTTCGGACTCGTCCTGGCGATCGGTATCGTCGTCGACGATGCGATTGTGGTGGTCGAGGCGGTCGAGCAGTACATCGAGCGGGGGTTGGCACCACGTGACGCGGCGATCGCCGCCATGCAAGAAGTTTCTGGCCCGGTGATTGCCGTTGGCCTGGTGCTGAGTGCGGTCTTTATTCCCTGTGCGTTTCTCAGCGGGATTGTGGGCCTGTTCTTTCGTCAGTTTGCCTTGACGATTGCGATTTCGACCGCAATCTCGACTTTGAATTCGCTGACACTGAGTCCCGCTCTGGCGGCGTTGTTACTCAAGCCCAAATCGGCGGCGCGTGATCCGCTGACATGCGTAATCGATTTCTTATTTGGCTGGTTTTTCTGGCTGTTTAATGTCACGTTCCGGGTGTCGACCAGGGCGTATATTTCGATTGTTGGCCGGATGCTTCGTGTTCCTTCGCTGGTTTTGATTGTTTATGGCGGGTTATTATATTTGACTTACTGGGGTTTTCAGCAGCTTCCCAGTGGCTTTATTCCGTCCCAGGATAAGGGATATTTTCTGGCGGGGATCCAATTACCCGATTCGTCTTCGGCGATGCGAACGCGGGAGGTGGTGGCGCGGATTGAACAAATCGCCCTCAGCATCCCCGGTATCAAGAATGTGAATTCTGTCGCTGGTAACGCGTTCGTATTGAGTGCCTATGGTTCCAACTTCGGCACCATGTTTATCATTCTGGAACAGTTTGATGACCGTCGCGAACCCGAGAAATCGGCCGCGAATATTCTGAAGCAGTTGAATCGGCGGATCGCCGCCGAGATTCCCGAGGCCTTGATCAACGTCTTTCCTCCACCCGCGGTGAATGGCCTTGGTCGTGCCGGGGGATTTAAATTAATGATCGAAGACCGGGGCGAAGCGGGACTGCTGGCATTACAGAAAGAGACTGACAACATCGTCCGAGAAGCCAATAAAGAAGCGGCGCCGGTCGGTATGTTTACCGTTTTTAACGCAAACTCACCTCAACTGTTTGTTGACATTAATCGCGAAGAATGCCTGACGCAGGGGATCAACCTGAACGACGTCTTCGGCACGTTACAGGGCTATCTTGGTTCGCGGTACGTGAACAATTTTAATCGGTTTGGTCGCACTTGGCAGGTGGTCGTTCAGGCGGATGAGCGTTTTCGTGACGAGGTTCGCGATGTCGGGAAGTTGCGGGTGCGAAATCGGCTGGGTGAAATGGTACCGATCGCCTCGATCGCCTCCCTGCGTGAGATCAGTTCGCCCCTGGTGTTAACGCGGTACAACATGTATCCGTCGGCAGCGATCAATGGAAGCCTCAAACCAGGCTTCAGCAGTGGGCAGGCCAGAGAGCAAGTCGAAGCCGTTTGTCGGCGAGAGCTTCCTGAAACAATGTCCATGGAATGGACCGAGATTACCTTTCTGGAACAACTGGTTAAAAACACTGGGATCCAGTTGTTTGGGTTGTCGGTGCTGTTTGTCTTCCTGGTGCTGGCTGCCCTGTACGAAAGCTGGTCGCTGCCACTGGCGGTGATTCTGGTGGTGCCGATGTGTGTGTTGAGTTCGATTACGGGGGTGGCAATTGCTAAGATGGATATCAATCTGTTTACGCAAATCGGCTTTATCGTGTTGATCGGCCTGGCCTGTAAAAATGCGATTCTGATCGTGGAATTTGCGAAGTTCCGGCGTGCTGCAGGAGATTCCCGCCGCGAGGCGACGCTGCATGCGTGCGAACTGCGACTACGTCCGATCCTGATGACCTCGTTCGCGTTTATTCTGGGAGTTGTCCCGTTGGTGATGGCCAAAGGGGCTGGTGCGGAAATGCGACAGGCGCTGGGGACTGCGGTCTTCAGCGGCATGCTGGGTGTGACGCTGTTCGGGATCTTTTTGACGCCGGTCTTTTTCGCGGTGATTGATCAGATGACCGAATGGAAAATTCTTTCGGGAGGCTGGGTGGCGTCCGTCGGTAAGCTCCTGATCAATCTGTTGACGCTGGCCCCGATTCGGCATGGGATCGTTCGTCTGTTGACCTCTTCACGGGGAAAATAAGCTTCGGGATTTATCTGATGGGCGAGTGAGTCGGTCAGAGATCGGGATTGGCCATGCACAGAAGGAATTCACGGAGGCAATTCACGGAGGCAATTCACGGAGGCAATTCACGGAGGCAATTCACGGAGGCAATTCACGGAGGCAATTCACAGATGAGTGCAATCACACTTTGAGTTGACTGGACGCACTTTGAATTCACAAGAGGTCGATTTTACGTTGGGTTAGATTTTAAGACGGGGAACTGAACCGAAGGGAACAAGGTTAACGAAGGGGAGGGTTGGCGTTGAAGACGGATCACAATGGAATTTGCTCATTGAAAAGAATTTGCTCCTTGAAGAGGTCAAGAAAATCACGGTCAGGATGCACGGGCGTTGTCTCCCAGAGATCACCGTCTCCCAGAGATCACCCCATCCGGTCCCCGTGGTCGTCAGTCCTTGCAATCCTCCGTCCCAGCGATCCTCAAAACGACCAGATCGCCTCGCCCCGCGTTTCCTGCAGATGGAAGCAGGTTTTCAGTCCCGAGTGGCTGAGCGCCGTGGCAACAGTTTGAGGAATGCGGCAGAGAATTGTCATCCCACCGTGATCTTCGATCGTTTCGTGGAAGGCTCGCAGCATCGCCAGTCCCCAGTCATCAATCTCACGGACGCTCCAAAGGTCGACCACCACCTGAATCGGGCCATTGGCGATGATGTTTTCTACCAGTTCAAACAGTTCATCGGAAACAAATTCACAGGTCGATTCCACCAGCGCCGGGACGGTGAAGCAGACCACGGTGACATTGCGAACCTGTTCAATGTAAAAGCTACGATGATCGACGACAGTCATGCTGGTACCTCGATAAAAGTGTGGGAAGACAGAAAAAGCGAGACGCACAGATCGACCGACTGAGGAGCCAACCGTTCCAAGACGGCCCACTCGGCGAGTTGGTGGACAAAGCGGGAATGAGCAATCGCAGAAACCTGAATACGACCATCTGCCAAACGGGTGATCCGCAGATCATGCAAGCGGCCGAACGTCCGCTGCTGAATATGATCCCGCAGCGATTGAAGATCGGCATGACAAGAATCGGTGTGATCAAGAGAAGCGGCTGTCTGGTTCATCGTGTCCGAATCGGGTGAGAGCTTGTTGACGAGAGGTCGCTGACGGGTATGCCGAGAACTTTAGCAGTCAATTATGAAGCAATCGAGAATCCCAGATGAAAACTCGAAGAATGCGGAAAAAATGGACCGAATCACAACCGTGCCGAATCGTGTGACGACGAATCTCATTTTAACAAATCGCAAGGAAAAATCACCGCAATCAAAGAAAATATGAAAATTATTGAGGAGAGGGAGCCACGAATCACACGAATCCAACGAATAAGAAATCGTGAGAAATAGGGAAAAACAGGAGAAAGAGAGCTGTTTGCGGCCAGTCCCCTCGCCCCGGTACTCCGGGGAGAGGGTTAGGGTGAGGGGTCTTATTTCGGCCCGGTTTAAAAAACGACGGTCGAATTCAACGCGGAAAATGAGTGAGGAAATTCATCGGGATGGCCGGAGAGTTTGTTGATGGTGTTGGGCTGATCGAAGAACCCCTCACCCTAACCCTCTCCCCGGAGTACCGGGGCGAGGGGACTGGAACTCCTGCGGAGTTTTTTTCTGGGGGCTTTCTGATCGTTCTGGGGTTTTGGGTACGATTTTTGATTGTGGAGTAATTTGCTGCAGTTGCGTCGCTTTGGTGTGATCCCTTTTGATGTTGTGGAAAGTGCGGGGATGGGATGGGACAGATGTACCGCGGTCTGCAGACGGCGTATTGGACCGAGTCCCTTTCTTAGGGGAAGAGTTGGCTCACAAATCCCACGCCAAACAGGACCACATGCCACCGAGATCAGCCACCGCCCCAAACGCCATTGCGGCCAAACAGCATGATTAAAACGGGCGATCCGACCGTTTGACCCGTAGCCATCGGCGCAGGCGGGTCGGTGTTCAGCCGACCTCTTCGGCCGTCTCTGGACGTTGGTTTCATCTCGGCGTGGAAACAGACGGTCGATGAGTCCGTCAATGCTCAAACGCGCAATGACACCACGGGTTGGTGCAGGGGTGCCGGTTAACGCGCTTCTCTTCGAGGCGCGGTTAAACTTTGCGGATCAACAACATGCGACACACGAGCGATCCGACCGCTTGACCCGTAAGTGAGTCAGGTGTCCCCACGGCCAGCCCACCCCTTGGCTTGCAACCTGCTCGCGTTGGCGGTGTGACACTGTCGACTAACTGGGATTCTCGTCGTACCCCATAGATGTTGCTCGGGGGTTTTCAGGATCCGTATCTGCGAACTCGCAGCAGACAGAGACCCCGATTTGTAATGTTAACTCTTTTCCTCCCCAGACGACATCCCCGATCTTCGCACCTGTCGCCCAACGGCGAACTTACGAGCTGAGGGGCTGGATCAGTCTGTATTCTGCCGTCGAGAACACGACGAATTGCCCGAGACCTATTTATTTTGACTGCACTGATGGGCGACTCCCGCCCGGTATCAATCCACAATATAGGATTTTGCCAGTTGCTGAAAATCTTCGATCTGTTGCTGCTGCCAGTGGGTGTCCCTACCAAGTTCCTCGGCCATTAGTTCTGCCACGCGTGGGGCCATCGCCACCGCCGCTCGGGCGTTCAGAAAGAGTGCTCGCAGGCGGCGGGCCAGCACGTCTTCGAGCGTTCTGGCCATTTCATGTCGGACGGTCCAGATAACCTCGGCCTCCGTATAGGGGAGGTCGGGATGTAAGCGGTCGGTGAGCTTGGGGTGGGCAAATCCCAAGGCCTGAATGGCCAAAGCGTCGGCTCCATATTGGGCCAGATCGGTCGGAACGTGGGCCTGTAACCCGGATCCGTGAATCGGTAATGTCCGCGTGATGCAGGGATGATCGGGAAGTTGAGCCAGTGTGGCGGCTTGATTGACGCAGTCTTCGGCCATGTTCCGATAGGTCGTCCACTTCCCCCCCGCGATGGTTAAAAGCCCCGCACTGTCGATATGGATCGTGTGGTCGCGTGAGAGGGCGGCGGTACTTTTCCCGTCGCCGGCTCGAACTAATGGTCGGATTCCCGCGAAAACACTCAGGATATCTGCACGAGTCGGAGGGCGCTGCAGATAACGACCGGCGGTTTCGAGAATGAAATGGATCTCGTCGTCCGTGGCGCGGGGTTCGATCGGCGTATCAGGAATCGCCACATCGGTGGTCCCCACCAGGGTATGGTTGTGCCAGGGGATGGCAAACATGACTCGACCGTCTGCGGTGTGCGGAACCATGATCGCACTGTCACCAGGCAGAAATGACCGATCAAAGACGAGATGAATGCCTCGGCTGGGAGAGATCATCGGGGATGCGTGGGGGTCGGCCATTTTTCGCACGCCGTCGCAAAAC
>JBIKZJ010000094.1:0-16625 GCA_044354755.1 Schlesneria sp. | reverse complement strand
TATCGAGGAACCCGATTCCCCTTCCGCAGCATGGCCCGCCCCCAGCGTCAACCAGACAATCCCCAGCAGGCCAGCGAAACAGGAGATCCCTTTGGAAGCCCGCCTGGAAATGCTGTTGGAAATGCTGTTGGAAATGCTCCTCAGCCTGGCCAGCACCCCTGGTTCGCGACCCGTCGTCGCTGGTGTCGTTGCTCCCCCCTTGTCGCCAGTCGCGTCTCGGCCATTTTGGACCAACGCTTCGGTCGCCCGCACTGCATACCAGCGGGTGGTTTGATTGTTCACGGCATCCCTTTCCAGCGTCGTAATCCCCATTCAGCACACAGGAAGGCCACGATCAACCCCAGCATCCAGGGTTGATGCCACAGCGGAACGGTGTAGGCTTCGGTCAACGGGGCTTCTCGATGGGGTAATGTGCGCACAAACTGATCCAGGCGATCGAGCGCCACGACCTCGCCAGACGTCTCTTTGGCAATCCGTTCCAGCAAATTTCGGTTCGGGATGACTTGAGCAAACTCGTCCGCCAAGGGGTCTGCCACCCAGCCCGTTTCCGCCTGTCCCAGCGATCCCCCCTCTTGATCAATCACCTCGACCGTCGCTCGATAGCGACCTTCTTGACGCGAAACAAAGGTCGATTCATACAGCCCCGCCTCCTGCAGCGACGGTTCGGCAGGTTGAGTCACTTCCGTACCATCCGGCAGCTTCAAGCGAATGTTAACCGCCGCATTGTCCTGCGGCTGAAATTCTTTGGTTCTTACCCGCGCTTCGACCCGCATCAAGGGCTGTCCCAGATCGTCTTTGGCTGCAGTCCGCAATTCAATCCGATCCGGCACATCCGCAATCAGCCAGCGCAACGTCTGTCGCCAGGCTTTCCCCAGGTCATCTTTCGCCCGCTGCGAATCGGTCCGGTCCAGTTGCCATCGCCACAGGTCTCCGATCAGCATGGCCGCCGCTCGCCCCCGTCCGAATGACTGCACGGCCAAAGCCGGAAGTTTTTGTCCCGCAGAGTCCACCACTTCTGCAATCACCGTCGCCCCCGGCTTCACCCGACTGCTGCGGTTCAACGTCGAAAAATTGGGCATTTCGACCAGTCGCTGCAGTTCTTCGGTTTCGGTCGAGCGTAACCGAGCCCAGGGCTGCAGCCAGCCTTCTCGGGTCAGTTGCAGCCGATAGCCTGTCGGTGTGACGGTGGCGGCGGTCGCTTCCAGCGAAATGGGGAGCATCCGACCGACCGGTGTCTTGTCATAAGCCCCCTGAAGAAAGGACTCGGATCCCCCCAGCATCAACACCCCCCCTCCCCGTTCGCTGACAAATCGTTCGAGCAACGCCAACTGGTCGGGTGAGAAAAACTCGGATTCCAGATCGTCAATGATCACCGCGTGAAACTGGTACAGTTCTTCCGCCGTTTTCGGAAAACCGGCCGCCAGTTCGTCAGGGGTCTTGGTGTTCAACCGGACGAGGACCGGTTGGTCATATCGTTCGGTCTCGTCCGTTTTCCCTTCAAAGCCCCGGAAGAGCGGATTGCTGACCTCGCCCGCTTTGCTGCGCCAATCAAATTTCGGCTCTTTTTTGGCGATTCGGATCACCGCCGTCAATTGCACCTGATCATCCGAATCGATCGCCCGCCGCAGAAATTTATACTCCCAGTTCGGTCGACCAGACAGATAAAGGATTCGATACTTGGCATTTCCCCGATCGACCGCAACGAGCCGCCGATTGTTGGCCAAGGTCGTTTCGATTGAGGAAGGATCACTGAGCGGTGCATTTCGAGCAGAACCACGCGGCTCGACTCCCGGCGGAGTGGTGACACTGGCTGTTGCAATGGTGGCAGCAGCTCGACGCCCCTCCGCTTCCGTTCGGACCCGCACCTCATAAAACGAAACGCCGGGTTGAGTCGGACGAATCTGGAAACGAAAGGGGAGTGGCCCCGCGTCTCCCGAGAAGGTTTGCGTCTCTTCTTTCAGGACGACTCCTGCCTCATCGATCACCTGCGCGGTGATAGCCGCTTTGGTCAGGCCCGTGTGCGACACATCCGCCTGAATGGTGACAGGGGCATCTTCAAACGCAGTCGAGGTGATCGTCAGGTGCGAGACCGACAGATCGGGAAGATCGCGACCGGCCGAGGCGTTGCCGGGAATCACCGGATAAATCGGCGGCAATGATTGGGAAATCCGTCCGATCTCTTTCGCCGCCATCTCTTTCGCATCAGTGGCGATGCCGTCGGTAAACAGGAAAACCCCCGCCAGTGGTCGATCTCGAAAGCGATCCTGCAGACTGTTCAGAATGCCGAGCAGATTGGATTGAGAACCTTGAAACTCGAGCCGGGAAAAATCGGTCACCCCCTGCAATCCCGACTGAAAAACGTATCGTCGGACATCAAAGTCTTGTGCAAGTCGCACTTGCCAGGGAGCCTCTTCGGCGCTTAACTCACGTTGAATTTGTGCCCCGCGCGACTCGGCAGCACCCGGATCCTTCATGTTCAGGCTCTGACTGTCATCGGCCAGAATCACAAACAGATTGGCCCCCGGACTGACACGTCGGCCGCTCCAGAGTGGTTCGAGCAGACAGATCCCCAGCAGTAGCAAACCCAGAATTTTGCACAGGGGTGCCAGCCAACCCGCGACCCCTTCGAGCGGAGCATTCCAATAGCGCCAGGCGACCAGGGCGATCCCCAGCAGCAACAGCACCACAGCGACTGCCAGCCAAGCCTGGCTGCCGAAGATGAGCGTTCCACTCATGCTGAATTGGTCCCCTGTTGTTCGATTCGTTAACCGTAAAAAACACCCGCTTGAGCATAACCGCTTCGACGAGGTCAAAACAGCCAGCAAGGGGAAAGAAGCCCAAACCTCGCGCACCGCGTCATGAGAATGGCGACAGAGGCCGCGATTTTCCCGGGTGGCGATTCCGTTTTTGCTCGACTTTCAACGCTCAAACGCGATGGTTTTCCGTGTTTCATCCAGTTGTCGAACTCTGACATCGGGTATCGGTTGCGCGATGTAACGAGGCTCTGCGAGACGAGAAAAAAACCTCCCCTGGCAATCGCCAATACCAGCGCGCTTTTCCATCCGGTTGTTTTTCTTTACTCGTTTTACAGCCCAAACTTTGAAACGCGCGTCGCAGCAAGGGCTCACCGATCTCGTTCTTTGCTGCCTGCTCTTGAACCTCGAACGAAAGCGCCTTTCCGTTGCTCAGTTGCGGGTGCAACCATTTGGCCGCGCGATCTTCTTAGTGGTGATGCTCCCGTGCCAGAGGCGCCTGCGGGGTTGATATCGCCTCCCGTAAAAAATCCTCACCCTGAATCCCGACCGGTTCGTCATCCCAGAGAATTTTTCCCTGCTGCAGGCAGTACGCAAACCCATTGGGGTTCATGCTCCGACTCTTTTTGATGGGGACCAGCATTCGCCCATTGGCGACATCGAGATCGCGCGCGATCATCCAGACGGTTCGCGCAACCGTCGACAAGGCGTCAATTCCCGCCATACCCCGCGGTCGAGTCGATCGCAGCATGGCGGCGGGGGACACATGAGCCGCAAGGACAATCGCCACCCGGAATTTTCTCGCCAGCGCAGCCAGTTTCTCGACATCCGCGGCACGTAGGGAACGCCGCCGAGGTGCATCGACAAAGCCATCAACCGCATCAATCACGATCAGGGAAACCTCGACCCCGCTGGTTTTTCGTCGAGCCAACTCGGCATCGATCACGGGTAAATCGCGATTCCACTGGAACATTCGAGGTTGCATACTGGGACCGTCAGCAACCGCATCGGCGCCGGCAGGGATTTTGCGAGACTCGCTGTTTTGGTTATTCCCGCCAGACTCGACATCCCCAACGTCCCTGCCCTGCCAGCCTTTCCGATGATCGACTCCCGCCCTGCCAGCATCCATCGTTTCCACTTCTGGTCTGACATCAGGACGAGATGCCGCTTCGAGTCGACTGGTTTCCAACTGATCGACTTCGAGCTGGCAGAGCGCATAAACCTTCCCCAGATCCGCCCCCGCGTCGATCAATCGAGGCCGAACCTCGAACAAAATCATACAAAAAAGATTTTTGTTGTCAAGTGTTTTTTTAGAAAATTTTGTCAGATTTCCTGACGTTTGGAAACAACCTTTTCCCTGACGCCAGGCGAGGGATTGCGGTTGGTAAACATCGCCCTGCATACCCAAATCGAAAAAATGCAGGCAGAGATTGATGAGCGAAAGTTGCAAGTGACGCGACTGACTCGGCAGAATTCTCGGTTCCACCACAAACCCAGGACGCGAGGTACAAATCCTTGACTCTGCAGCAAACAGGACGTGCAGCAAACAGGACGACTTTGGTCCCTGATCCGTCCCCTTTGACGACCATGACGATCGGACTGCTCGGTCTCGAACGGCTTCGTCATTCCCTGCTCACAGCAGCGATCGGGCAAATCCACGAAATAGGGCATTCGATTCGTGAATCACATCCTTTTCAAAAATGCGAAGATTGTGAACCACGAATAAAACGAATCGCACGAATAAGAAATTTCAAGATTCTGAAAACGGAAAACGGAAAACGGAATTTTCACCGCCGCGCTCTGGGTTTGTCGTTGACCCCAAAAATCGCGCAAAATCGGCGATCTCATCCATCCAAAACGACCGATTCTTGACTCAAATCCACTTGAACGGACATTCCATCTCATACCATTACCCAATGCAAGACCCGCACAGATTCTTCGGTCTCCTTGAACGGAGGCATGGATTCCGGCTCGAAGACTTGCGGAATAAAAACCGAAATTTGTGGAAATTTGTTGTGCTTTGTTCAGCGGTTGCGTGCTCAGTTGCGCTCGCGCGTTACGAAATCTGAGGCGAAGTGACGTGATTCGGTGAGAAAACCAAGAATTCTGGCGGGAGCAGAGATTTTACTCGGTTTGTCTGTCCACAGGTTGTATAGTCAAGTTGGACAGCGGCGGAGTTTGACAACTCTGCGGATACTGAAACCGAAGGGCAGGAACAACCGGAGGTGGGCAATCATGGCTGCGATTTACCTGTCAGAAGAGGATGTTGCGTGGTTGCTGGATATCGATTCCGCGATCGAATGTGTCGAAGAGGTATTCCGGCAGTTGGCGACGGGCCAGGCAGACAACCAGCCACGACGGCGAGTGGTGGCGGGAAACGCGACATTGCATGTGCTCGCGGCGGGGTCTCAGGGTTTGGGTTATGTCGGTTACAAGTCGTATGTCACGACCCGCTCTGGGGCTCGGTTTCAGTTTTATCTGTCGGATGCGACGACGGGCCAACCGGTCGCCATTATCGAAGCCAATCTCTTGGGGCAAATGCGAACGGGTGCGGCATCGGGGGTCGCCACGAAGGTGATGGCTCGTCCGGATGCCCGGATTGTCGGGTGTTTTGGTACCGGCCTGCAGGCTCGAACTCAATTAAAGGCGATCTGCAGCGTCCGACGGATCGAACGTGTCGATGTTTACGCTCGGAACGATGTCCGTCGCCGCGCCTTCGCGGATGAGATGGCGGAATATTGCAATGTTCCGATGATTCCTGTGCATACGCCTGAGGCGGCTGCAGCGGAAAAAGATATTGTGATCTGTGCCACGACCAGTAAAACACCATTGTTTGACGGACACGTCCTGGACGAAGGGACGCATCTCAACGTCGTCGGCAGTAACTATTTAACCAAGGCAGAAATTGATGTTACCACCATTCGACGAGCCGACCACATTGTCTGCGACAGCATCGATGCCTGTCGAATTGAGGCAGGAGATTTTGTTGCGGGGCTGACAGACGGCAGCCTCGATTGGAGTCGAGTTCGCGAATTATCCGCTGTGGTGGTAGGTCAAGAAACCGGTCGAGCGACGTCTCAGGACATCACACTCTTCAAGTCGGTGGGACTGGGGTTGGAAGATCTTGCTGTTGCGGTGCGGGTATTTCAACGAGCTCAAACCGAAGGGATTGGTCAGGTACTGCCGTTCTAAGTCGCGAGACTTTGGCAGAAAAGATCGGCAGAACAGAGCGGTGGTTAACGTGATCTCGCCGGCTGGATGATGGAAGTGGAATGGGTTCTCAGGGGTGATTCTGCGGAAAACCGAGATATTCCCAAAAACCATGAGGGCTGGTTGAAATCTCGAATTTGATAATCTGTTTGCTGGAAATCAGATCGATATCACTGCTGAAACCCCTTGTTTTTAAGTCGATGTACAGGTTTTTCCGGAGTTTGGGAATTTTTGGGGGTCTGTGTGTGTGCGAAAGATGTCGGCTGATCCCGAATTTTTTTTCAAGAAAATTTTTCATTTGGACGGTTTTCATGACGCAGAGCGGTTCATTTTGTTAGCATCTCGACCCTTCGGAGCATGCGCTGCCCGAATCACTCGCAACGAAAGAAAGGATGCTGTGACTTGCGATCCCGCCAATGCCATTCCCTGCAGACTGAAAAGCCCTGCAAAGATTCTGCTTCGCAAGAAATGGCACTGTTCTGCTTCGCAAGAAATGGCACAAGGATTGGCAACAGAAATGACAAGTTTGGCGAATGATTGGTTTGGCGAGTTTTCATTTTGAAGACGACCGCAGGCCACCAGAGAAGTTCGCTGTGAGTGAATGTGGGCTGGATGGTTCGAGGGGATAGAATTCCAGCCTCTATGCTACGTATACGAGTTCGTGCTGAATGTTCGTCAGGTGTTGACGAGCAGGCAAAAATTTTCAGGAAGTTATTTTGTTTCACGACAGCTTGACCGCACAGGCTACAATCACATGGACGTGAACGAATCACAGGAGGTTTGACCCATGCATCGCTTCAGCCCGGAATTTGCCAAGTTATTGGATGCCTGTCGCTCCAAGGGATATGCCACGTATCAACTCGTGGATAAATACCTCCCCGATGAGGGGGGCGATCCCAACATGGTTCCCGAGTTGATCATCGCTTTTGAAGATCTCGGTTTGGATATTATCGATGAGCCGGATCCAAATGATCTGCCAAAATATGAAGCCATTCCCGAATCGATGATGGAGCCCGAGACCCCTTCCTCATCGCGTGATCCGATTCGGATGTACCTCAGCCAGATGGGGCACATTCCACTTTTATCGCGCGAAAAAGAGATTTTTCTGGCGAAACAGATTGAAGTCGCTCGCAAGTGGTTCCGACGCAAAATTGCCGAATCCGATTTTGCTGTGGGGTTGGTTGTTGAAACGATTGAAAAAGTCTGTCGCAACGAACTGCCGTTTGAGCGGACATTGCGGACGAGCGAGACCGAAAATCTGCGAAAAGAGCAGATTCAAGGGCGGATCCCTGTCAATTTGCCGACGATCAAGCGGTTGCTCAGCGAAAACCGGGTCGACTGGGCTGCCAGCCAAGTTACTAAAAGTAAATCCGAACTTGCCGAAATCAAGCTGCGGATGAAATCCCGTCGCCGGAAGTTGGCGTGGTTGTGTGAAGAACTGAGTGTCCGTACGCAGCGGATTCAACCGATCATGCGACGAATGGAACAAGTCGGCAAGCGGATTCAGGAACTGCAGGGGCAGATCCAGAAACTGTCGGAGCGCCGTACCATTGCCGCTGCAAACGAAACCGAAATCCTGAAACGCGAATTGCACGACCTCACAGAACTCGTTGTGGAGACTCCCGCCGAATTCTGTGATCGTATGCGACGGATTATGGCCAAGTTTGATGCGTGGACCCGTGGGAAGCAGCATTTATCCGGTGGCAATCTTCGTCTAGTCGTTTCCATCGCGAAAAAGTATCGAAATCGCGGCCTGAGTTTCCTGGACCTGATCCAGGAAGGAAACGCTGGATTGATGCGTGGTGTCGAAAAGTATGAGTATCGACGGGGCTACAAGTTTTCGACTTATGCCACATGGTGGATTCGCCAGGCCATCACGCGGGCTGTCGCGGATCATGCACGAACGATTCGGATTCCGGTTCACATGTTCCAGTGTATCTCGCAATTGAAGGCGAAAAGTGAACAGATTCGGCAGGAAACAGGGCGCGATCCGAGCATGGAGGAATTGGCGGAAGCGGTCGGAATGTCGCTGGAAGAAACCGAACGGATCATGAAGACTTGGAAACATCCGGTAAGTCTTGATACGCCTGTCGGCGAGAGCGAGGATGGGTCGTTTGGTGATTTTCTGCAGGATGATAACGAAACGAATCCTGCCGAGTCTGCCATGCAAGAGATGCTCCGCGACAAAATCGAAATCGTGCTCCGCAGTTTGACTTACCGAGAACGCGAGATCATCAAGCTGCGATACGGTCTCGGCGACGGCTACAGTTATACGCTGGAAGAAACTGGGCGAATCTTCAAGGTGACGCGGGAACGGATTCGGCAGATCGAGTCCAAAGCCTTACGCAAGCTGCAACATGAAACTCGCGCCAATCATTTGCGGGGATTCGTTGATTCGACCGATGACGAAGTTCTGGCTGTCGTGGAAGTCGAGGGGGATGCTTCCGTCGATGAAAACGAGGAAGCCTTTGCCGTTGCCGGTTAGTCTTGCTCGTCTGGATGCACATGGAAATCCGGTCGAGCTGATCGCTGGTTGATTGATGGATAAGCCTTTTGAAGTCAGGCGATTTCAAAGGGCTTATTGCATGGACGAGCCTATCGCCTGAACGAATCGTCAACGGGTCGGTCGCTGACGGCCGGAGTCGTTTTTTCCAGATCCGATGAGCGGATTTGTTCCCGCAAGTTTTCGTTGCGATCTGCAAACATCGCACCCAAGGCGGACACCCCAATCGCGAACACCTCGATCATCAGCAGTCTCGCACCGTGGAGATTAAACCAGAGGTTCACGGGGGCATCGGGATCCCCTGCCAGCATGGCGACCATCGCAAAAATTGTCATGACAAAAGCCGTGGTGGCGACAGCTGTCAGCTGAAACAGTCTCTGTGAAGAAAACATGATTGTATTTTCGATGAAGGTGGTGATGGGAAGATGCTTGGTCTTTGCGACTTCGGTCATCGGTCGGGATCGGTCATCGGTCGGGATCAGTCATCGGTCGGGTTAGGTTGTCCGAGGGCTTGTGATTCAAGCTTCAGCAACCGTTTTTTGAACTCGGGTCCGCACGGAGCAGTATAGCCGCCCAGTTTTCCCCCCGCTGCCAAGACGCGGTGGCAAGGGATTAAAATCGGGAAACGATTATGCGACATGACCGTTCCGACGGCTCGCGCAGCGCGGGGATGCCCCGCTCGTCGTGCGAGTTCTCCGTAGGAAATGGTCTGACCATAAGGGATTTTTCGGGTCAGTTCCGTGATCTTTCGCTGGAATAATGTTTCCGAAGACGAGAGATCGACGTTATCAAATTGGACAGGCTTCCCCGCAGCGTAGTCTTCTAAGTCGGATCTCAATGGCGGGGTCCAGTTTTCCATCCGAATATTCGTTGTTCGTGCGAGGGTCATGGCGGCATTCACGATGGATTCCTGTGCGGCATGGCCAACGAATGTCGAAATTAATCGTCCGTCAAGTCCCAGCAGTCCCAACCAGCCGAGGGGAGTGCAGAAGCAACAGAGTCTTGGGATACCATCGCAGGTTTTCGTTGTATCCATCATGTTTTTTCGACGCGGGATCTGGTTCATATCCGAAAGTGACCTTGGCCAATTGGGCTCGTTTTTTTCCGGTTTTGATTTGACACTGTTTGATTCGAGCATGATGGAGGAATGGTAAAGCAGGATCAATGCTACGCGCGACTCTTTGACCCCTGTTGTTCGGACCTGTACAATCACGGTAATGAGCGAAACAGGTTCGTTCCCCTCTTTTAACGAACCTGTTTTTAGGGTGCTCTTGGAGCGGCCAGCCCTGCGTACCGGATTTTTGGACGAGGGTGGTTTGTTTGTCTGGTCCGATATTTCATAGAGGAAATCGTGCGATGTCATCGTATTCGAATCTGGCAGATGATTTCTATGTGAACATGAACCTCAATACCGAGATGGCACTCCCAGCAGGTCGAGATACGACACTCAGTTTTTTTGAACGCGTTCGCAAGCAATACGCAACAATGCGGAATTTCTACACGCGAGACAATGGCGATCACGTGCTGGAGGAAGACAAGGATCAAGGCCATCAGCGATGGTTGACCCTCGAATCTCGACGAATCTGCAGCGGCTACATCAACCCGGTGGAGATTGACGAGGCGTTCGATCAGCACAGACTTGTTTTGGAACTTGTCCCGTACATGTTGTCGGTCAGTTCCTTGGATTGTGAAGCGTTGGATTACATGATGGGCTTTGATTTTAATTATCGTGGTAATCACGATGAACTGGTCGCCGAAGCCTTGGGTGTCAGTTCGGCACTCGACGGATTGTTAGAGATTCCCGGGCGGCAGGTTTTAAATTTTGAGCCAACGATTACGATTGCCCTCGAAGAGACCTGTCGACGCCAAGCGAGATTGTTGATTGAAACGCGGACCAACGCCTACCAGGTCCGGCGGGGCGAATTCCCAGAGGACCATATCAGTGTCTTTTTCACCGTTCGCCAGTATGGTAGTCTGGAATCCGACAGTTCCTATGAAGGGACCTTGGCAGAACTGAGAACGCAATGCGAGTACCTGCTGGAAAAACATGTGATTGATCAGGTGCTTCGTCCGGTCCAGCGGGCCATCGCGGCGAAATAGTTTCCGCCGAAAAAATCCGGAAAACGTGATTTGACCGTTGTCCTGTCGATAAATTATCCCCTATTTAGCAGAGAAGGTCATTTTTATGACGGTCCAGTTGAGTGATTTCGCCAAGTCTCTTTCGGTGGAAACCGCCTTTAATGTTCTTGCGGTCGCGAAAGCCTTGAAAGCCACGGGGAAAGATGTGGTGGAACTGGAAATCGGCGACAGTCCGTTTGACAGTACCGCTTCTGCCAAATCTTCAGGGATGGAAGCCATCCAACAGAATAAATCGCATTACTGTCCCTCGCCAGGTTTACCCGAGTTTCGCGAGGCCGCAGCCCGGTTCGTCAAGCACGAATTTCAAATCCCGGCCGAAGCAGCCAATATCGTGGTGGCACCGGGCGCAAAGGTATTCGAGCAATATTTTTGTGAAGCGTTTTTGAATCCGGGAGATGGTGTACTGGTTTTCAGCCCGTATTTTCCCACCTATCTGCCAAATATCTTGCGGCGGAATGCGCGGCCGGTGCTGGTTCCCTTGAAGCAATCGAATGGATTTCGGCCTGAGATTTCGGCAATCGAACACTTTTTAAAAACCGACCCTGCCCCGAAAGCGATTTTTTTGAATTCGCCACACAATCCGACTGGCGGAGTGATGACGCGTCAGGATCTGCGGGATGTCGCGGATCTGTTGCGTGGGACGAACATCGCGGTCTTCAGCGATGAGCCCTACTGCCACATGGTTTGGAAGGGGACGCATGAATCACTGCTCTCGGAACCGGGGATGCTCGAACGCTCGGTGGCAGCCTACACCTTCAGCAAAAGTTACAGTATGAGTGGTTGGAGGCTCGGTTTCTCGGTGGCCTCGATTGAGGTCTCGGATGCGATTGGAAAAATGATCAATACCACGCTTTCGTGTACACCGCCAATTGTGCAACTTGCCGGTAAGGCCGCGCTGGAGCGGGATACCACAGAGCGGGACTTGGTGATGCAGAAATTCCGCAAGAAGGTCGAGTTACTGACCAGCGGGCTGAATCGCCTTGAGGGCTTTCGATCGCTGGATCCCGCAGCCACATTCTACGTCTTTCCTAACGTCGCCCCGATTTGTAATCGCCTCAAGATCACCAGTCATGGGCTTGCGCTCTATTTGCTGGAAGGTGCCGACGACCAATTCGGAGTGGCGTGTCTGGGTGGGGAATGTTTTGGGGAAGCGGGGGGCGGCTTTCTCCGATTCAGTTGTGCGGAGCCGGACGATCGATTGCAGCAGGCGCTCGATTTTTTGCCGATTGCCATCGCACGAACCGATCGAATTGCGGCCTATCTGGAAAAACATCCCAAGTACCGTTTAATGGTCCCGTATTCGCTCGGTTGAACCCCACGGGCGTATGAACCCATTGCCGGATCTCTCCAGTCTGCCGCGTACTGAATTTCGTGTCAAAAATCAAGTCTGTTGAAGAATGCTTCGGTCTCTGTTTTCAGCAGGCGGAAATTAAAGCTTGTTCGGTGTATCGGGTCCATGTTAACATCATCAAAAACAATCGATGTCATCTTTTTCAAGCAGTGAAACGTGAACAGAGGTCATTCTGGTAAAGTGCTCTCAATCTAACGATTGATGTATTCGGCTGCAGTAAAAATGCCGAAATCCTCATCGGCACATCGATTTTAAGTAGCGGCGTCAATCATTGCTGCGTACATTCAGCGGCGTACATTCAAAAGAACAAATAAAAATTTCGTAAGAGGATGTCATCATACATGCTGAGGGAGAGAACGCGATGGCGTGTGAGCATTCTGTTACGAATTGGCTGAAAGCACTGGGTGAAGAGCCTCGTGCTGTCAGCACGAGACTATGGGACCGTTACGTCGAAAAATTGGTTCGCCTGGCACGAAAGAAGTTGACGCAATCCAATCGTCGCGTTTTTGACGAAGAGGATATCGTTCTTGATGTGTTTACGGATTTCTTGAGCGGGGCGAAAGAGGGGCGTTTCGAGCGTCTGAATGATCGCAACGATCTTTGGCAGGTCTTGGCCATGCTGACGGAACGGAAAGTGATCAGCCATGTGCGACGCGAAAAAGCCGCCAAGCGGGGATATGGGACTGTTCGTGGCGAATCCGCGTTTTTGAACGTCTTGGGTGGCAGTTCGTCATTAGGGATCTCGAGCGTTGCCAGCCGCGAACCGACTGCGGAGTTTTCTTTTGATGTTGCCGAGACTCTGGGGCATCTGATGGGGCTACTGGAAACGGAATTACTTCGCTCACTGGTACGAGATAGCTTAGCCGGATATACGCAGCAAGAAATGGCAGAGCGAAATGGAATTAGTCTTCCAACTGTTCAACGCAAAATGAAAATGGTTCGTGAAATATGGACAAAAGAAGGCCTGGCTTAACGCCAAATCTGGACGCAGCGAGCGAGAGTATATTGCTGGCAGATTGTCAGCGGATCGATTCGATTTGTGATGAGTTTGAAGGGGTTTGGGGGAGCGAGTCTCATGTCAGCATTGGTTCGTTGCTGGCTTTGAATTCAGACGTTCCCCAAGCCCCCTTGTTGAAAAATCTGCTGCAAATTGAATTGCATCTCCGTCGTGCAGCGGGCGAGGTTTTTTCTTATTCCGACTATCGAAAACGGTTTCCTTCCTATCGCCGGATTGTGAATCAAGTTTGGAATTCGGCTTTTGGCATCGACGTGGAAACCACGCGCGATGCGGAATTGAATGCTCCGTCTACGAATCCCATGGAAAAGGGAGCGAGCCTGCCACCGCCGTTCCCCGAAAAAATTGGTCGATTTCTGATTCAGCGATTATTGGGGCGAGGGAGTTTTGGTGCCGTCTATCTCGCGGAAGATCCGTTAATGGGTTGCAAAGTCGCCCTCAAAGTATTGCTTTCGAATGCTTCCTTTTCACCTCGATCTCATGCGAGCTTTCTTCGTGAAGCGCAGTTGGGTCAGGGGGTTGATCACCCGCATCTGGTACAGACGCTGGGGTTTGAAACCATCGAAGATCAATTGGTAATTGTCCAGCAGTATATTGATGGTCAAAATCTGATGGACTGGCAGGCCCGGGTTCGTCCGACGCACAATCAAATCATCAAACTGTTAATTCCGGTTGCCGGAGCCCTCGGTTATCTGCACCAAAAACATATTTTTCACCGGGACTTGAAGCCGAGTAATATCCTCGTTGATGCTCAGAATCAGGCTTCGATCGTTGATTTTGGTTTGGCTCTCCCCGAAAAAGAGCAGCGTGATCGTGGCCGGCGCGGCGAGGTGGCTGGTACTTTTGCCTATATGTCGCCAGAACAGTTTCGTGGTGAACCGCATCTGATTGATGGGCAGTCTGATATTTGGAGTTTCGGCGTCGTTCTCTACCGTCTGTTGGCAGGGCGTTATCCGTTTGGCGGGACGCCAACCTCAACGGATAAGAATGATGTTGATTACTTTCACGAAATTAAGTACGAAGTTGATGAGTACGATCCGCGGCCTCTGCGTCAGATTGACGCCAGCATTTCTCGAAAACTTGAGAAAATTTGTTTTCGTTGTCTCGAACGACGAAAACGGGACCGCTATGCAACCGGGTATGATCTCGCTGACGATCTGTCCCTCGCCTTGAAGGGGGGACGCGAGGATTGGCCCGGGGGCCGTAGTTCCAAAAAGGCTCAGATTGTTCTGAAGGGGCTCCGATCATTTGATGCGGGCGATTCCTATTGTTTTCTCGACCTGCTTCCCGGGCCAAGGATGAAGAATGGGCTCCCCGCCAGTCTGAATTTTTGGAAAAAGCAATTGGGGGGGCGGGGCGAGGGTGAACCGATCGAACTGGGGGTGATTTACGGGCCGTCCGGTTGTGGAAAGTCGTCGTTTGTAAAAGCGGGTTTAATACCGCGGTTGGGTGATCAAACCCTCGCGATCATGATCGATTCGACACCCGATTCGACCGAGATCATTCTCCTGAAAAAACTGAAAAAAGCGATTCCGCAGTTGCCGCAAGAGGCAACGTTAGTCGAGGTTTTTGAGTGGACGGAGTTGCATGGGGCGGGCGATGGCAGAAAGCTACTGATTGTCTTTGATCAATTCGAGCAATGGTTGCACTCGCATTCCCTGGAAGCCAACCAACCGTTGCAAGTTGCGTTAGGCCGGTGTAACGGCGTGAAATTGCAAACGTTGTTAATCGTTCGAGATGACTTCTGGATGCCACTGACACGGTTCATGGACAGAATCGAGATCCCGCTGCAAGAGGGGACGAATACCGCCGCAATCGATTTGTTTGATCGTGAACACGCCCGAAAAGTTTTAACCAGTCTCGGTCGCGCTTACGGGCGGTTGGATGTCACCGAAAGCGGATCCGAATCCCTTATGCAAAAAGAATTTCTCGATATCGCGATTGAAGGACTCGCTGTCGACGGCCATGTGATTTGTGTTCATTTGATTCTGTTTGCCGAGATGATGAAAGGGAGGCCGTGGACGCCGAACGCGTTAGCCAATGTCGGTGGGCCCAAAGCAACGGGATTTGACTTTTTGGAACGATCTTTGGGTATGCATGCGCCGGTTGCCTATAAGCCCTATCGTGCGATGGCTCGCCGAATTCTGGCAGAGTTACTTCCTCCGCTGGGGAGTGAACTGAAAGGGCAAATGAAATCGTTGGCAGAACTCCGCGAAACAATCGGGACTCGTGATGACGCGTCTGTCCGTCAGGTGCTTCATATTTTAGATAGTGATTTACGGCTGATTACTCCTGTTGTTCAAAATTTCGAAATCGATTCGCTCGTGGATTCCAGCCAGATTCCGTATCCTGTTTTTTATCAACTGACTCATGATTACCTTGTCCCTTCGATCCGGGATTGGCTGGCTTATAAGCAGAAGCAGACGCGAATCGGGCGAGTTGAACTGTTATTGGCCGATCAGGCAACGGTGTGGAATCATCGCCATGAAACGAAACAGTTGCCTTCGTTATGGGAATGGATTGAGTTTTTGCGACTCACCACCCGCAAGAGAAGAACGCCGCCACAGCAAAGCTTGATGATCGCCGCAAGGAACTATTACTTGACTCGATGTGGCTTGATGTTGACGATCGTGATGCTCGTTGGGTATTTTTTCGCAGTGTCCAAATCCGAAAGCTTGGTCGACGGGATCATGAACTGCGATCTGAGTCGCGTCGCCGAGCGGATCAGACAAATTGGTCCGTATCGTTACTGGGTCGACCCATTGCTTTATGAAGAAATCAAGATTGGAAATTCGCGGGAAGATCGTACCAAATTCATTCTCGCACAAATCGTTCGCGCACAAATCGCGTTGTTACCCAGCGATGAAAAGCAGATGAAGCCGATTTTGCAATATCTGTTAACGGCAGATGTCTATGAACTCGTCGGGTTGCGAGCGGCTTTGTTATCGAGTTCGCGGAAATTTTCAGAGGAACTCTGGCCGATACTGATCGACCCGGAAGGGGATCAAAACTGTCGTTTGCGGGCAGCGGTTTTGTTGGCGGAATTTGCCCCAAACGATCCTCATTGGGTTGCCGTCAGGGAAGATCTCATCACGATGCTTCTGGATCAAGAAGAATATGGTCTTGACAGTTGGGTTGCGCCATTAAGTGTCTTGTGGGAAAGACTGCTGCCGGCAATAGAAGAGAGGCTGATCGCGACAGATGAATCCAAGCCTGATGTGAAAACTAAAAAATCATTAATAAAAATATATGATCAGGTGGAACGAGTTTCTAATGAGGGGTACCAGCCTTTTCAGAAAGTGCTTCAGGAAGAGTATCCACCGCAGGCGTCCGAAGCGGAACAGGACAAAATCGCATTAAGAAAAGCGTATGCTGCGGTTGCCATGATCGTCATGAAAAAGAATCCCGAGAAAACTTGGCATTACTTGAAAGAAAATAAAGACCCTTTACACCGAAGATCGAACATTTTACAGCGGAGAGCAATCATTGAAAATCTCTTTCCGATGGGGGGAGATGTGAGGATGCTAATACAGCATCTTGATCGCGAACCGGATACGGCAGTGAAAGAGACAATTTTAAGAGCCTTTGATCATCTGGAATTCAGTCGGGTCAAACCCGGAGATTTGAGTTTGATTAAATTGTACGCTGCTCGAA
>JBIKZJ010000093.1:0-16626 GCA_044354755.1 Schlesneria sp. | reverse complement strand
CCGAATGTGATCTCACGGTCGCTGAGAAAATAGCCATGTTCCAGTGTCACGTTTTTTGACTGCGATGGAGTCTGATCGTTTTGAGTCACTCGAACCATCGTCCCCGGTTTGATTTGAATCATGGTCAACTTTTGTGTGTTGACAAACCATTCCTGACTGGCTTTCGGCTGCGAGTCTGACTTCAAGAACGGTTCATTGACGCCCCATTTTCGTAACGCAAACCCGGCGGAACGATGCGTCACTCCATCCCCTGCGGTTTCGAACCAGTCTTTCAGAACATGCACGGCATCGGCAAATTCCTCTTCTCCGAGTTGTTCGCGGGAAATTCCTCCGAGACCACAGGCGAGTGCCGAGCGGAGATCCGCGACGGTTGTCGTTTTCCATGGTTTCAATAAAGTCGTGAGATTCGGTTGCCAATTTGTGATCGTGTCGGTGAATATTGTTCTTTGCATGGGATCAAGGCAGTTTGCGATCTGGCACATCTTCGGAGCGGTGGTCGCTTCTCCCAAAGCTAAGCGGATGATCGCCAACCGCGCTTTATGGTTCCAATCGCCGCTGGCGATTGCCTGATCTGAGCGTATTCTCAATTCCGCCAGTGATGCGGGTCCTTGATACGCGAGCGCGGTGACGAGATTGTCGACTTCCTTTGAGTCTGAATAGATGATGGTGGAGCAAATAGAGGAGACATCGCCGTGACCGAATTTTGCCAGTGCGTAGGCCAGACTTTGCCTCTCTGGCAATGAGGCATCATAAAATCGTGTTTTCAACCGGGGAACAATCTGCACTGGATCGTATTCAGATCCTGAAATCTTATCCAACTCAGAATCCACGCCTGGTCCTTGCGCGTTTTCTACGCATTTTATGGCGAATGCGTTTTTTTCCGCACGGGCTTTGGCTTGATCACCCCATTCGTTGTAGGCCGAAGTCCCTATCAGCAATATCAAGCCAAGTGATGTCCCCCAGCGAATTGTATAAGTTCTCGCCGCCGTCTGCATCATCTTTTGTTGGATTAGGGTTTGGTGTTTTTTCGGAACATGCCACCAAGCCAACAGAGTTTCGTTCAGCGAGGGCAATTGCCGGGATTCGGGTCGATGCTGCCAGATTGCAGCTCGTTCTTCGAGACAAAGTTCCGACCGACCACGACGGGTTTCACGCTGCTTGCGGCCTAACCATTCCCGCAATGACTGGACCAGATCGTCGTGCGTTAACTGATAATATTTCTGCTGGGGATCTGTCTGTTGTGTGATTTCTTCATCATCCCCGTCTGGATTAGTCGGTGTAATCAGGCGCAGTTCACTGCTCAGCGTTCGAATCAGCGCGTCAAATTCTGCCGGCCGGTGGCTGTAGTCTGCCTCGTCGAGTAACGCACGGTACGATAGGTATCGATTCGAAGTCGTCATCTCGGTTCGTAGTAGGCATTCACCAGCTCCGATGATCTCTGCTGCGCAAACCACGAAAAGAGAAGTGTTCTGCTGATGATGATTGTACATCGTAATTCAATAAACTTCCTCTTCGGAAAACCAAAGTTTTGGGAACTGCAAACCGAAGATTCCTCCACCAATGACACGACCCGGGAGCGTTCCAAACGCAGCCCGGGTCGCGGTGACGTCATTTCACGGATGACTCTGGTTTATTCTTGGATTGGCTGGGGAACATCACCATATTCTTCTGGTGAGGCATCCACGCCGAGACCACTGATTGCCGTTGGACGGCTACTGACATCATTGTTCGAAACACGCGTCGTCGTTCGGCCTTCGAGGATGCTGCGGGCAACATGACGGAGTTCGTCGTTGCTCAGCCGGCGAAGATTTCCCATTTCCATTAAGGGCTTCATCATGCGAGCCACCTTGGCCACCGAGGTTTCCATCAGACTCAGTTCCACCAAATCATGACGCAAACCGGCGAGTGACTGAATCTGGGCACCTAACTCGTCCCGGAAGCCGCTGAGCACTTCCAGTGTCTGAATCGCTTCGGCGACACCGCGAGTCTGAGCCACCAGCGTATTCTGAATCGTGAGCAGTCCATCCAGATTCTCGGACGATGACAGGATGGTCGATTGCTTGTCCGTCAGCTTGTCTTGAATCTTCAGCAATCCATCCAGATTCTTGTCAGAAGATGCGACATTCGTTGCTTCATTGACGAGCTTGCCCTGAATCGTGAGCAGCCCATCCAGGTTTTTCTCGGAGGCCGTGACATTCAATTGTTCGTCAAGCAGCTTGCTCTGAATCTTGAGCATCCCCGAAAGGTTTTGATCTGAAGTCGCCACGTTCAGTTGCTCGTTGACCAGCTTCTCCTGAATCGTCAGCAATCCGTCCAGGTTTTTCTCGGACGAGGCGATCGTCAGCGAGTCACTTCCGAGCTTGTCTTGAATCGTCAGCAATCGGTCCAGGCCTTGTTCCGACACAGCGAGATTCAATTCGCTGGCGGTCAGTTTTCCGTTCAGACCAATCAGCCGTTCGGCACGTTCGGTCGCAACTTCCGCCTGCTGGCTACCGTCGGCCAGACGCTTCTGCAACTGGACAAGTTGATCAGAAACCGACTGAGCCACTTCCATCTTCGCAGCAGCCGAATTGAGACCCGACTGGAGCGTGGTCAGGCCGCTCAGACTAGTTCGTGCCGATTCAATGGTCTCGAGTTGTTGCTGCAGCACACTGCTGAGTTGGACGAGCAGCTTGAGCGAAGTTTCGGCTTGATCGATCTCTTGCAGCTGTGCACCGGCAACGTCTTTGAGTGCAATCAGATGATCCAGCGATGTGATCGCGGTGCTGTGTGATTCTTGCTGGTCGATGATCTCGTTTTCCAACGACTGCATCAACTGAAAAATTCGGCCCGCGTTGTCGGTTTTCGTCTGCTGGTCAATCATGCGGGATTGCAGTTGGTCCACGCTGACCAGGGCTTTGGTCACTTGGTCATGACTTGAGGCAACTTCAACCAGATCACTGCGTAATGCGCGGATCGACTGCAACGCAACCCGCGCATCGGCGACTTGCCCCTGCTGTGCCCGCAAGCTGGCCAGCAGACTATTGGTTTCCCAAACGTTTTCTGTGGCTCCCGAGAGCTCTTGCATTCGGATCTCGACCGTCCCCAAGCTGGCCTTCACTTTTGCCAGCTCATTCGCAGCGGGACGCGCTACGAGAAAATGCATCCCCACAAAGCCGGTTGTCACGCCGAGAAACAGCATCATCCAAGTTTGCTTGAGCTGTTCGGCCAGCTGATTTTCTATGGTGCGTGTTCTCGATTGGTCTGTCGTAAACATCAACTCTTCTCCTCAATTCCGTCTCTCACGGAAAAATGATTGTGCACAAGCTATTCCGGGACGAGGCAGTGTTCCTGTCTCGTCAAGTACTCCCGTTCCGCCGGGATTGGTACTCCCTATGGGTTATCGCCCACTCCGGCTGGCAAACTTTGCCGATTGACGAACAGTTATGCTTGTGAGACAAACGATCGTGGAAGAAAAAACGATTGTATCGGCTGCATCTTAAAGTCCTGCAATCGAGTTCACGTAAGTGATCCGGGCTAATGCGAGACTCGGAACGAGGAAAACCCGTTCTCGAAAACAAGAGCTTGGTCGAGCATTCCAGCGAGAAAAGTGAGCATCTGGTGCGAAAATCCCACAACGAAGACGATGACGACTGGCCGGGGAACGACGACGATTACGACGACATAGCCAACGACGACGACGACGAGGGATATGTCCCCTGCCCGCATTGTGGCGAGACGATGCTGGAGGTGGCCGATTATTGTCCCTCCTGTCGGCGTTGGATCACGACCGAAGACCGTCCTGTAAAACCACGACCAGGTTGGATGGTGATTCTGATCCTGATCCTGCTCTTCACGATCGTCTTCTCGGTTCTGCCGAGATAGATTGAAAGGGCCCGAGGCGCCGACAAGAGCTCGTGGCGGTCTTCCCATACCCAGTTTCCGCAGGAAAGATGAGGGATAATTCCTCGCAGAAACGATGAATAGATTTCCGAAAAACTGCGGGAAATACGGCGTTGGCGGCGGATATTCAGGACCAGAACCACGAAAGGATTTGGATTTCATGCAAGTGCTGGTGACAGGTGGAGGTGGCTTTCTGGGTCAGGCAATCGTGCGCCGCTTGATCGCTCGCGGTGATGTCGTACAGAGCCTGCAACGAAGTGACTCGCCCGAATTATCCCAACTGGGAGTAAAATGTTTTCGTGGTGATATCGGTGATCTCGCCGTCGTCGAGCAGGCCGTTGCCCGCTGCGAGTTGGTATTTCACGTCGCTGCGAAGGCGGGTGTCTGGGGTCGGTACGAGGATTACCGTCGCGCCAACGTGACCGGAACAGAAAATGTGATCACCGCTTGCCGCTCGCAAGGGGTCCGCAGGTTGGTCTATACCAGTTCGCCGAGTGTGGTCTTTGCGGGGAAAGATGAAGCGGGAATTGACGAGTCGACGCCGTATCCCTCGAAATACCTGACGCACTATCCAAGGACCAAGGCGATGGCAGAACAACAGGTGATGCGGGCGAATTCAGCACAGTTGGCGACCGTTTCGTTACGACCCCACCTGATCTGGGGCCCCGGTGACAATCACCTGATTCCTCGTTTGATCCAGCGTGCGCAGGCCGGGCAATTGCGACAAGTGGGTGCCGGAAAGAACCTCGTTGATGCGACCTATATCGATAATGCCGCCGATGCACATCTGCTGGCAGCAGACCGACTCGAGGTGGGTTCGGCTGCGTCTGGACGGGCCTATTTCATTTCCAACGACGAACCCTTGCCGCTGTGGGAACTGATTAACCGCCTGCTGGCCTGCGATGGACTTCCCCCGGTCCAGCGGCAAATCTCGGCACAAACCGCCTATCTGGCAGGGGGATTCCTCGAACGGATCTGGAGCCTGATCGGTCGTCAGGACGAGCCTCGAATGACCCGTTTTGTCGCCTTACAACTCTCCACCAGCCACTGGTTTCGACTCGATGCGGCTCGACGCGACCTCGGTTACTTCCCCCAGGTCTCAGTGGCCGAGGGACTCCGCAGACTCGCCGAATCCATGGCAACCAGCGGCAGCGAAAAAATCCGATCCACCTGATCAATCACGACAACCACACCACGGCTGCCGGAAAAACGGAGTGGTACCGGTTGGCAAAGCGGCTCACCAGAGACCCTCGCCACAAGCATCCGGCTGCCACGGCGGGACGGGAATCCGGCCAGCCATGGCTACCGAGTCAGAAACCTACCGCATCATCGAATTGCGGGATTGCCAGACTGCTGCCGCAGAAGGGACCCCCGTAAACATCGAGGTCTTACGAACCGGGGCAGGAGCGGTCACTTCATCTTTGGGAAGCGGAACTTCACGAGCGGGAACGGTTTCAGAAACGTCGGAAGCAGCACTCCTTGGAACCACTGCTGATGGCGCCGGTTCATAGGCCGGGACAGGGACCTGCACCGTTTGCGGTGCGATGCTGTTGATCGCGGTATACTGTGGAACCATGGCCGAGGCATACGGTGCCGGCTGATACATCGGTGCATAGCCCCCGATCTGCGGTGCCAAGAGCGGCAGGCCAAATGCCTGATGGTTACCGCAGGCATCGCAGGCAGGACGTGCCATTGTCATCGTCTGCACGGGGACTTGCTGCGTCACATACTGAACCGACTGGACAGGAACCATCTGAGTCGTCAACTGCGGAACCCGGCGCGTCACCTGAACGGGAACTTCGACGGTTTTGACCTGCTGACGGACTGTGGTTTGTGCCACCTGCTTGGTGACCGGCTTAGGGACCCAGACCATCTGGTAGCCACCTTCGTCGACCGTGACATTTTTACAGGTGGTCACCGGCACATTCTCGACAACCTGCTGCCGCTGCAAATGAGTTTCCGTCACATCACGATAGGTGGTGACCTGTTGTGGCCGAAGTTGAGTCGTCACGACGGGTCTGGTTTGTGAGATCGCACAGTTTGCGACGGGAGCAAAGTTTGCAACCGGGGCAAAGTTTGCAACCGGGGCACAATTACGACATTGAGCCTGTGTCACCGTGGGAATCGCGCTTGCCAGACCGGCCAGCGTCAAATAATAAAAAAAAGTCCGGTTCAAGATCGATGCTCCTCATGTTCTCGAAAGTCAAAAATTTAGCGGTCCCAAAATTCTCGACAGTCCAAATGACCAAACAAAATTCCACGTCCGCAACAGAAATGCTCGAAGAACGATGACAGCCCGTCGTTCCCTCAACACGCCTCGCACCAACGCAGAAGTCATAGCCGGAAAAATCCGCCAAGCTAACCCGAATTCATGACATTTTGACGGGTTGACGGAGCGAATTAACGCTCTCCAGAATCAGATTCGGCAGAATCTGCCATGGCAGTTGATTCAAATCGACGAAAAACCCGCGCAAACTCGGGATCGCTTTGGTGGATGAGCCAAGCGGGAAAGAGGCTGACAACGATGGCCACAATAAACCCCAGGATCAATAGCCCCGAAAGGGGCGATTTCGCAGCAGGCTCCAGACTCACAGGCCCCCTTCCAGAGAGCTGTTCAAACTGAGGTCGAATCCCGATTGCGATGAGCGAAAGGCCGATGAGGAACACGGCTGCTGTCAGCGACAGGCTTTGAAAAAATAGCTCCGAGACCTGCAGAAATCCGCTCCCGAACAGACCGAACAATGCCAAACCAAACAGCAACCACCCTGTGCGACCAAGCCGCGGCTGGCGAACGGTGATTGCTTGGCTGGCTTCCTGAAATTGCAGACGCGACGAACCGATGACGATGAACAGGACCACCGCATAAATCGCCACCTGCTGTTGCATCAGCCAGCTCCCCATCATCCCTGCACGAGTGAACGTGTAGGCACCCATCAACGAAATTCCTTTGAGACTCATCAAAACAAAAGCGGCGCGCTCTCGCCACTGGCGGTCGTCCCCACCCAAAGCCATCCCCCGTAAGGCCCCCCAAATTGCACCCAAGAACGCAGGAATCAGCAACCAGCGATCGAAGGGGGCTAGCATTTCGGGGGCGAGTGGTAACACGAATCGGAACCATCCCACCGAGCAAGCAGTGGACGAACCGACCAGAAACAGGATCGCAATCAACGGTGGCAGATCACTCAACAAACGGACCTGCCATGCATGAAAAGGGAAAAGCCCCGACTGAATCGCAAACCCTGCCGACATCAGCAACATCAACCACGGAAAGACTTCACTTTGATACTGATAGGACAATTCGTTCCGAGGTCCCCATTTCTGAATCTCTTGAACGAGACTCGCCAGATCATACGAAACGGCCGGAAGCGTGGTCGAATCCGGAATTTGCATCCAGGGGACGGCAACCACCAGCATCGCCAGTCCCATGGCAATCAATCCGCCGCCACAGAATTGAGCCAGCAAGAACCGAGCAGCGTGCTGACGACGCATGGCCCCGCCACACCGACCAATCAGCAGACTCATCAGAATCACGCTGACGCTCAGCAAGAATAGGAAGACCCGTACATCATGCGCAAGCAGCAGACCTGATGCGGTCGATTCAAACAACATCAGCATCGGGATCCACTGGCGTTCGCCAACCTGCGACGCATCGGTTTGCCAGATCACACCATGCGTAATCAGTACGAGCGTCAAAACCGCAAACAGATTGAACCCATCCATGGCGAATCCGTGATGCGTCAGTCTTGCCGTCCGCTGCCGCGCCAATTTTCGGTACACCTCGGCAGTCGGATCAAAATCCTGACTGGTCGCAGACGATTCCTGTTTCGCCTGGCGAATCGCCATGGTATTCGCAGCAAGATCCGCCTCGAGTTGCCATTCCATCCCCCCCAGAATCACCAGTGTGCAGGCCAGATTGGAAATGGCCAACGGGCGGACCAAGCCGGGCTCGAAGCGATTTGCCCCCCAAGTCACCAAAAAACCAATCAAAGGCGATAACACCAACAGCAGCGGTAATTGATCCTGCAGTGTTGTCAGCCACGTCATTCCGTCGGATCCTTCTTCGAATCATGCAAGCGGTTTTCAGCGTTGATGTTCTGGACATCAGCGGATTGCGAATTTGTATGAGCTACAAAGCCTGGTGGATGAAGCGGTCGGGTCAAAAAGAGACAATCTACGGGTATACTTGTTACGGACACTCTTGGTACGTGTATCCCTGAGGGACGAGCATCCCCGAATGAATCCGATTTGTCCAGCAATCGGAAACTCAAGTAGTCTTTACGATTCTCGACGTGATCAGTGGCAAGACAAAATGCCGAGCGATAGGATCTGACGACGCAGGGAGGGGTCAGTTATTCAGTGGCGAGCGTCATTCGCCAGCGTTCGACTTGGTCGAACATCCACGGATCATCACGGCACCTGTTAAACCATGGGAAGCTGCTTATGTCGAATTCCGGTCCAGCGGAACTCGTGCGCGAAGAAACCGAAGCCTCGCTGATCGCGCGGGCTCAAATTGCGGTCAGCCAATGTAATTGGGAAGTCGGTGAATGTGCCGCGTTGTGGACAAAACGATTTGCACGAGGAAGGACTGATGCGGATTTCGCCGCGCTGGTCACCCTCAGTCCTGACCAGGTTTACCAGCGTCGTCGCGTCTGGGAAACCTTTGCGGATGTTTATGGAAGCTACTCGACGTTGAAATGGTCCCATTTCTATGCGGCCATCAACTGGGATGATGCCTCGGAATGTCTGCAATGGGCCGATGATGTCCATGCCGGTGTCGCAGAGATGAAGGCTTGGCGACGCGCACAGCGTGGCGAAGACCTGAACGCATCCCCAATGGATGAAGCCCTCGATGGTCTTCCCACCGAACCCTCACTCGCTCGCGAAGCCGCTCCGTTTGACCACGAATCGTCTTTTTCTGTCTCTGCGAATCAAGGGAAACAGGATCATGACGAAGAAGTCGCACCGAACTTTGCTTCCACAAATCGTCTCGCGGGCGAAACGGGCGACTATGCTCCCTTCAACGCCAATGCCACATCCGTTCCTTCGCAGGAATCCAGCAATCGGCCGATTCTGAGCGGTGAGCAGATTGCCAAACGCTTGACGACCACGATCGAACGCTGTGCCAGCCTGGTGACTCCGGAATTTTGCGCGGAATTTGCCGAGCTTTCCGAAAAAGTCCGGAAGCGACTGCTGAAAGCGATCGAGCAACTGACGGAAAAAGGGACAGAACTCGGGTAACTTATCCGAGAATCTTTCGACACCCGCGATCGTCCTCAGGCGGCGATCGCAGGTGACGTGGAATCCAACGGCTTTTCCAGCCATCCAATAATCACGTCGGCGGTACGACGCGTTGCTCCGGTACAGTGAATCCGCTCGCGCAATTCGTCGAGTTCGCGGGTTGCTGCAGCAAGACTTGCGGGATCCTGCAGCCATTGGCTCATCTCAAACGTGACCCTGTCAATGACTGGCTGGGGATTCCCCACACTGAAGCACTCGGGCATAATTTGACGGTCGGCAATCAGATTTGGCAAAGACCAGTATTTGCAGGTGATCACCATGCGCCCGATGAAATAAGTCAACCAGCTGGATCGGTAAAGCGCCACGAACGGCGTTCTTCGGGCAAGCATTTCCAAACTGACCGAGCCCGAGACCATCACCGAACAGTCTGCAATCTCGATGATTTCCGGCGTTTTTCCCACAAAGAACGTCACCGGCAGGGGCTGATCAAGTTTCTCGTATTCGCTTTGGCAAAATTGACGCTGTGTTTCCTTGTAATTCGCCACGAGGAAGTTGACGTGGGGAAATTTCGCATGCAGCTGCTGGATAATCTTCAACAGTAGCGGCCAGCAACGCAGCACTTCCTGCTTGCGTGAGCCGGGAAGAATGGCCACAGTTGTACTATGATCCGGGCCCCATTCCCGGCAGAAGCCTTCATCCAGTGAATGATCCGCCACTTCATCGAAAAAGGGGTGACCCACATACATCACCGGGATACCCCGCTCGGCATACCAATCGGTTTCAAACGTGAGTCCCGATAAAACCAGATCAACCGACTTCCGCACGCGGCGAATCCGCCAGGAACCCCACGCCCACAGCTGTGGTGGCATGTAATAAATGACCGGAATCCCCGCCGCCTTGGCTTTCCGGGCGATCCACCAGTTAAATCCAGGAAAATCGACCAGCACCACGACATCGGGTTTATGCCGCGCAAAGTACTCTTCCGCCTGTTTGACCAGCTTGTAGAATTTCCAAATCAACGGCAACACCGCCACAATTCCCATGACCGCCATCGAGGTCAATGGAAACAACAAGTGACAGCCCCGCGCTTCCATGGCGGGGCCACCAAAGCCAGAAATTCTCAGACCCGGTCGTCGACGAGTCAACTCTTGGATGAGATGCGCCGCATGATGATCGCCACTCGGCTCACCAACAGAAAAAAAGATATGCATGATCCCGCTCGATTATTCTTCAGATCGATTTCCATCCACTTCCATCGAGCGCATCGTTCGCAGATAATTTCCTTTTGGTCAAGACCGGATGCTGTTTTTCAACCAGACAAATAACAGGATTCGCGAAGCGGGTGTTCACAAATTGTGGCCACTCACATCCCCTCCCCACACTCATGGCCCCGCCACCAGGATTTGCGATGTCAGGGAAATTGCGATCATCATCAACGAAGCGAACACCAACAACAGTGGCATTTTGTAATGCTGCCATGCCCCGGATTTGTCGCGCATCATCGAATTCACGATCACGTCTGACTCAATCGCTCGCACAATCCGGCGCTGACTGCGCCGGAAAAACTTGCCAACGGTTGCCCGATCAATAGAAAGCAATGACTGCTTGCCCACGACAGAAAACCCCCGCCGAAACCAGGTATCCTGCAGAGCGGCGTGGGCAATCGACCAATAAACCCGTTTGAAAAACTCATCATCCGGCAGCGGAATTTGCAGGTTCTTGTACTGCCGACTCGCCGAGGAACGCAGAAAAAAAACCGCGTCCCGGCAGTGCGACCAAAAAGGAATCATCAGAGACAGGATTCCAATGACCAACGCACCTACGGCCGCTATCAACGCGATGTTGTGCAGGCTCAATAACGACATTTCTCTTCCTCCTTAACAATTTCTCAGTAATCACCCAAACCACGAACATTTCCCGGCCAGACGAGGATGCAGCGACCACCCTACCAACGGACCGAAAACAACCGGATTCCGATCACAACAAAAACACTCGATCGGGGATTGAGTCAAACCCAAGCTGTCTGCCTGAATCGATTTTCAAACCGTATACTGGATGACTCGCAAAACAGGCACCGAACAAATCAAAAAATGAGACCTCAACGGCCAAGGAATGAAGATGCCAACCGAGTCACTCCCTTTTGCTTCGATTACCGACCTTGGGCGGCGGCTTCGTCTGCGGGAGGTGACCGCCGTCCAACTCGCTGAGTTCTTTCTCGAAAGACTGAATCGTTTAGGCCCCGAATACCACGCCGTCGTTTGCACAACGTCCGAAACCGCGCTCAAGCAAGCGGATCAGGCGGATCAGGAATTGCGAGTCGGTCACGATCGTGGCCCGCTCCACGGAATCCCCTTCGGAGTCAAAGATCTTTTGTCCACGAAGGGAATCCCCACCACTTGGGGGGCGACTCCCTTTGAAACGCGGATCATTGACGAGGACGCAACGGTCATCGTTCGCTTGCGGGACGCAGGGGCCGTTCTCTGCGCGAAGCTCGCGATGGTCGAATTGGCGGGAGGATTTGGATATCGGCAGGCCAACGCCAGTTTCACAGGTCCCGGCTTGAATCCCTGGGATAAAACCTGCTGGTCCGGGGGATCCTCGTCCGGTTCCGCCGCAGCAGTCGGTGCTGGCTTAGTCCCGTTCGCGATTGGCTCCGAAACCATGGGCTCAATCGTGACACCGTCGTGTTATTGTGGAGTCTCGGGCTTAAGACCAACCTATGGCCGGGTCAGTCGACACGGCGCCATGGCTCTCAGCTGGACCATGGATAAAATCGGTCCGATCTGTCGTACCGCAGAGGATTGCGGGTGGGTGCTCAACGCCATCGCGGGCTCGGATCCCGCCGACTCAACCTCGCTGCCAGAACCATGGTCCTTTGCACTGCGACCTGCTCAGCACCGCTACCGTTTTGCGGTTCTCGACTTCAATCGTGGTCAACTCCAACCAGAAGTTCTGGCAAATTACGAGCGTTCTTTAGAGGTCTTGCGAACACTGGGTTCGATCGAAACGATCCGATTGCCGGACCTCCCTTACTTCCTGGTGGGTTCCACCATCGTTTCCTGCGAGATGGCCGCAGCGTTCGATCAGTTCCTCACGAGCGACGCAGTCTGGAAACTGACCGCCCCTGAAGATCGCTGGGGCGGATTTTCCAATTTAATGATTCCCGCCAAGGACTACATTCATGCACTGCGGATTCGGGGCAAGATTCAGCGCGACATCGATGCAACACTCGCCCCATTCGATGCGATCGTGACCCCCACCTTGAATACGGAATCCGGATCGATCGAACGGCCGTTTTCCACCTGGGCACAGGGGTTTGTCTGTTCCGAACTCAGCGGTGCGGCGAATGTCGCTGGGCTTCCCGGCATCACCGTTCCCAATGGGTTCGGGCCTCGCGGCTTACCGACGGGGATCGAATTCACCGGTCGCGCATTTGACGAAAATCAAATTTTGTCGATCGCCAAGGCGTATCAGCAACAAACCGATTGGCACACCCGGCATCCACCTCGCTGACAGTTGGTTATTGCGATCCCGATTGGAACATTATCGCGAGCCGCGTAGCCGGGGATCGGATGCGTCGCGGAGCGCTTCGCCCATCAAGTTGTAAGCAGTAATGGTCAGAAAGATCGCCAAACCAGGAAAGTGAATCAGCCACGGTGCATGCTGTAACGCATCTCGTCCATCGGCAAGCAGCCCTCCCCACGAGGGTGTCGGTTTCGAAATTCCCAGCCCCAGAAACGAGAGTGCACTTTCGGTGAGAATTGCCCCGGCGATCCCAAATGTCGCCGAAACCAGTACAGGGGCCATCGCATTCGGCAGAACATGGCGGAAGATGATGCGGAGTGGTGAATATCCCAAGGCGCGGCTCGCCAAGACGAATTCCTGGTCAACCAGACGCAAAAATTCTCCTCGCACCAGTCGGGCAATCCCCGTCCATCCCGTCAGCCCGATAATAATCATGATATTTCGTACACTTTGCCCGACCAGCGCGACAATCGTGAGAATCAGGAAGAAGGTCGGGAAGCAGATCATGACTTCAATCAAACGGGAAATCACCAGATCGCACCAGCCGCGAAAATAACCCGCGATGGCTCCGACAAAAATGCCGATGGCCACATAAATCGCGACCGCCACCAGCCCCACCGACAAACTGACTCGTCCACCCCAGATCATCCGACAAAGCACGTCGCGGCCAGACTCATCGGTTCCCAGCCAATGCGGGCCGCTCCAGCGGGATGTCAACTTGACCGAGGCAGCATCCTTTCCTGCAGGGCACCACGAGACTGGATACCAGGCGGGGGCTGCTGACTTGCCGGCAAGATCGTACTCGTCCAAACCATAGGCAATCGGAGGAAACAGGACGGTTTCAAAGACCACAGGGGCTTTGGCCGAGTCTGCTTCGGCGGCCAGCACGCCCGCCTTATAATCCGTGCGATCAACTCGGACGGGGATGACCCAACACCACAGGCTGCTGATCAAAAGCGGAATTCCGCAGAAGAGACTAATCGTGCCCCATCGGTGCCAGCGATCACGTTGACCGGTCATGGTTCTGCGCAGCAGCCAATTCCAGCAGGGCCAAAGCAGCAGTAGCAGATTCGCGGCGATAAAGCCGACCTCGGTACCACTCAGCGACGCGATCACCGGCCAGTTGGGCCGCGAAACCAGCGTCATCTCTTTCACGTCGAAATGGGAACGGACCTCCCGTTGCAGACGCTTGAGTTCCTCGACCGCAGCGGTGCGATCAACGGATCGTCCCGCTCCCTGCATCTGCTCGCCAAGCGTTCGCAACTCGGCCCCTTTTTCCGGAGCGAGTGCATTTGCCATCAGACGGATTTGCAGTGCAATTGTCTTGAAAAAGGGCTCAATGTTGGCCCCCGGTTTTGCCGCAGTTCGAGCGTCAATCAATTGCGTTAACGCACCTCGTAAGGTACGAGCCGCTTCCTGGTATTCAAACCGATTGAAGCCTTCGTAATAAATCGGCCGACCATTCGCGAGCAGTGGAGCAAAAATGCTGGTAGTGACCAGACACAGGATCAAGCCTGCTGCGGCGACCGCCATTCGTCGTTTGCGAAACTCGAACCAGATCAGTGCCGATTGGCTTTTCCCACGCAGGTCCCTGTTTTTTTGCACCGCAGGGCTCGCTGACACGGTGGTCGCTGACACGGTGGTCGCTGAATGGGGGGTCGCTGAATGGGTTTCCACAAGTATTTTTCCCTAACGCCTTGTCAGTACCGCCGTCTCCGTACTGCCGTCTCCGTACCGCTGCCGTCCGACAGACGCGTCCATGACGGAACCAGCCCACCACGATAATAACAGTGAATCCTACCAAAGCGATCGAGCGAATCGAACCCTGGCGCCAGGTTGTCACACAATTGATGAACAGACAAACGCGGATCGTCATGCACTGAGACTTTCGCAACGGAATCAATTCGTCGATGATTCTCTCAGCTGTCATCCCGTTGCCCTCCTGTTTCCTGCTGAACGGTTTGCTTGAATCCATGGCGAATCATCTCGATTCAGAAAGTCGCCTCCCATGAAATATCTCGTCACTGGTGCCGCTGGATTCATCGGCATGCATGTCAGCCTGGAACTGTTGGGACGCGGCGATCAGGTTGTCGGTTTTGATAACGTCAATGCTTACTATCAGGTGTCGTTAAAACAGAATCGCCTGAAACGACTCGTCGGCCAGCCGGGGTTCCAGTTTGAACCAGGAGATCTCGCCGATAAGCCGCGATTGACCGAGTTATTCCGACGAGAAAAATTCGACGTGGTGATCAATCTGGCGGCACAAGCGGGGGTCCGTTATTCGCTCACCAATCCAGAGGCCTACGTCGAAAGCAATCTGGTCGGATTCGTGAATATCCTGGAGGCCTGTCGGCACCACCAGGTTAAACACCTGACCTATGCTTCATCGAGTTCGGTTTATGGTGCCAATACCGAGATGCCCTTTTCGATTCACCACAATGTCGATCATCCACTCAGTCTGTATGCCGCGACCAAAAAGGCCAACGAATTGATGGCGCATACCTACAGCCATCTCTTTCAGTTGCCGACAACCGGACTGCGGTTCTTCACGGTGTATGGTCCCTGGGGGCGACCCGATATGGCCCTGTGGTTATTCACGAAAGCCATTCTCGCTGGCGAGCCGATCGAGGTTTTCAATCATGGCCGGATGCGTCGCGACTTCACCTACATCGATGATATTGTGCAGGGAGTTGTCCGAGTCTCGGACCAGATCCCCACCGGGAACCCCGACTGGTCTGGTCGGCACCCCGATCCGGCGACCAGTCGTGCCCCGTATCGGATTTACAATATCGGGAATAACTCGCCGGTCGAGCTGATGTACCTGATTGAAACGCTGGAAAAAGCGTTGGGAGTCACGGCAAACAAGCGATTTCTCCCCATGCAACCCGGCGATGTCCCTGCCACATTTGCCGATGTCGACGACCTGATCCGGGACGTCGGATTCCAGCCCAGCACACCAATCGAAACAGGAATCGCACGTTTCGTGAATTGGTATCGGGATTATCACTCGAGCGAACACATTTCCAAAAACGAGCGGCCGTGATTTGAACGCCGTGGTTTTCACGCCGTGGTTTACACGAGTCCCAGCCAGCGATGGATCGGTTTGCAATAAAGGAAGCTGAGGATTCACCACGGAGGTACAAAGACGTAGAGAATACAGGTTCAACGACAAACCAAGTACGCGGTAGTGAAAATTCAGTTTTCAGTTTTCAGTTTTCAGTTTTCAGTTTTCAGGGCTCAGTTCTCAATTCTCAGAATCTGCAAGTTTTTTTTCCTTATTCGTGAGATTCGTGAGATTCGTGGTTTACAATCTTCCCGTATTCAGAAAACGGTGTGATTCACGAATCGACTGAGGTCGTCCATGGAGTTGCCTGGATGCTGCTGTGCGCAGGGGACCATGAAGCCAATCGAGACCGAACAGTCCGATCGTCATGGCCATCAAGGGGAACGAAGCCGTCCTGTTTGCTGTTCGTCCTGATTGCGGCTCAGTAAAGGATTTGTACCTCGCGCGCTGGGTTTGGGGTTGAACCCAAAGTTGTCCCTCGTTTGTCGGAAACCACCTGCCGGGCGGCCCCATCGAGTCACTCGAGGCGATCCCTCTGCGAAATCACCAGAATCAAATTGCCCTGGTTTGATGCGACGGAAATTCCCAGCGGGTCGAACCCATACGTTCCCGACAATCACTGCAACGTTTTCTCAATCATCGCTTTGTGGTGATGATTCCAGCGTGTCCGTCAGCCGTTTTGCGTTTTTCTCGCGAGAAATGCAGAAAAATTTCAAGTTTTGGAAATTTTCATCCTTTTTACGTATGACATGATTGACGATCAATGTCAGAGACGTTACTTTCCCTTCAGCAAAATCATGGCGAGCAAATTTTCGATGTAGAATTTGTGTCACCAAGGTTATCGAATCTCAATTTTCAAACAGCAAAATCCTGCTCTCTTTTGTTGGCTTTGCTTTAGCGAAGTGATCATTAGCGAA
>JBIKZJ010000465.1:0-4993 GCA_044354755.1 Schlesneria sp. | reverse complement strand
GTGATCAACGACGCTGTTACGACGAAATAAAGGGTGTGACGCGAATACGCTCCCTCGAACTGAGGAGTCCACCAAACATGTTGTTTGGAACGGTGTCACCTCAGTTCAACCGTTCCCTCGGCCCATGATGTACCTGGAGAATGCAATGAAGTTTGTTTGGATTTCCGCCGCGATTGCCGCCTTTGCCAGTCTGAACAGCGCCCAAGCCGGCCTGTTCCACCACCACAACAGCTGTAATAGCTGTAACTCAGGCCCAAGCTGTGCCGCTCCGGCCGCTGCGTGCGTTGCTGCCGCTCCGTCCTGTGCAGCTCCTGCTGCTGCCTGTGCTCCCGCTGCTGCTCCTGCAACCAGCTGTGCTCCTGCTGCCGTTAACTACGGTCCTTCCTGTGCCGCTCCTGCTGCGACCTGTGCTCCAGTCGCTTCGGCTTGTGCTCCAGTTGCGACAAGCTGCCACTCGGGCTGCAACAACGGTTGCGGACCACGCATGCCACGTATCAAGCTGCCAAAGCTTTGCTTGCCAAAGATTCGCCTCTGCAAGCCTAGCTTCTGCGGTGGTGGAAACAACGGCTGTGGCAACGCTGCTCCAACCTGTGCAGCTCCTGCCGTTGCTTCGTACGGCCCAAGCTGTGCTGCTCCTGCAACCAGCTGCTGCAACTGATTGATGATGTCGAATGACTCTGCTCTAGATCACTCCGGTTCACCCCGGCTGTGATCTGGCCAGAAACGTGAGTATCCGTCGAGGGGAGCTTTATGCTCCCCTCGATCCATTCTTTGGTAGGAACAGACGGCGATCGAGCATCCGAGACCAGTCAAAGAATCGTGACCCGTTCGTTCGCCGACTTGAATTTAAATCTCACAAGGTGGTGACCCGTTCTCAACGAGTCACCACCTTTTTTTGGATGCCACTCATCCGCGAATTCGGCCATCGAAGTCGCTTTCATCCCCGAATTGGCCTACTCCTCTGGTTGATTCTTTAAATCCCGCCTCAGATTCTCATCAACACCGCTGCGATTCCCGCGTTTCCCCGCCCCTGTTTCGCAACGCAAACAGTGAGGTTTTCTCAACAAATTCGAGAAGGGGGGGGCGAACGCCGACAGGCTCGCCTCATTTCCGGTTTTTCGGTCGTGACAATCAGGCCATCTTAGGAAATTCGCTGGCGAGAGCAGACCTGATCGTGGACTTCATCCGTCCGAAATCAGACGACCTTCACCACAAAAACTCGACCAGGGAAACAGGCTTCGGTTGAGCCGCGCGATGAACAGCGAGGTAACCCGGATCCATCCAAACTCGGCGAGTGCCCACTCCGGACGATGTTGCCAAGCCAGAGCGACGAGTTCTCAATGGATTAGCGGGCAAAAGATGAGAAGTCCAGGGAAACTGGCCGCACGAGGCTTTCCAAAAATCCGCGACTGGGAAAATCCGCGACTGGGAAAATCCGCGACTGGGGCGCGCGAGCAGAGAAATCGGCAACAGTGTTAATGCAAGAATGCCGCGTGGTAAGCCACGCAGCATTCTTGCGTTAATCCTTGAACAGATTGAAGCTCTGTTCACCCGATTTCGTGGAACTGACACCAGAGACTCTTTTGAGTCAGCCTCGGTCTCCAGGAATTGACCGCATTGACACCAGTCGCGCTACCGAGCGACCTACTCTCAATTTTCTGAGAACGATTACCGCATCGTGTGTATGGAAACTCACGATCAGACAATCATCCACCGAAAAAGAATCGCTTGAGTGCCGCGTTTTTGCGTCGCTCTAAGTCCATCAAACGGCTGAACGGAGTTTGACCGCTCGAGACTTGCGGTCGAACTCGTCGTCCGGCTGCATTGGCTTCCACACTCGACATGAAGATCGTTGCAACGACAGCCAGTGTTATGATTTTTCGCATCGATTTCCTTTCTGTAGACGGAAAAGGCTGATCCTGATCAAAGAGAAGCGGAACTGTCGTCGGTGTGACGCGAATGCCAGGGTGGCAACAGCGACAGTCCAACTTTTCATGGTTCTTTGTTCGACATTCCGAGATTGGCACCTGCTGATGAAATTCCTCTTTGGCCGACGATGCCCGAACTCGATCACCTCGACACCGAACAAATCGATGGCGGTAACTGGTTCGATGAGTTAAACCTTACCGATTAAACGCCAACCCGATCGCCTCCCCCTGTCACGGTTGGCGGCCGTTTGCAATAAACTCCCTCATCAACCAGACCCAAAATTGAATGACTCAAGTCCTATGGATACATCCTCCGCTGATCAATCGACCCGCGCAGACATCGGCCTAGTCTGTGCCTTGCCACTGGAACTGAGTGCTTTTCTTGGCCGATGCTCCAAGGTTAAAACATATACCGGAGGCCGCTTTACGTTTCGGGGAGGCTTTTATCAGAATATCCGTGTGGCGATCGTTGAGTCGGGAATGGGGCGAGCCCGAGCCCGAGCTGCAACCAATGCCTTGCTAGATGCCCACGCCCCACGCTGGATCGTCTCGACCGGGTTTTGCGGGGCACTCGATCCCCAACTGAAGATTGGTCAGATGATTGTTGCCGACGAAATTGTGAATTCCGTTGGTGATTGTCTCAACGTAGATGTCGGCATGACGTCCGATGCGGCACAGGGCCGGTACGTTGGCCGAACGCTCACCGTCGATGAAATGGTCCGCACTGTCGCCGAAAAGCAAAATCTCGCAAAATTGTCCGGGGCCATCGCAGTGGATATGGAAACATTCGAGATAGCACAACTTTGCCGCGAGCGTAAAGTTCGTTTTATGGCCATGAGATCGGTCAGTGATGATCTGTCTGCGGATTTGGCGCCTGAGGTCTTGAGCCTGATTGGAGCCACCGGCAGCATCCGCCTGGGGGCCGTCATTGGCGCCCTCTGGAAACGCCCTGGTAGCTACAAGGACATGTGGCAACTTCGAGAAAATGCGATGCTGGCGGCAGAAAGCCTGGCCGAATTTCTTGATGGAGTCGTCAAGCAACTGCATGCCGCAAGATAAGCTTCAGGCCTTTTCCAGCCTAGAGACCAGCGGAGATCGCCTGCCGTTTGCGAGGAGTTTTTTCGGCTAAAACTTCCCGGTAAAGCGCCGTAGTTTTTGAGACCATCGACTCGACGCTGAAATCCCGCTGGACCTGTGTTCGTGCTGCGCGACCCATCGCGCGGGCTTTGATGGGGTCGTTCAACAGACCAAGCATCCGGTTTGCCAGGGCTTCACTATCCGAGGGGGGAACCAGCAACCCGGTCACCTCATCGCGAACCACTTGAAAAATTCCCCCCACGCGTGTCGCAATCACCGGCTTCCCCCGCGCCATGGCTTCCAACATAATGGTCCCAATCCCTTGTTGCAGCGAGGGAAGACAAAAAATATCCATCGCCGCAAGCGCATCACCAAATTCCAGGAGACTCGGCAAAAAGGTGACTCGGGAATCGATCTTTAATGCGACCGCTAATCTGCGCAAATTCGATTCCTCAGGGCCCGCCCCCGCGATCACAAATTCCACATCCCGACCCGTGGCAAGCACTCGGGCCGCTGCACCGAGAAAATACGGGAATCCCTTCTCCGCTTCTAATGGACCCGCAGTACCCACCACCGGGACGCGAGTCGGTTCGAGCACGCCGGTCTCATTGATTTCATGCCCCGTGTCGACGCCACTGGGAATCACGGTAATGAAATCACTCGGCAGACCCGTCCGTTCACATAAGTCCGATTTGACCGAATCGCTGATTGCAATAATCCGCTGGCACCACTGCCGATCCACCGAAAATCGCTCGCTCCCTTGCAGATAATCATGCACCGTCAGAATCGCGGGGCAACGTAATTCACGCGCCAGCCACATCCCCTGCCGGGCGACATTGCGTGACTGAATGTGGATCAGGTCGGGGGGATCCAATTTGATTTGCCTGAGCATCATTCGCATGACGACCCGCCCCCAACCAGCGAGCTGCAAATGAGCGAATTCCCGAATATTCAACTCCCGACGCCGCTCCTGATCAATTTGACTTGCATCGGGACAGACCACGATCCTCCGCATCCCCTGTTGTGGCAAATGCTCTGCCAGCCGAAGGGAATAAGAACAACTCCCTCGGACCGAGAATCGTCCAGCAAAAAGTAAAATCGAAGGCTCAACGTCAGGCATGCCAGTCATACTCTCGACAACACGATTCAGACACAGACCACCAGACGAGGGCTTAGCGTCTGACCGACCGGGGACGTTGCAGAACTTCATTCAGCAGGATCGCCTGGCGAACACCGTCGGGATTCCGCAGGATACTTACCAGCGGATGTGGCTTTTTCTCCGCAGTGGGGGCTGCTGCCATGATTCGATTCCCCAGATCATGTTGCACGGCCACTTGAATATTCTGCCGTACTGCGTCAGTGATGTCTCGCTGGACGACAGCATCAACACGATTTCCAAACGAGCTTCGCCGCAGTGAATCTCCCAGTTTGGATTCAGGCAAATGCATGTCAGCGACGCGAGGAAGCCCCTGAGGCATCGATGATTGTCGCGAAATTGCCGGGGGCTTTTTTGCTCGCTTTTCCAAGGATCGCTTGACCTCGATCGGTGGCTTCCGATTCGCCATCTCTTCCTTCGCCGCAGGTCGCTGTTGATCCTGTCGAGGAACCGGCTTGCCGATCTGCAGTTGTTGCAAGAATTCATCAATCTCGCTGCGATCAGAAACCTGCTGCTTCACGCGCGGAACGCCATCAGGAGTGTTCCCTTTGATCACATTCACGAACCAACTCAGCACCGAGATCACCAGAACAACTAATCCAATGATCTGACCCACATCGACGGCAGCGACAAGATTTGGAAGCATGCAGCCCTCACTCACAGATTGTTGATCGGCACTTCACTCGTTTCCCCCCAAAGCCATTCACTTCACAAGGGAGCCATTCACCTCACAAGGGCGATCTTCATTTCACCAGACTGGTCCCCGCAATCGTGGTTCGCATCTGCGTGTCGGCCTGAACATTCTTCAATTCGTAATAATCCATCAGCCCCA
>JBIKZJ010000092.1:0-16641 GCA_044354755.1 Schlesneria sp. | reverse complement strand
GGCCGCGTAATCACGCCGCCGGTGCCAATCACGCCGCCGATGCTACTCTCACTAAAGGTACCGCTCTCACCGTAGTCGGGGATATCCCACAACGTCTTCCAAAGACCATCTGAGTTATCCAGGTATTCCAGCAGGTAAAAGTCGTTATAGTCCGCCTGGACCCGAGCGGCATCGATCACGAACGCCCCCCCCAGGTCGATCTCGAGTGTCGATTCCGTTCCGATCCACCAGACGGTGCCATCCTGCCAAGAGGTCCCACGATCGAGCAAGGTACCGTCCACGACGGTGTCGAGACCCACTCCATTAACCGTGCCGGCGACCGGTGTGACGGGGCGACCCAGCGCAACATTGGTTTTTGCCTCCACCTTGGCTGTCGAGAAGACTGCTCCGCGGCTCGCGCCGCCGGCCAGTGCGATGAAGCTACCCGTCAGATCCTGCGCCGTCGCTCGACTGTCGTTCGTGATCTCCGTGTAGGCTTCCTCCTCGATCGCCGCGTTCAGCGTGATCTGCACCCGATAGCGTCCCGCTCCTTCAATGCCAGTCGCTTCGATCCGGTAAGTTCCCGCGTCGGTTACCGGTAACGTCTGCAGGATCACCGCAGCGCCAGCGACTCCCGTGACGCTCCCCAGCGAGGCCCCGCCAGGACCGAAGAGTTCGAGTTTCGTGACGACGGATGAATCGCTTGGATCGAGCAACACGCTGATGGTTTGCCCGCCGTCAAGGTCGAGCGTGTAGCTGTCCTGGTCGCCGGCGGCATGGAATGCTCCGTCGACTTGCTGATCGTAAATGAGCGAGCCAAGCGACGCGACAGGGACGAGTGGCGTAGGATAAGTTCTGGTATCGATATCGACCGCGAAGAGGACTTGGAAATCATCGGCAGCCGAATCACCGTCTCCCGAGGGTAGCGGAAAACTCGGGGCACCGTTGAGCCGATTGCCGATCACATCGCGGAAGCCGTAGTCCGAACTGATCAGCGTGAGTGTGTAGACACCCTCGGGGACGGCATTGAAATGCACTGTCAACGCATCGCTGGAGGTACTGTAGTTGAAGGAATCCGGCTGATAGCGGGTTCCCGTTGATTGATCGACGAGCCGAACATCATCAGCCCCCAACGCGTACTCATTGAGATCTTCGCTGAAGTGTGCCGTGTAGGTCAGCGAGCCGGGGGCCAGGATGTCACTGGGGCTGATCGAACTGTCGACGACGACGGGACTGATACTGTCGACCGCAAACGACATCGTAAACGCCTGATTCCATTGTCCGTGCAGGTCCTGCACCGCGCCGGCGGCCAATTCCACGGTGTAAATTCCGTCTCCCGCAGCAAGCGCCTCGACGTTGAAACCAATGTTTTGACCTGAGTAAATGGTGAAAGAAGAAGCGGGCTGGCCATTCACCGTCAGATCTGACGCCGACAACTCCGGCAGCAACAAAGACGACGAAAAGGAGAGTCGGATCTGCGTGGGAAATGATGTCACTCCTGAACCGTCGCCAGGAACGGCGTAATTGACCGTTAAGGGAGCATCCGGGGCGTTGGTCGCCCCTGCGACACGAACCAGATAGTCGCCGCTGCCACTCACAACCGAGACCCGCACGAAATAATTCCCGTCGGCGCCCGCTGGAACTGTGTAGGCAATTGCCGCGTTGCGTCCATCCCCGGCACCGTTGTCGTCACTGGCAACGAGTGCGCCGTTGGATGCATATAACTCAAACGCTGGATCGAGCAGATTGGTCGACACTCCCGTGTCCGCAGTGGTGATCACCAGATTGTCGCCGGCAGCGGCGTGAACGCGATAGAAATCGGTGCGATCTCGCCCTCCGTATGCACCAGCCCAGGCAACCGCCCGTTCGAGCAACTGGTCGGCATCGCCGTAGGTATGACCATAATCCCCTCCCAGATAGGTCAGTCCCAGCCAGACACTTCGCCCGTTACCGTTGGGTCCATAATTGTTAACAACCACGGCTGGCACGCCGTTCGCCGTCGCCAAAACCGTGGCATTGGTGTCGACGCCGTAGGAGAATTCCAGGGACGAATTCAAATAAATGAAGTCAGGGAGGCCCGTAGTCAACGGATGGGACGAGTCGTCGATGGATACGGTCTCGTAATATACCGAATTCGATTGGGCCTGCGTGTCGATGGGAATAATGGCGTCGATGTCGACCACCGGCTCACCGGTATCCGACCCTGCGGCCCTAATCAGCCAACCGGTGCCGACCACTCCCCCTTTTCCCGCCTCAACCCACGCTCGCAATGCCGGTGCAAAGGTTTCAAGTTCCGATTCGGCAGAATCATCGCCGATGACCACCACATCGTAGGCGCTCAGTTCTTCGACCGTATCAATGTCGACTCCTGCGACCAAAACCGCTTGGAAACCGAAATAGGAGTATTGATTGAGTTGGTCGACCACCGGTTGTCCATTGAAACCTGCATGGACAGCGACGTAAATTGGAAGTGGACTTGAGCTGTTCGGATGATCATTTTTCCGGTAAAGCGACCCCAATCCCGCTACACCCGAAAATAAGGGGGTGGCCCGATCAATTTGATCATTGGGTTCACCTTCAATCGTCGCGTCGCTCAGGACGACGAGCGAATAGGCCTGACTGCCGAAACCACTGACCCGGGCAAAGTACGTACCGGTCGAGGGGACGGGGAAATCATCGATTCGCTCACCGGCGCCGCTGTACGTTCCTCTCGCAAGTTGAATCCCAGAACTATCGTACAGTTCGAGACTGACAGAAATTTCACCCTGATCGACCAGCGTAGCCCGTTCTCCAGCGGTGAGAGTGAATGAGTACCAGTCACTGGATCCGCCGAACTCACTTTCCGTCCTGCCGACGACGGCCAAGCGACGGCCCCCACCCGACAGGTTGATTTCGCTGCCGCCGATTTCCTGAGCTGACGTGTATTCGTCATTGGCGATGCCGAGAAGACTCTCCTCTTCGACTGCCGCATTGAGACACAGCTTGATTGCGTAGTTCCCGGCCCCGACCAGTGATTCGGCATTGATCGTATATGTTCCCGGCGTCGCATTTCCCGCCATCTGGATCATGACCGGCTGTCCCGCGGCAAACGCGTCCGTTGATGTGAGCGTCGCGCCGAACGGATCGATGATACTGAATCGCGCCTGGATCGACGCGTCTTGCGGTTCAAAGATCGCTGTCAACGACTGGCCTGGATCGAGCGTCAGAGTGAACTGGTCCGACTCCCCGGCAGTCTCAAAATTCGCATCGAGCGCGTTACTGTAAACCAACGATCCGAATGGGCTGACCGGGTTGAATGGAGAGGCAATCGGTTCAGCGGTGAGCAGCGTCCTCGGCTCCATCACTTCAATCGCCGCGACCCCGAGTTGGCGTTGAGGACGTCGACGGCGGGGGATCGAAACTCGCAACCTTTGAGAGACATTCTTCAACCAATGAGAAACAGAAAACAACACGGTTGGCTCCAATTCTGCCTCAGGTACAAGATCAACACCATGCATCAACAACCGAGGCGACTCGGTCGACAGTTGATCGTGGACTGGTCAATCAGCACCAAAACTGAATGCGAATTTAAATTGTGATTGCGGGGACTCTCAGCCAAGCAAACTCTCAGCCAAGCAAACTCTCAGCCAAGCAAACTCTCAGCCAAGCAAACTCTCAGCCAAGCAAAGAGCCATTTTCAACAAAACAGGAAGATTGCTCAGCCTTAAATGAATCGGTCTGCACGTCAAGAGTGCGTTCTCGCTGCAGCGCATCTGAAATGAAAGAACCGATCCTCGTTCCGCTGCTTTGCAACGATCCTCGTTCCACTGCTTTGCAAATTGTGTTAGATTCGATAAAATCTGACAAACTCAACATACTAGTGGCAGCGAATTTGAATGTCAATATCTGAGTTGCTGAATCCTTAAAGCACTGGGTTTAAGAGGGTCTCATGAGACTTGGCTACGCATAAACTCATGGCAAAAATTGGTTTACGATCCCTGAAGTTTGGATGCGACTTAATCTTGAAATGTGGCGGCAAGGGCATTTTTTCATCGTTTTGGCTCCAGAAAATTGATTAAAAAGAGACGTTTTTATTTTAGAGAGATATTATGTGATTTTTGAGGAGGCTGAATCAAGGTTTTGTCGCCCGACTGGTGGACAGTATGAGTTGTTTTCGGCACGGAGGCCGCCTTGAGCGATCCTTCCAGTTCAACGCGAATGGATTCTATGAAATCATGCACCTGATTTCTGTCTACCAAGCCTTTGAAAAAAACAGCTGTTCGTTTTGTGAAAAATCGGAGAATTTTCTGACGTTGGCGGAATTTCTGCTTGTCGCCATCAAAGCCGGGATCGCATTCTTCTCTGCGAGCATTCGTAACGTTGATCAAGTCGAAGAGCGTAATCTGACTGGTCTCGACTGGCTTCATGGTCCCCTGCTCACAGCAGCGTTCAGGCAGATCCATGGAATACTGCCGTCGATTCGTGAATCACACTCTTTTCAAAAAAAGCGAAGATTGTGAACCACGAATCACACGAATAGGAAGCAAAGAAATTTCAAGATTCTGAACCGTGAACCGTGAACCGTGAAAACTGAAAACTGAAAACTGAAAACTGCTCAAGATAACGACCTTGTCTCTCTTGGGGGTCGTTGCCGAAATACGCGGCGCATCTTGATTGCTGCGTAAATCCATGAGCTGAATATCAGCATCGCCATGATCCATGCCACGAGGTCAGGAACAAACGGACCACAGGACAGAGCGATCGCCCAAGGGAGAAAGACGTAAAGGGAGGTGTTGACCACCTGCGCCCAGCAGATTGATGGCGTCGGTTCTCCTTCCAGCGAGTCACGCACGATGCCAAACAGGGAAACGAAGTAATCCCATTCGCCACGACCGTCTCGCAGGAAATCGATGGTGTATGATCTCAGGGGGACGAGCGGAAAAAAGGCAATCGTCATCCAGCGTGTGACGACGTGCTGGCCGGGGGCCGCGGAACGCCAACCGTAAAGCGTCGTGCCACACCCAAAAAACGAAATCGCTGTCACGTATCCCATGGCTCTTTTGCCTCTGTCTGGTGGCCGGAACGACGCGAATTCGCAAAAATCACGGGGAATCAAAAGAAAAAGCCTTGTTTGCAATTATTGCAAACAAGGCTTTATTCAGCGAGGTCGACGGGGCTCGAACCCGCAACCACCGGATCGACAGTCCGGTACTCTAACCAATTGAGCTACGACCCCTCGCGTCATGAGACGCACTCACTGCGAGAGCAGAAGTGTTTCGCCGATTCTAACAGCTCAATTTCCACCGTCAAGTTTGACGGACTGCGAATTCAAAAGCAGGTCACCTCTCAATCGATAACACTTCCAAATTTAACGAAAAACCGTTCTGCTATGCGGATTGAGCCCTCGGTTGCCCCTGGTTTCACCCTCATCCTAAAGGTTTTTCGTATGGATACGCTGCTTGACCGGTTTCTTCGTTACGTTCGGATCGATACACAGGCGGATGAAACCAGTTCCACCTCTCCGAGTACCGAGAAACAACTGACACTCAGTCGCCTGCTTGCCGAAGAATGCCGGTCGTTGGGGCTTATCGACGTCACGTGCGATGAATTTGGGATTGTGATGGCCTCGGTTCCCTGTACCGGCGATCCTGCAACCCCCACCATTGCCTACGTGGCCCATGTCGATACGTCCCCCGAGTATTCGTCGCAAAACGTCAATCCGATTGTGCATCCGAATTATCAGGGAGAAGATCTGCCGTTGCCCGGCGATCCCTCGAAGGTGATTCGGGTCGCGGAAAATCCCGATCTGAAGCGATGTGTGGGGGATACGGTAATTACCTCGGACGGAACCACGCTGCTGGGTGCCGATGATAAATCCGGGGTCGCCGCGATCATGACCGCCGCTGCCGAGCTGATGCGTCGTGGTAATCAGCTGAAGCATGGGGTGGTACGGCTCTGCTTCACCTGTGATGAAGAGATCGGCCGAGGTACTGACAAGATTGATCTGGCCAAACTGGGGGCGCTGGTCGGTTATACCCTCGATGGTGCCGGACGGGACGAAGTCGATTCCGAAACGTTCTCGGCCGATGGTGTGAGAGTGACTGTGAAGGGTATCAACACTCATCCTTCCGTCGGTAAGGGGGCCATGGTGAATTCGATTCGAATTCTGAGCAATTTTCTGTCGCGACTCCCCACCGCACGACTCAGCCCGGAAACGACCGACGGTCGAGAGGGATTCATTCATCCCTATCATGTCGAGGGAGGTGTGGCCGAAGCCTCGGCTCGGCTGATTCTTCGCGACTTTGAAACCAGCAACCTGACCGCTCAACATGAGTTGCTGGAATCGATCGCGGCATCGCTGCGTGCTGAATATCCCCGTGCAGAGATTCTGATCGATGTCCGACCCCAGTATCGCAATATGCGGGAAGGACTGATCAAAGAACCACGTGCGATCTCGAAGGCGGTCGAGGCCTATCGGTCACTCGGTCGCGAGCCCAAAATGACGACGATTCGAGGAGGGACCGACGGGTCACTGCTGACTGCGAAGGGGCTGCCAACACCGAACCTGTCAACCGGTGAGCATAATCCGCATTCTCCGCTGGAATGGACCAGCCTGGAAGAAATGCAGGCGGCGTCCGAGGTGCTGGTGCAGTTGGCGGTTGAGTGGGGAAAGTGAGAAGTTTTCAGCTTTCCGTTTTCAGCGACCGGTGGCCGGGTGCCCGTTTTTAGAAGCTGGGGGTGAGGCCTTGTCGTAGCTTTTCTCGGGCTCGCGAGAGGGTTGGACCGATCGAATTTTCGGGGATCCCCAGGTCAGCGGCAATTTCTCGGTAGGAACGACCTTCCATGTGGAATTGCCGGATGACCTTCGCGTCGTGACCCGGTAGACCCTCGAGCATTCGCTCGACAAGCTCTTGATTTTCGATGCGGAGGAGATCACTCACATCCGCTCGGGCCATTTCGAGATTGATTGCATGCGATTTCACATGTCCCAGTGCTTCTGCCATGCGGCGAGTGATCATTTCCCGGACAACGATTCGACGGGAAATCACCGCGAAATACGTTGCCAGTGCGCTCTCACCCTTGAAACGCCTGAGGATTGCGAAATCGTCACTGAGGATCGCCAGGAACACTTCGGCACATAGATCGTCGACATCGTTGGGGGTGATTTCGATGCTTCGGGCTTGGGCTGTGTGGCGGATCACTTGGACAAATAGGCTCGCAAATCGATCAACGAACTCGCGCCAAGCACCGCTATCGCGATTCAAGCAGCGTTCGAGCAGTCGACGATCATGGTCAGTGAGTGCCACATTGCACCTGTCAGAGAAACCAATCCCGGAACGATTGGCAACAAGCCGCTCCAGGATTATCGCACGAAAACGGCAGCGGGCAAGTGAAATTATCGCGGTCGAACCGATTTGACGGCAAGCAATTGACGGGAATTCTGGATGGGTTTGGCAAGAGGGCATCGATACTGTCGAAAAAGTCGACCCAGATGGCAAACTCAAACCGCCGCATCCTGACCCGAAAGAAAAACGGCATAACGAGGACTGAGGTGAGGGTGAACTCATTGCGGACTTTTTCGAGTGGGTTAGAATGCGGGGCAGAAATCTTTATTCGTGTTTGAAACCTATTGAGAGCCCGCATGTCCGATGAACTGAGCTTTGCGGATTACGAAAGTCGCCTGGATCGATCTATCAAGGTGAAAGCCCCTGATTTCTCGTCGGGTGAGCGGCTGAAACATTTGATTTTTTCTGGACAATTCACCCGACCGCTGCTCGACAAGCTTTGTCGGCTGGCAGACAAAATCCGTTTGCTGGCCAAATCGAAAGAGGGGCATCGCTATCTCAATACGCTGCTGTCGCACAAGCGTGCAATGCTGTATTTTACGCAGCCATCGACCCGAACATTCATGTCCTTTGCCGCGGCATGCCAGATTTTGGGGATGACCTGTAACGAGGTCCGTGATCTGTCGGTCTCTTCGGAAGCCAAGGGGGAGTCTCCCTTCGATTCGATGCGCATGTTCAGTAGTTATTTCGACCTGGTCATCATGCGTAGTCACATTCCCAAATTTGCGGAATGTTGTGGGTATATGATGAACACGCTGGCGAACAGTCAGCGGCGCAGCGTGCCGATTGTGAATGCCGGGGCGGGTTCTGACGAGCATCCGACGCAGGCGCTGCTGGACATTTATACGATTCAACGGGCTTTCAGCTTCACTCATGCCAAAGATTCACGGCAGTGGACGCGGTACGACGAATTGCGTGAGTCGTTCCCGGGGTTACGCAAAGGAATTGCCGGGAAGACCATCGGGTTTTGTGGAGACATTCGCCGAGGCCGGACCGTCCGGTCGCTGGCACAATTACTGACGCTGCACGAACAAGTTCGCCTGGTTTTCATCAGTCCACCTCATCCCGCCTTGTCTTTGCCGCGCGACTTGAAAGACAAGTTGATCGACGCCAAAGTGGATGTGCGAGAATGCCATTCGCTGGAAGCACACTTGGATGGTAAGCCGGTGATCGAGCAACTCGATGCACTCTATATGACGCGGATTCAGCGTGAGCATAATTCCGGGGCTGAGGAGCAAGAATTCAACGAACTCGACTTTTCACAATTTAAGCTCAGTAAATCGCTGGTTTCACGCATGAAGCCGTATGCGGCGATTTTGCATCCTTTTCCTCGCGATAAAGATTTCGGGGAAATTCCACCGGCGATTGATGATGATGAACGAGCGTTCTATTTCCGGCAAGCGCGGAATGGAATGTGGGCGCGCGCAGCCCTCATTGCCCACCTCTTCGATGTCGACGGTGAGATCAACGACTATTACGAGCAATATAACAGTGAGATGCAGATCGCACCGCAGTAAAATTCGTTTTCAGTTTTCAGTTTTCAGTTTTCAGTTTTTGGCTTGGCGGCGACGATCAGGTCGCGCATTTCGCGAACGGCTTGCGAAAAACCAACCATGATTGCGCGTGCCACGATGCTGTGGCCGATGTTCAGTTCACAGGCAGCGGGGATTGCCGCGACTGGTTGGACGTTGCGATAGGTCAGGCCATGGCCGAAGTGAAGTGTTAGTCCTGCGGCGCGTGCGAAGCGACCTGCCCGTTGCAACTGTTCGAGTTCATGCAGCTGGTCTGCGGGGGACGTTGCATCGGCATAACGGCCGGTATGCAGTTCGACGGCGGCACACCCGAGTGACTTCGTCGCTTCAATTTGTTCTTCTGCAGGGTCGATAAACAGGCTGACGAGAATTCCTGCCGTATGCAATTGATCGACACAGCGGCGGACGCGGTCCAGATTGCCAACGACATCCAGTCCCCCTTCGGTGGTGACTTCCTGTCTTTTCTCGGGGACCACTGTGGCCTGTTGAGGCAGGATTTCCAGTGCGAACTGGGTGATGGATTGTTCCGCAGCCATTTCCAGGTTCAGTTTGACTTGAACGGTTTGTTTCAGCACACGGACATCGCGGTCTTGGATATGCCGGCGATCTTCGCGTAAGTGGACGGTAATCACGTCTGCACCGGCGAGTTCCGCGAGGGCTGCCGCCCAGACGGGATCGGGTTCGACCGTACGACGAGCCTGCCGTACCGTTGCGACATGATCGATGTTAACTCCGAGAATGGCCATGTTCCGTTGACTTTCTGTTGCAGGAGAACCTGTTTTCTGATCGCGATCTGTGTTCTATCTGGCCTATCATCTGGCCTATCATCTGGCTTCGGCGGGGCGATTCGGATCCCCAGTATGGTGTGTCGCGCTCTCGCTGCCGAGGTCACGGTCGAGAATTCCGAGAACTTCCATTCGCCGATAGAGTCGTGGTCGCGTAATCCCGAGTAACTCGGCCGCTTTAGCCTTGTTTTGACGCGCCTCATCTAACGCGAGTTCAATTTGTTCGCGTTCGATTCGTAAGAGTAACGGATCGAGTGGCTGAGTTCGCGGTCGAGCAGGGGGCCCGATCGATTGACCACGTACGCCGGTGCGAAATCGAAAGGGAAGATGCTCGATTTCGATGAGTGGACCAGTGCATCCCTGTCGCGCCTCGACGATGACCGCCCGCAATTCCCGGACATTTCCAGGCCATTGATAGCGGCCAAACTGCTCGAGGACCTGTTCCTGAAATCCGGTCACCTGCTGCGGTGCTCCCCGATTCAATTCCTCGAGAAAGTATTGCGAGAGGAGCGCGAGATCTTCGGGGCGGTTTCTCAGTGGCGGCAGGGACATCGTGATCGGTGTCAGGGCAAAAAAGAGGGGTTCCAGAAAGTCTTGCGATTCGACGAGCGGTTCGAGTGAATTCAGGGTCGAGGCGATAACTCGGTGGCGATGGGATTTGATCACTTCGCATACCAGCTGCTGCAAATCGCGGGGGAGGGCTTCGACGTGATCGAGATAAATCGTCCCCGGCTGCAGTCCGTCTGTTTGTTGTGCGTCCTGCATTCGCCGAATAGTCGCTTCAAGATGATCGGGCGGAAGCCGTCGGCAATCGAGCGGGACAAAAGTGGATATCCCTTGCAAACTTGCTTGATGGATTTGTCTGGCGAGCGATTCGCGACCGGTTCCTGCTTCGCCGATCAAGAGTACGGGAAGAGTCGATTGGCGGGCCAGTTGCAATTGGCTGAGCAGACGTTGCATGCCAAGGCTTTTGCCGATCAGCATTCCTGTATCAACTCGGTTGATCAGGGACTGTCTCAATTCGGCCAGTTCGGCATGGAGCTGCAGCGAGAGGGGCGGGTTAGCCGGTTGGTCGCAGTGGGGGGCGAGCTGGATGATTCCGAGCGTGGCCTGGACGCGTTGTGCGGCGTCGGTCAGGGGAAAGAAATGCAGAATCGCCTCGATCGGATCGGAATCATGTCGAGCGACCCGTGTCGCCACCGCGATCGATTCCCCTTGCCAGACATTCGCGGGGGGTGCCAGTGCAGCGAGCAGAGCGGCAGGAGAAAATAGGTCCGGTTCGGTGACGAAGTCACAAACTTGGCCCAAGACTTCTGCGGGGGGCCAGCCCGTCAATTGTTCACAACCCGCATTGAAAAAGACGAGTCTTCGTTGGGAATTCAGCACGAACAGCGGGACCGATGTGTCTTTCAGCCAGACTTCCAGGCGGCGCGTTGTTCGAACACGTTTGGTCATTGATCAGACATCAGCAATCAGGCATTCAGGACGAAAAATGTTTTTCCAGCACAACCTGGTTACCCTTGGGGCTGTATTCGATCAAGGTCATGAACTCGCGCATCAGCAACAGACCCCGTCCACTCGGCCGATCCAGGTTTTCATCCGCAGTCGGATCGGGCACGTCTTCTGGATGAAATCCGGCCCCCTGATCTTCAACCTCGATCCGAATTCGGGATTGATTCCGGGAAAAAAGGACTCGAACGGTTTTGTCGGGGCTGAGGCGATTTCCGTGCTTGATTGCATTGGTGACAGCCTCGTCGACCGCCAGCCGAACACCAAAGAGATCCCGTGACGAAAAACCACATTCCGCGACGTCGAGCATGATTTGCTCGACGACCGCCTGCCCCGAGTCATAGTCACTGGGAATCACAACCTCGAAATGATTGTGCGGTGGATTCACGTCTCAGAAACCTTTCACTGCTTCTTCGAGTGTCGGTTTGATATCGAAGATCTTATTCAATCGCGTGATTTCGAAGACTTCGTAAATATCAGGCTTGATGCAACAGAGCCGCAATTTGGATTTGGCCCCTTTCGCTTTTTTGTCCATGGTGATCAGTTTGCCGAGAGCCGCGCTGGATAGATATTCCACGACACTGAAGTCCAGCACGATCTTGCGGCGACCATCTTCATCGATCAGAGCGAACAGCTGCTTTCCGACTTCGTTGATGTTGGCTTCGTCAAGGATTTTTTTATCAATGAAGGTCGCGACGGTTACGTCACCAATCTCATCGAGATCTAAGCGGGGCTTGGCGTCTGCCATTTGAGGTTCCTGTTCGAAATCGATCACTGCTGTTGTTGGCCATTTTCGCTGTGAACCGCAAAGGTTCTCCGTTATTTTGATCATCCGACTTGCCGGATGTGAAGTCAAGTGTCGAGAATGATCGAGAACGAATCTCGAACAGAACAAACCGATGACGATGAAAGTTCTGTTTGCGGAGAATCATGCGGATTGCATGGAGAGATCTGAATGATAGGCTTGTGATGGAAGTGCTGGCGGTGATGATCGACCTGAGTGTGGCCTCTCCGGCAACCACAATCCCCTACAACACGCGGATTGTGATGCTTGGCACCTTACTGCTGGGGATGTGCAGCGGCGTCGTTGGCGTTTTCATGTTGCTGCGGAAAAAAGCGTTGGTTGGCGACGTTGCCAGCCATGCAGCACTGCCGGGAATTGGAATTGCCTACCTGGTGGTCGAGGCTTTTTCACCCGGTGCGGGAAAATCCTTGCCCTGGTTGCTGGTGGGGGCCTCGCTTTCTGCAGCGGGGGGAGTGATCGTCACCAATTTGATTCAGCGAACCCGACTGATTAAAGAAGACGCGGCGTTAGGAATCGTTCTCAGCCTGTTTTTCGGTGCCGGAATTGTCTTGCTGACGATTATTCAAGGGATGAAAACCGGTAGCGCGGCGGGATTAAATGATTTCATTTTTGGGAAAGCGGCCGCGATGACCGCCGCAGATGTGTTGTTGATCGCTGCCGCCAGCAGTGTGGTCTTGATCGTCTGCTTGGCCTTGTTCAAGGAATTTGCCGTGCTCTGTTTTGACGAGGAATATGCCCGGGCGCTCGGCTGGCCTGTTCAGCGTCTTGATCTGTTACTGACGGCGCTGGTTGTCGGTGTCACGGTGATTGGTATGCAAAGTGTCGGACTGTTACTGGTGGTGGCCCTGCTGGTCATTCCCCCGACCGCAGCCCGATTTTGGAGCGATCGACTGGGGCCAATGGTGCTGATTGCAGGAGCGATTGGGGGGGCGAGTTCTTCGATCGGCGTGTTGCTGAGTGCGTCGATCCGGCAGCTTGCTGCCGGGCCGACCATTGTGCTGATTAGTGCCTTGTTGTTTGGGATCAGCCTCGTATTTGGCTCGGTTGGCGGAACATTCTGGCAATGGCAGCGGCAGCGAATTGCCAGTCGCCACAAAGGTCAGCTCGACCTCTTACGAGCGGGTTATGAGGCTCTGGAAGACCGACTTGCGCCTGCCGATCTGGCGAGCAAGACCACGACGCGTGAGCTGCCGGATCTGACTCCGTTTCCCTTGACCCGTGAAACTTTGGTCGCCGCTCGCAGTTGGTCCTCCAAACGGGTTGCCGAGCTGATAAGATCTGTGATTGCCGAAGGCTGGTTACGGCAGGATTCGGATGGGCAATATCGATTTACCTTGGCTGGAACACGCATCGCGGCCCGGGCGGTCAGGAACCATCGTTTGTGGGAACTTTTCTTGATTCACTTTGCCGAAGTCGCACCGGGGCGAGTTGACCGGGAAGCGGATCTGATTGAACATGTGCTGGAACCAGGGATTATTGAACAGTTGGAAGAGTTGCTCGAACATGCGCATCCTCGAGCGGTTCCTGAAAGTCCCCACCCGTGAACCGATTCCGATGTCCCTGCTTCTGACCTGAAGAGAATCCCGCAGGAACGCTGGTCGTTGTTGACGGGACGTGCTATGAAAAACTTTTATTTTGCTGATGGCCTAACTGCATGCCGATTCGAGTCGCTAATCTCCGTTTGCCTGTCACTGCTCCCGAGGCAGATCTTCCGCAACATTTGGCGCGCCGATTGGGGCTGGGTGTCGCCGATCTGTCTCGGTGGCGGATTCTCAAGAAAAGTCTGGATGCCCGGTCGTCGCATGACCTGCAGTTTGTGTATACCACGCTGGTCGAACTTCCCGAAGAAGTGACGAAAAGTTCGCGCGTCCCCTTTGTCCCCAGCCCGGAAATTCAGTTTTTTGAACCACTCTCGTTTGACGATGCCGTTCCGGGAGCGGATCCGCTACCCGAGCGACCGATTATCGTCGGTTCGGGGCCGGCGGGGTTGCTGGCGGCCTACTATCTGGCACTCAAAGGGTATCGTCCGCTCATTTTAGAGCGGGGCGAGGCGGTCAAGGATCGGGTCGCAGCGGTTCGGGAATTTGACCGGGGTGGCGAGTTCGATCGCGAGAATAACTATCTCTTCGGGGAAGGGGGGGCTGGCTGTTTCAGCGATGGAAAATTGACCTGTCGGCTGGAAGGACCCGATGTGGAATGGGTCTTGAAAAGCTTTGTCGAATGTGGAGGCCGTCCCTCGTTGGTTTACGAGAATCGTCCCCACTTAGGCAGTAACAAATTGCCGATGATCTGCCGAAATTATCGTCGCAAGATTGAAGCGTTGGGGGGCGAATATCAGTTTGGCTGTCGATTTGAAGGGATTCAGATTCAAGACGGACGGGTGGTCGGCATCCAGACTTCCTCGGGGCATTTTCCCTGTAGTCAGCTGATTCTTGGCATCGGTCATAGTGCACGTGACACCTATCAGATGCTATATGATTTGGGTGTCCCCCTGATGCAAAAAGCTTTTCAACTCGGATTACGAATCGAACAACCTCAATCGCAAATCAATCATCACAAATACGGACGGCCCGAATACGAAACGATTCTCGGTGCGGCGGACTATACCCTGCAGGCCCGTGGCACGAGGGATGTGTTCACGTTTTGTATGTGTGCGGGAGGGATCATCATGCCGAGCATCAGCGAACCCGGAATGTTCTGCTCGAATGGAATGAGTAACTCACGACACGACACCCCTTTTGCCAACAGCGGGGTGATGGTGACACTCGAACCGAACGAATTCGGAAATTCGCATCCGCTGGCCGGGATGCATCTGCAGCAGCGGTATGAATCGATCGCGTTTCATCTGGGCCGCGCGAATTATCTGTCCCCGATCCAATCGGCAGGGGATTTTTTGAAAGGGCGTGCCACGAACCCCGCGACGAAACTGGATTGCTCTTACCCGCGCGGCGTGCAGCCTGCGGAACTGGATCAGGTGCTTCCCCCCGTGGTGACCAACGCCATTCGCCAAAGCCTGCCGATCATGGACAAGAAACTACGCGGCGATTTTCTGAAGCAGGCGATTCTGGTGGGGCCCGAGATGCGAGGAAGCTCGCCCATTCGCATTGATCGCGATTTGATCACCCGACAATGTCCGAACATCGCGGGGCTCTATCCAGTCGGTGAAGGGGCCGGGTATGCTGGCGGGATTGTCAGTGCGGCGGTAGACGGACTTCGATCGGCACGCGTCCTGGTCCGTCAGTTCCAGCCGCTGCAGTAAGTGTCCCGGGGGAATGGGCCCAGGGAATGGCCAGGGGGGGAGGTGCCAGGGGGAAAAAACCATTTGGCGAGTTAGCCCCCAATCGAGTGCATCGGTCGTGTCGGTTGAATGAACCGGGCGGTATTGATTTCGTGCCCTTCCTTTTTGGCAAGAATGCTTGCACGAATGGCCGCAACCAGTTCATTGTCGTGTCCCTGCTCACGCAAGAGTCCGCGAACATCGGTCTCTTCGAGGCTGAACAGACAGTTGCGGAGTTTGCCGTCGGCGGTCAGGCGAATCCGATTACAGCTCAGACAAAAGGGCTGGCTGACCGATGCGATCAAGCCAATTCGTCCGATGCCATCGGCAAAGACGAATTCGGTCGCGGGCCCGCCATGTCCTTTGGCGGACTCGGCGGCAACGGGAATCAGCGGCATGATCGACGACGAAAGGGTCTCGATAATCTCGTGAGCAAACAGCACTTTGCCCCGTTCCCAGGTGTTGTCGGCATCCAGCGGCATATATTCGATGAAGCGAACTTCGACGCCGGTTTTACGGGCAAAATGACCAAAGGGGACCAGTTCTTCTTCCGTCAGGCCCCGTACCGAGACCGCATTGATTTTGACGGGATCGAAGCCCGCTCGTTGTGCAGCCTCGATCCCGGCGAGGGCCTGTTCGAATCCATCTCGACGAGTGAACTTGCGGAACTTTTCGGGCGAGAGCGCGTCCAAGCTGACATTGATCCGTCGCAAGCCCGCCTGAAAGAGCTGTTCGGCCTGGTCGGCGAGCAGAATTCCGTTGGTCGTCAGTCCAATATCTTTCACGCCGGGGATTGCGGCGAGCTTTCTGACCAGCGTAGGGAGTTCGCGGCGGACCAGCGGTTCACCCCCGGTGAGGCGCAGTTTATCGATTCCCAGCGGGACGGCCACGCGAACAAAACGTTCGATTTCCTCGAACGTCAGCAACTCCGATTTCTCCATAAACTGCACGTCCTCCGCCGGCATGCAGTAAAAGCAGCGAATGTTGCAGCGATCGGTCACGCTGATCCGCAGATTGTTATGCAGTCGGCCGAAGGAATCGATGAGTGGCAAATCTGGGAGCATGGGTCATCACAAACGGGAGTGCCAGACCTGATGGTCTTGCGGTCTGAAAATCACAACGGTCTGAAAATCGGTTCACGTCGTTATTCTACAGGCTTCCGCTCGCCATCGCGTCAGCAACCGGTTTTTTATTCTGTTGTTTTTGTTGAGTCGGTCGAATCGTTCGATGCGGTCGATTCTGTCGCGGGAGTGCCGTCGTTGCCGGGGTGTACCCATTCGGTGGTCCCGTCATCCCAATTTTCTTGCTTCCAGATCGGAACCGAGACTTTCAATTCGTCGATTAAGAACTGCCCCGCTTCAAACGCCTGCTTGCGATGTGGGCTGCTTACGGCAATTGCGACGCTGATCTCACCCAGTTCCAGTCGTCC
>JBIKZJ010000464.1:0-5000 GCA_044354755.1 Schlesneria sp. | reverse complement strand
CTGCTTATAAGAAAGATGTCGACGACCCGCGAGAAAGCCCTTCCTTCGAACTGATGAAGTTGCTGCTGAAACGAGGCGCCGTCCTCAGTTACAACGACCCGCACGTCCCGACACTCCCCAAAATGCGACACTATCCGGGCCTCCCCGAGATGCATAGTCAGCCTTTGACCGCTGAATATCTCGCCGCTCAGGATTGTGTCCTGATCTCGACCGATCACACCGCCTACGATATGAAGTTCATCGTGAAACATAGTCGGATGGTGCTGGATACCCGCAATGCCACCAAGAACGTCACAGAGGGACGCGAAAGGATCTTCAAGGCCTGAGGTAACTCTTCGATGCCTGAGATCAAAACGCCACGTGGGATCGGAATCCAATTTTCAGGTCGATGCATGCTGTGATCACGTATACCGGTAGAAACGCGGAACCGGAATTGGAAACGACAAGTGGCGGTGTCCCTGAAAACTGAAAACTGAAAACTGCCCAGAAATTATCCACGGATCGGAGTCTCGCAAGATGTCGACATCGCAACAGCAGTCCTGGGTTGATTACTATCATCAGGTTTACGCTAACGAGACGGCTTGGCTGGACTATTCCAACGCCCATGTTCAAGGACAGACCTTCGGGATTGCCATCGAAGCGGCAGGCCCGCTGGGTGGAAAACGGTGCCTGGATATCGGGTGTGGTCGGGGGCAATTGTCACTGGCGGTCGCAGCCCTGCAGGCGACCGAAGTGGTCGGCGTCGATATTATTGCCGAATCGATCAACGCTTGCCGCTCACGGTATCCCCACGTCCGCTGGGAAGTGGGCAGCCCCGAGGATCGCGACTTCTGTCAATCGATCGGTCAGTTCGATGTGATCTTTATCATCGAGCTGTTGCAGCTGGTTGACTGGCGAAAAACGCTGCAAATCCTCTGGGATCAGGTCAGCCCCGGCGGACGAATCGTGGCGATCGTGCCGAACAAGGATAATCCGATCGTGCAAAAGACGATCGCTCGCTTCGCCGGAAGCTACGTTGCTCCGAATCCGACCGAGCTAACCGAACTGGTCGCACAGTTTCCCCATGTCGAATGCTGGGCTTACCGTGGCATGGATTTTCAGCAAGATCAACGGATTGTCCCCTACGTGACATCTCCTTGGACCAGCAGTCTGATCAACGACTTTGCCTCGAATCGTTTGGTGATTGTGATCCAAAAGCAGGGTCCCGCTGCCGAGAAAGCATCATCCTGAGCGGAATTGGTGTATCATCGGCGATTCCAGCCCAACCGGAATCCAGATGAACTTGACTTGTTTTCTGGTCAGGTTGCGCGCACGTTGCCATACATTTCAATATGTCGCCGTGGGCAAAATCGATAACCAATTTGTTCCGCCAACGGGGCGAGCCACACCCCCTTGGCGGCAAGTTCTTCCTGGCGGATCCCCTGTGGCATGAGCCAGACTTGATTCGGGGCAATCTCGGGAAAGCCCCGCAAATACTGCTCAATCTCATCGAGATCCGCCGGTTGGTCGACAACAAACTTCAGCTGGCAAGGGGAGGCCTGTAGCATTTGCCTGATGATATCAGGTCGATTCCGATCCCGCTCATGCCGCTGCTCCCACCGAGTCAGTCCGATCGGAGCAGAATTGGAAAGCTTCGGACTAATTGACATCAGATCCGCCTCGACAGGACGAAAGACGGTTCCTGCCGTTTCGATGGTGACAATGCGCCGCTGCTGACGTAATGCGTGAGCGAGCGGCAACAGATCGGGCTGCAGTAACGGCTCACCACCAGTCAAGACGACATGCAGACAGTCGAATTCGAGCACCTCTTGCAAGACATCCTGCCAGTCTCGCTGTAACCCCTCTGCCTTAAAGGAAGTGTAGGGGGTGTCGCAGAACCAGCAGCGCAAGTTACAACCTGTAGTCCGTACAAATACCGACGGCGTCCCCGAGAACTCGCCTTCTCCCTGCACGGAATGAAAAATTTCTGCAATGCGCACGTTCGATATCGCTCAAATCAGTCGGGGCAAATCGACAGCAAACAAGACCGCTCGACCAACAAACCCTCAGCAAGCTTACCATCTTCGCCGGTTGCTCGTCCAAACGAAAGTCCGCAGTCGCGTATCTGCCAAAACAGCCAGCAAAAACGGCCGAGGCAAGAGCTCAGACTCATTTCCGCCAGTGGTCACCACCACCGATCACGTCTATGCTTATGGAAGCGGATCAAGGTCTGTCAGGAACTGTACGACAATCCTGCGGGTGTCCGCTCAGAGGTTTGCAAAAACGCGGCCTCTGCTGATGACGGGAATGCTGACAGACGAAAATGCCGACACAGAGGAAGCAAACGATGGCGGGGATTGCGATTATCGGAGCGACGGGGACGATTGGCAGCACGCTGGCCCGACGTCTCGTAAAACAGGGCCGCAGCCTCTTGCTCGTCGGTCGAGATACAGCAAAACTGACCGAATTATCTCATGAAATCAACCAGCCCTTTGTGGCCGTTGATCTCCGCAATTCGCAAGAATTGGAAGAGGCCTTACGCGAACATTTCCCATCGCTCGATGGATTTGATGGTCTCGTTAACTGTGTCGGCTCTGTACTATTGAAGCCGGCCCATTCCACCTCTGATGACGAGTTTCGGGAAGTCTTCGAAACCAATCTGTTCACCGCTTTCGCCACGGTCAGGGCCGGGGCTAAACTGCTGCGTGAACGAGGCGGTTCGATCGTGCTGCTCGCTTCAGCCGCTGCCGAGATTGGTATTCAAAATCATGAGGCGATTGCTGCGGCGAAAGCAGGTGTGATCGGGCTCGGGCGATCCGCAGCGGCCACCTATGCCAACGACCAAATTCGAGTTAACGTCGTCAGTCCGGGGTTGATCCGAACCGAGATGACACGCAGGATATGGGAAAACCCGGCGGGTGCCAAGGGATCGATCGATCTTCACGCCTTGGGCCGATTGGGTGAGCCCGAACAGGTCGCATCCCTGATTGCCTGGCTGCTCGATGCAGAAAACGATTGGATCACCGGCCAAGTGATTGGTGTCGATGGCGGTTTAGGCCACGTTCTTCCCCGCCGCCGGGCTTCATCATGACCGACGGGGAAAACGAGCCGATCGACGCAGATCTCCTGCAAGTTGATCAAGCCTTCTTTGCGCGACCGGAAACTGACAGCTTCCCACACCTATCCCCCCGCATGATGTCTGATCTCATCTCGGTGTTCCGGTCGGTCTGTTATTCGTATCCTCTGGCAGTCACGATTGCGGGACTGCTCACGTCGAGTGGTCTGCTCCACCTGATGGCGTGGTTGGGGACCGGAACGGCGTGGGAGGGACCACTCTCGTTACGCAAGCCGGCATTGTTCGGGATCTCGGGAGGTCTCACGGTCTGGTCAATCGCCTGGGTCTTGCCCCGACTGCATCCCTCCCGGTTTGATCGGCTGCTGGCTAACAGTATGGCCATCGGGCTACTCTTGGAAGTCGGGTTGATCACTGGACAACAGTGGCGCGGTCAGGCTTCTCACTTTAACCGTGGCACACCCCTGGATTCCTCGGTGGAAGCGGTCATGCTGGCCCTCATTTCTTTCGTGACAGCCGGAATTCTGGTTCTCGCCTTACGTTCGATTCGGCTTCCAGCCCAGCCTGCAGAAACCCGCATCGCAATTCGAGGGGGACTCTGGCTGCTGGTCGTCTCGTGCGGCCTCGGCTTTGCTGCCCATGCACTGGGTGAATGGAACGTGGCCGCAGGTCATTCCCCTTCGATCTTGAGGCCGGCGGGAGTTCTGAAATATCCGCACGGTGCCGCGCTGCATGCGATTCAATGGCTACCGCTACTAGCTTGGGGACTACGGCAACTCCGTATTCGCAGCGCGGTGAGTCTCATGATTTATGCGCTGACGGCGCAGATCTTGTTTCTGGCGGCGGCACTCTGGCAAACAACCCGGGGACGTGATCGATTCGACCTGGACCTGATCGGAGGGGTCTTGCTCGCGGCAGCCGGTTTACTGGTGCTCGCCCCCCTGATCTCGATCTTCTGCACAAACGGCTCTCGGTTTGCCACCACGATCGGGAAGCAAAATGCAGGAAAGCGGGCTTGAAAAGCGGATCTAAGCAGAAATCGCTTGCTTCACCAGTTGTTCTAAATAGCTGGCAACATGGTCGAGCCCCATTTCGGTGGTATCGATCACGACCGCATCCGCAGCCGGCTGCAGGGGTGAACATGCTCGTGTTTCATCGCGCAGGTCGCGCAGGTTTTGTTGTTCGAGCAATTCTTCAAACGAGATCAACTCCCCCTTCGCTTTCAGTTCCCGTTGCCGCCGCAGCGTCCGTTCTTCCGCCGACGCCGTCAGAAAAAACTTGCAGCGGGCGGTAGGAAAGACCGTCGTCCCCTGATCGCGTCCCTCTGTCACCAGATTGGCCCCCTCGCCAATTTTGCGCTGCAATTCGACAAGTCGCCGCCGAACCGCCGAATTGGCCGCAATGATCGAGGCCGAGCAGGTCACTTCCTGATCTCGAATCGACTCCGTCACATCGTCGGTCCCCAGCAGCAGCCGATCGTCAGCAAACGAGATTTCCAAAGCATACGCAACCTCGGCCACCGCCGTCCCATCCGCCAGATCAACTCCCTGCTGCAAACAGGCATAAGCAACAGCGCGGTACATGGCACCGGTATTCAAAAACTGAAACCCCAGTCGGTCAGCCAGCATCCGAGCCACCGTACTTTTGCCTGTCCCCGCCGGACCATCTATCGTCACAATCATACGAATTCACCAGAAGCTTCCACCGGATCCCCTTTGACAGACAGTGACAGCAGGCAATCCCGCCGCCAACCTAGCCACCAATCACCACCCCGAGTTTATCACGCCCGACAGATCAGAAACATCCAGACGACGATTGCATGAGAAGAATCAGGGGAGACCTGTTGAGCCGAGTTCTTGCCGAAGATTGTGATGATGGGTGTCGGCATTCGGATCGAATACATCGAGGGATCGATTCTCTTGACTCGCCCATGATACCACTTCCAGCG
>JBIKZJ010000091.1:0-16677 GCA_044354755.1 Schlesneria sp. | reverse complement strand
CTGTAGCGATGGACCAAGGATCGCATTCAAGAAATGAATCGTGATTCGCGGATGTTCAGGATTGCCAAACACCCGTTTGAAGGCAAAATCCACCGTCGGCTTAATTCCGATGACGACCACAATCGCAGTTCCTGATCCTCTCTTGCAGGATTCTCTCTTGCAGGATCCTCTCTTGCGGGAATCTTGTCTTCCTTGCCGTGAATGGCCACGGATTTTAAATCAAGATCACTCAAACGCCAAGGCCAGCGGATATCAAAGCTGTTGATTTGTCAGGACTTGCGTCAGGAAGCCTGAATTTTGAAATGCTTCGGATCGTAACGCCATGATCAACCGGCGAATGCAATCACGCGAAGGGATTCCATATTTGAAGAATCACGTTACCGACGTTCAGGACGTCGTAAGTTCCAGTCGGTTTCCCGCTCGAACATCCGTGCGGCACGCAGCATGCGCTCTTCTTCAAACGGGGGCGCCAGCAACTGCAAACCGATGGGGAGCTGCTGTGACGACAACCCGCAGGGGATCGAAACCCCCGGCAATCCCGCCAGGTTGGCACTGATGGTGTAAATGTCCGACAGGTACATCGCGAGTGGATCGCTGGTTTTTTCACCCATCTTGAAGGCGGGTGTCGGTGTCACCGGTCCGGCGATCACGTCGACCTGCTCAAACGCGGTGTCGAAATCCTGGCGAATCAGCCGGCGAACCTGCAGCGCTTTTGCATAATATTTGTCCGCATAACCGGCCGAAAGCGAAAACACGCCGAGCATGATCCGCCGTTTGACTTCGGCTCCAAACCCTTCCGCCCGACTCGCCTCGTACATCTCCACCAAACTATTCCCGAATTGCTCGGCCCGATGCCCATAATGCACGCCGTCGTACCGCGCGAGATTACTCGAAGCCTCGGACGTCGCCACCAAATAATAGGTCGCAATGGCATACTTGGAATGGGGCAAATGGACATCCTTGATTTCCGCACCGAGCGAGCGATACACCGCCAGGGCTTCACGCACGGATCGCTCGACTTCGGCATCGAGCCCCTCGGCAAAATGTTCGACCGGGACCCCGATTCGCAATCCCGCCAGCGGCTGGTCGAACGTCTTGCTATACTGCGGAACGGCTTGCTGGACACTCGTCGAATCGCGCGGATCGTGTCCCGAAATCGCCTCCAACAGCAGTGAGGCCCCGGCAACATCCGTGGCAAATGGCCCAATCTGATCCAGAGAACTGGCATAGGCAATCAGGCCATAGCGCGACACCCGGCCATAGGTGGGCTTGAGCCCCACGATGCCGCACAGCCCTGCGGGTTGACGAATCGAGCCCCCCGTATCACTTCCTAAGGATAACGGAGCCATTCGTGCCGCGACCGCCGCCGCAGAACCGCTGCTGGACCCACCGGGAATCCGGGTCAGATCCCAGGGATTTCGGGTCGGACCATAGGCCGAGTTTTCGCCAGACGATCCCATGGCGAACTCATCCATATTCGTCTTGCCGATCAGCACCGCATCCGCCTGACGCAGTTTCGTGATGACCCCCGCGTCATACGGAGGGGCAAATTTTTCCAGCATCCGACTGCCGCAGGTCGTCGGTTGACCGAGGGTACAGATTGCGTCTTTGATCGCGACGGGAATTCCCGCCAGAAGCCCGAGCGGCTCACCCGCCGCTCGCTTGCGATCGACCACCACGGCCTGCCGCAACGCCTCTTCAGCGTCGAGATGCAGAAACGCATGAATCGAGGGGTCATCGCGACGAATGGTTTCGAGAAAGGCATTCGTCACATCGACGCTGCTGACCGCTTGGGAATTCAGTCGTGCAGTCAGTTCCGCGAATGTTAAGGTCGTCAGCGACAGCGTCACGAATTGTCCTTCTGGGGCGGGGCCTCGGTTCGATTTCCACAGCTCAATACCGTTATCACAGCTCAATATCGTTATCTCAGTACCGTTCGCCTGCTTGCGAGAAAAGGGCTTGCGTCCTGATGCATCCGATCATTCCACAAAACCGACCCGAAGGTGCGACGTTTGTTCAGCGGGTAGATTACGATTCGCCGGTTTGGATGTCTACAAGCGTCGCAGTTCACGCCCCGCATCGGCAGGTATTTCCCGCAAAAAGAGCAGGACGCTGAGCAGGGATCTGGCCATCCGGGTTCGGGTCCTTTACCCCGTTGATTTGCCCGTGAATTTTTTTGTCGACATCCCTTGTGGCGTTGAGCCATCAACGAGCGATCGCCTCGAGTGGGATCCAGCGAGGACCCGGTTTTCGCAACAAAGGCCTTGCTTGACAGGCTCTTGGGGGCCAATGGATACTTGCTGAAGGTTCATGCCAGGAAGAAACGGTTTCTTTCGTTCACACCAATTTTTTGAATCAGATCAACCAGATCAATCCGCTCGATCCGCTTAATTTCCAAATGGGATGGCAAATTGAACTCCGCATCGCCTCAACGCAAGACCCGCTGGCTCGGCCGGCTGATCGGAGGCTTGTTCGTCGCCGCCGCCTTCGGTGCTGGTTGGTTTGCGGCCAATTCGCAACAAAGTCAGCTCCATAAAGAAAAACTGCCACCAGAACCAGTGAGCGCTCATGATCAGTCGACCGCCGTTGCCGTCACCGTGGAACCCGTTTCGACGCGAACGGTTCAGCGCAGCGTCGAAGCCTTCGGCACCCTCTATGGATTTGAAGAGGTTTCCATTTCAGCACGCGTCGAGGGCCGGGTGCGTCAAGTCTTACATGATGTTGCTGATGTCATCAATCCGCTGGAAAAGCTGCTCGAAATCGACGCGACGGACTATGAATTGGCCGTGCAAAAATCGGATCGGGCGCTGCAGGTCGAGCTGGCTCGGCTGGGGCTGAAAATCTTGCCGGATGCTCAGTTTGATCTGGAAAAAGTTCCGTTCGTCGCCAAGGCTAAATCCCAGCGGAGCCATGCCCGTGCCCGCAACGAACGGATCAGCCGCCTGGCTGCGTCAAAAACGGTCTCGGCAGAAGAATCCGAAAATGCTGCGAGCGAGCTGCGAACCGCCGAGGCCGAGTACGACGATCAAGTCCTCAAGGCCGAAACCGATCTCGCCACGATCCAGTTGCGACAAGCCGAGCTGGACGTTGCCCGTGAACAGCTCACCAATACCCATGTTCTCGCCCCAACCCCTTCGGTCACCTTACCGGGAATTGAAAATGTGACCTACGTCATTTCACAACGCTTGGTTTCGGAAGGGACGCTGGTCCGGCCGGGAACGGAACTTTTCCGGGTTGTGATTCTGCAGATCCTCAAGCTGCGAGTTCCCGTTCCGGAACGCTATAGCTCGGAAATTCAACTGCAACAGCAAGTGAACGTCTACGCCGCCGCCTCGACTTCCCCTTATGTCGGCCGCGTGACCAGGGTCTACCCGACTGTCGAACCCGCGACACGGACCTTTCAAGTCGAAATTCAGGTCCCCAATCCGCAGGGAGAATTGAAGCCTGGCAGCTTTGCCAAGGGGGCGATCCTGACTTATGTCGACGCCAACGCCACGACGGTCCCGCTCTCGGCAATCATCCAATTTGCCGGGGTGACAAAACTTTTTCTGACGGAAAATGATCGGGCCATCGAAGTCCCGGTCACCTTGGGGACCCAGACGACGGAATGGGTTGAAATCAAGGAACCCCGGTTGCCCGCCGGAGCACAAGTGATCACCAGTGGCCAGTCACTGATCGCCAACCAAACGGCCGTGACTGTCCGTCAAGCAAAACCTACCACCGAATAATACGGCCCCATTAGAAACACCCTTTGCAATGAATCTCTCTGAGATTTGCATCCGCCGACCTGTCTTTACCTGGGTGCTTGTCGGCATCCCCGTGGTGCTGGGAATGGTCTCGTACTACAGTCTGGGGGTCGACCTGTTCCCCAAGGTCGATCTCTCGGCAGTCACCATCTCGGCACATCTCGCTGGCGCCAGTGCCGAAGAGATTGAAACGACGATCACCAAGGTGATCGAAGAAGCGGTCAATCAAGTTTCGGGAATTGAGGATCTGCGATCGACCACCCGGGAAGGGATGGCGACGGTGATGATCCAATTCCAACTGACAAAAAACGGGGATGTCGCCGCACAGGAAGTTCGCGACAAGGTCGCCTCAATCCTCAATGAACTCCCCCAGGGAATGGATCCGCCGATTATCAATCGGTTTGATCTCGACGCCGCACCGATTATGACGATTGGTGTCTCGGGACGCCGAGACGTGCGCGAGGTGACCGAAATCGCCCGCCGCCAGATTCAGGAACAGTTGCAAACGGTTTCTGGTGTGGGGGCTGTCTTCTTGTCAGGGGCTCGAAATCGCGCGATCAATGTCATCGTCGATACGGAAAAACTCGCCTCGTACAAGCTCTCTGTCGAAGACGTTCGCGTGGCACTCACGACGCAGAACCTGGAAGTTCCCGGCGGGATCGTCAGCCAGGGTTCACGGGAACTCGTGCTGAGAACACTCGGTCGCATCCAGGCCTCGAAGCAGTTTAACGAGCTGATCGTTGCGAATCGGGCCGGACATCCCATTCGCATTCGGGATATTGGTCGCGCCGAAGATTCGATCGAAGAGCCACGGGGACTCAGCCGTCTGGATGATCAGAACGCGGTCAGTCTGTTCGTACAGCGTCAATCGGGTACCAATACTGTCGCGATCTCGGACGCCGTCCAAAAGCGGTTGGCCCGCATCACGCAAGCGTTGCCTCCTGACATTCAGGTGGAAATCATCCAGGATCAGGCCCGATTCATCCGCGAATCGATGGCCGAAGTCAATTTCCATCTGCTGCTGGCCGCCGTGCTGGTCTCGGCCACGATCATGCTGTTCATCCGGGACTGGCGCACCACCATCATTGCGACCCTGGCGATCCCGACGTCGATCATTCCGACCTTTCTCTTCATGCAATACATGGGCTTCACGCTCAATAATATCACCATGCTGGCATTGATCCTGGCGATCGGGATCGTGATCGATGATGCCGTGGTGGTTCATGAAAATATTTTTCGCCACATGGAAGAGTTTGGCAAAGATGCCCGCACCGCCGCACACGACGGCACGCGCGAGATCGCGCTGGCGGTGTTGGCCACCAGTCTTTCACTGGTCGTGATCTTTGTGCCGGTCGCCTTCATGGGGGGAATCGTGGGCCGATTCTTCAGCAGCTTTGGGTTGACGGTCGCCTTTGCGGTCGTCATGAGTCTCTTTGTTTCGTTCACGCTCACCCCCATGTTATGTGCTCATTTTCTCAAGCTGGAACCGAATGAATCGGGTGAGCAGCACACCAAGGGGGGCTTCATCTATCGGTCGATCGATACCCTTTACGGACGAATTCTCGCCTGGTCACTACAGCACCGCTTGATCACGGCGATCGTTTCCATTCTGGTTTTTTTCGGGACACTGCCGATCCTCAGCAACCTGGGCATTAACCTGGTCCCGCGTGACGACCAGAGCGAGTTTCAGGTGACCTATATCACCCCGGAAGGCTATACACTGGAACGAGCCAATCAGGTACTAACGGAAATCGAACAGCGACTGATTCGCCTGCCTGGGGTACTGCACCACTTCACGATCATCGGTCAAAACACGGGCGGCGGTGGCAAAGGGCAGGGAGATGTCACCCGGGGATCGATTTACTTTCGCATCAAGGAACTCGAAGAACGTCAATACACCCAGTTTGAAGTGATGGAACGAGCTCGCGCCATCCTGAAAGAATACCCGGATCTGCGGACAGCGGTCTCGGATGTCTCTGCGATTGGTGGAAATGGTCAAGACAGCCGTACCTTCCAAGTCGGTATTCAGGGACCCGATATCGATAAGCTCGGCAACTATTCGGCCCAATTCATCGAAAAGCTGCGTGAAATTCGCGGACTGGTCGATGTCGACTCGACCCTGTCGCTGCGCAAGCCGGAGGTTCAAGTGGCGATCGACCGAGATCGAGCCAGTGACTTGGGAATTCCCGTGCAGGCGATTGCCAACAGCCTGAATATTCTGGTCGGTGGACAGATTGTCTCGCGTTATAAGGAAGGGACAGAACAATACGATGTCTGGCTGCGTGCCGACAAACCGTTTCGAGCGACACCCCAAAGCCTCGAAAACCTGACAATCCCCTCGCCCACCGCTGGACAAGTTCGGCTGTCGAGTCTCGCCACAGTGACCGAAGCACGAGGTCCCAGTCAAATTGATCGCTACAATCGCCAGCGAACGGTGACACTGCTGGCTCACCCCGACCGAGTCTCGTTGAACGAGGCGACACAGCGGGCCCGAGTGATTGTCGAAGAATTAAAACTGCCACCCGAGTACGAGGTCACCTTTGGTGGCCAAGCCAAAATGCTGGGAGAGACCGGCTACTATTTCATGGTCGCCCTGGGACTGAGCGTTCTGTTTATGTACTTGATTCTGGCAGCCCAGTTTGAAAGCTGGCTGCACCCGATCAGCATTCTGGCGGCCTTGCCGGTGACCATTCCGTTTGGTTTGTTATCGCTGCTGATGTTTCAGACACCGATGGACTTGTATGCAATGTTCGGCCTGTTCATGTTGATCGGGATCGTGAAGAAAAACGGGATTTTGCAGGTCGATAAAACCAATGAACTGCGAAACACCGGGATGGAACGGACCGCCGCAATTCTGGAAGCCAACCATACACGCCTGCGTCCGATCTTAATGACCACGGTGATGCTCATCGCGGCGATGGTACCGATCGCGCTGGGACGTGGACCAGGAGCCGGTGCGCGGGCCAGCATGGCCAAAGTGATCATCGGCGGACAGTCACTGAGCTTGCTGCTGGCATTACTGATTACGCCGGTCACCTACGCGATCATCGACAGTATCGGCCAGCGTTTGTACTCGCTGTTCCACGGAGGAAAATCACGCGAGGCGGGGAGATCACGCGGGGAGACGTGATCGAGGTCTTTGAAGTACGCAGGCAAATCGACCGGTCACACAGTCACGCCAGATCGAGGTCCTGTTAGCGAGAATTGAAGGCGATTCGAGTTTTAAGGCATGCTTGGACTCGAAAAACGACCCGATTACTAATCTCCACGGTGTCGCATCGATTGCGGAACGCGATGGGGACGAAGGGAATTTGGTCGGTAAGATTGCAGAAATCAAAAATGGTTCCAAACCAGCCCATTTACGATCGGTCATTTGACGACGCTATAATTTCGTCCTACGGCAATTTATGACGGATTCCATGTTCCCGCAAATCGTCAATCGCTCTCAGGAGCGCGTTGGTGATTTCGAATGCACGACGTTGTTCCACTTCAAGATTGAACGCAATACCTGTCGTTGATTCTTCTGCAGTTTGTGCAGCCCATACCGGGCCAATGCTATCGAGGCGGGCAAATTTCGCTCGAAGAATACCGATTCCCTCCAAGATCAAAGCGTTTTCTAGTTTTCCTCGAAACTCATCAGCCAGTCTCCGGTAGCCGCCAGGATAATTGTCGATACAGAAGTAAATATCGTAAGCATCCTTTTTCTTCATCCGCTCGCTCAGCGTGATCGCTTTGATACACACGAAAGCGGCAATTGTTGGAAGCCTCGCCGAGACTTGATTATGTCCTCCGTCCGGTAATACCCCTTCAATAGCGACTAACTGTTGGAAGTCGAATGCCAGGTCTATTCCATGAGCTTTCCAGACAGGCGTTTCCTGAATCAGAATGTGGCGATCGTCATCCGAAATATCTTTGAACTCTCCTGTGATCAGATCTACGTTTATCTGTCGATTCTTGTCTTTGATCAGGCGGTAGAAACGGTTCGGTAAGTCCAGGGACTGCTGATATCCGGCGTTTATCAATTTCTTTCTGATTGAGTCGTATGCCAAGGGTTTCAATGTACGAGCATCCAGAGCGAGATCAACATCGATTGATCCGATGTGCCCCTTGTTCGAAAAAATTAACTCGGGTACCCACCCCCCAACGATGGCCAAATGATCGAGATCTTTGCCAAGAATTGTCAGGACTTCGATCAGGACAGATCTGCACTCTGTGACCTCATTCACTTGTGCTCTCCGCGGATTTGCTGATGTTGGTTAGCAGCCGAAACGAAGAGCTCTTGTAATTTTTTCGCCGCGATCTCTTCTGCCGCCTCTTCGCCCCTTCCCGCAAGTTGCCTAAGATCCAAATAAAGCTGAAGCGGTGACACGATGCTGACTTCATCAAGCTCTCTTGCATCGGAAAAAACGGCCGGGTCGTCTGTTAACCAGATCGTGCAGTTCGCACCTGTATCGACTTTCTTCGCATCAATGTGTTCGAGAAAGTCGATGAGATTCGATTGGGATTCCATGCTTTTGTCCACGTAGACGACGCACTGATCGTAGCGGACCATCGGCGAATAATGCCATGCGGCTGCCAGTTGAGTGAGTGCATAGACGATCCCTTTCGATCGGCACCATTGCCCGATTTTCAGTTCGGTTTCATAGGGTCGTGTCATTGCGAATAATTGGATGCGTTTGACGCAGGGGCGATATCCCTTGGCCCAATCATTCAACAGCTTTGTTGAATCTCGCAGATAAAGGAGCTTTTGTCGTTCTTCTAAATACGCCTCTTCAAGAAGCGAATTCTTCACTTTGGATGCCAGTCCTATGCTAACACCTGCCGCTTCTGCCAATTTCTGGACTTGCCACCCAGTGCTGGGATGTGTCAGGAGTGTTCGGACGATCCGACTCGACTTCCTCGAAAATGGATCAATCGTAGTTTCGATTGCTGGCCTACGATTTGGATGGCCAGAAATGTTGATGAATAGACCTGCTGTGGCGAGCCGACAGTTACCGACACCATCGAGATAGCCGACGTTTTCGTTACGGCAAAGCTCTGCAACTCTTGGGGAAACGTAGGGGGCACAGAGGATGGGAAGCCCATCTGGTGGCACCATCCTCAGCTTTTGAAAAGCGGCAATCGCCAATTGAGGAGAAAGCTGGGATCTTGTTTCAACGAATAGCCGGAGTTGGCGAATCTCTGGCGTAGCCGCAATGGTGACGATGTATTCCCAGTAACTGTCTCGCCTCGAACGCGATTCTTCGACAATCGTTACAACATCAAACGCCCCCGTCTCGACTCCAAGACGGCGTATCCAATCGACTGCGGGAATAAACCTTGCCTCAATATCTTTCACAGTTTTCACCTTTTTGATTGGTTTCACCGTTCAGTGAAAATACCAAAAAAAGTGAAATCCGTCAATACATTTCACTTTTCAGCCTATTTTTACTGTGAACTGAAAATGGATGCTCACCATGCTGCGGCAAAGGAATTGTCCAATTCCTGGTTACATCATGAATCTTCAAACGGACATCGCGGTCCAGGTGCATCGTGAATTGAAATGGGTTTCCTCGGATATTGGTCGGTTCTGGCCTCGGTGGATTGTGTGGACCCAACGATGAAACGAGGCAATCTCGCGAATGAACCCGCTACCTTGTATGATCGATTTCGGCAGCATGGCCAAAAATGGTTCCAGACGCATTCTTTTTACGATTGACAGTTAAGACGAATTTGCGATGATCTTTTTTCTTGCTGGTCATCGGATCGTGACCCAGCACATCGCCGCGCCCCGCCCCGCGATCCACCAGATCGCAACCGCAACCGCATCAGTCGCTAATACTTTCGCTCGAGTCTACCTCGCGATGATTACGCGACAAATTCAAGGCGACCAAGGCCAGAGATTCAGAGAATTTCAGTAAAGTTGCCACGGATTTTAAAGTGATCGCAGTCTCCTGATGGTATCCTCTCCTGGGGTATCCCCCTACTCAAAAAACAGGTGATCAAACCGAACAGGGCGAGCTCACTTGGAAGTCAGCTCGCCCTGTGTTTTTATTCGCTCACGGCAGTGATTTGTCATCACTGCCGGAATCATCGCAACCCGATTGACCTCAGTTTGGGTTGACCCGAGCACCGTTGCCCCGAGCACCGTTGCCCCGAGCACCGTTGCCCCGAACTTGGCCCACCCGTTGGCAATTCACTCGGGCAAGCCTCGTGTTGACGTGTTCAGGTAATTAGAAATCACCGCCACCACTGAAATCGCCCCCTGAATCTCCGCCGCCAAAGTCGCCCCCTCCTCCAAAATCTCCGCCGCCGCCGGAATCATCGCTGCCATAGTCCCCGCCGCCGCTCATGCTCCCTTCGTCCGTCCAGCCCGCATCGGTTGACGCGTTATCGTCCGCAAGGCCCGATTGGTGTCCTGACGAGAATCCGTCCTGGGCATGCGCTGAATGGCCCCCGAACGAATTGTACAACCAGTTCCCCGCAACCGCTCCGAACAGTCCACCCGCCAGACCACTCATGAATCCACCACCACCGCCACCTCCCCCGAAGCCTGGTTGGCCACCATACCCACCACCACCACCAAAGCCCCGGTTACCGCCACCGCCGCTAAACAGACGTGACAGCATGGAAATCACGAAAATCCCAAACAGGACCGCCAACCCAATCCCAATGAACGATGACCAGCCTGCCATTTCCGGTGCGGCAGCGCGAGGCCGGTTGGCCGCAACAGGGATCGGACGCATTGCGGTACTTCCGGCTTTCGGCAACCTTCCCGGAGCGACCGTCAGCTTGGCGTAGACCGAGTCCAGCTTGGCGACCACGTCATTCAACGCCTTGTCATTATCTTTGGCTTTCAGTCCGGCTACCAACACCTCGGAAATTTGATTCGTGTCCGCTTGTGTCAGTCCTGCATCTTTCAACTTTTTGTTGAATAAGGTTTTGGCTTGAGACGGTTCCTTGCAGATCAAAATCAAGGTCCCATTTTCCTTGACTTCCGCCGCCCGAGTTTTGATCCAGTTCCCCATAAACTTCTGCTTCTCGTCGCGATCCATCTTGGCGACCGCTTCGACTTGATCGGCTGGAACCGTCGCATGGGTTTCAATGCGGATTTCGTGACCTGACTTCTTTTCAATACCGCGAATCGCGGTATTGGCTTTTTCGAGAGCCGCTGGGCTGAAAAAGTGTCCTGCATCGGAAACGTCGACGGCGAGTACCAGTGACGGCATCGCCAGCAACAGAAAAGCCCCGACGTTCATCCCGGATTTCAAAACTGCATTCATTCGTTGTCCCAACATCTTCGTGGGCTCCCGCAAAAGTTTTCTTTCGGATGACCACTTGTCACCCCTACGAAAAGCATAACGTTGGCTTTCCGGTTTCGGATCACGCTAATAATTCAGGAATCACATGGGCTGGTTCGACACCGGTCAATCGCTGGTCAAGTCCCTGAGACTTGTAGCTGAACTGCTCGTGGTCAAAACCGAGCAGATGCAGGACCGTCGCATGGAAATTGTGGACGTTGACCGGATCTTTCACGATATTGTAGCTGAAATCGTCGGTTTCCCCATAAATCTGGCCGCCGCGACAACCTCCCCCCGCCATCCACATCGTAAAACAGCGTGGATGATGGTCACGACCGTAGTTTTCTTTGGACAGCCCCCCCTGCGAATAAATTGTCCGGCCAAACTCGCCACCCCAAATGATCAACGTTTGATCGAACAAACCCCGCTGCTTCAGATCCTGAATCAGTCCATAACAGGCTTGATCGATGTCACGACACTGGCTGGGAAGCCGGCCAGCCACATTCGCGTGCGTATCCCAATTGTTAAGATAGATCTGCACAAAGCGGACACCCCGTTCCACCAACCGCCGGGCCAGCAGCACATTGTTGGTGAAGCTTCCCGGTTTTTTCGCTTCATCGCCGTATAACTGAAATGTCGATTCTGGCTCGGATGCGAGATTCGTCAGTTCCGGAACGCTGGTTTGCATGCGGAAAGCAAGTTCATATTGTTCAATCCGGGTTCGAGTCTCGGGGTCACCCAGTTGAGCGTACGTCAGTTCATTCAGTTGTTTCAGTCCATCGAGTGTCTTCCGTCGGATTTCACTTGGTACGCCCGGGGGATTATTGATGTACAGGATCGGATCCCCTCCACTGCGGAACGAGACCCCGGCATGCTCACCCGGGAGATACCCCGCCTGCCACAAGCGCGCCGAGATCGCCTGAACCTGCTCGGTATTCGTCGGTTTGGCGACCATCACCACAAACGAGGGAAGATCGTCATTGAGCGAACCGAGTCCATACGAAGCCCACGCACCCAGGCAGGGACGTCCGGTGACCTGGTTTCCGGTCTGCATGTAACTGATTGCCGGTTCGTGATTGATCGCCTCGGTATTCATCGTACGAATGAAACAGATGTCGTCAACCACTTTTTTCGTCCAGGGCAACAGCTCGGTCACCCACATGCCACTTTGCCCCGCCTGTTCAAACTTGAATTTGGACGGCGCGATGGGAAAGCGGGACTGCCCCGAAGTCATGGTGGTTAACCGCTGACCATTCCGGACCGACTCGGGCAAATCCTTGTCATACCAGTCATTCATCAGCGGTTTATAGTCGTACAGATCCATCTGCGGCGGGCCACCCACCATGTGCAGGTAAATCACATGCTTGGCTTTTGGTGCATGGTGTGTGAGCAGATTTTGCAGATTCGGGCCAGGTTCAGCCCCCTGCAATACTCGTCCACCAGCCGACCCCATCAGCGATGACAGCGCCGCCCAACCAACGGCATTCGATCCTTGTTGGAAGAAGTGGCGTCGCGTCAGATTGCGAGCATATTGTTGGAACAGATCCATGGTCTCGTCCTTTGCATCACGTGCTTTGCCTCAAGACGGTGGCGAATTGTCCTGTGTCGGATTTCATTTCGTCCGGATGTTTTGCCGTCTCTCTCTCAAGTCATCCGTTCCGCGATACCACCGCTCATTGATCGTCGAGTATCGTCGAGCAGCAGATCCCGGCCTGATAATGATAGCAATGCAATTGTAGCAAAAAGAGCTCCATGTTTTCGCGAATACGGGGTTCTTTTTCGTTTCAAGAAAAATTCTGGGCGTCGGATCGCGGGGAAAATGGTTCGCAGCGACCGACGGCGCGTCTTCGACTCCCCTGCAATCGTTCAAACGAGTGACTCGGTTTCGCTCCGAACGGCCAAACGTTCGGCTGCGGAACCACTCAGCCTCCAGAACAGGCCCGGATGGACGACGTATTCACAGATGGTCGAAGTGATCAGTCCCCCCAGAATCACCGTCGCCACCGGGTACAGAATCTCTTTTCCCGGTTGTTGCCCTCCCAGCACCAGCGGCACCAATCCGATCCCGGCGGTCAGGGCGGTCATCAGCACCGGAGCTAAGCGTTCGAGGCTTCCGCGCAGAATCATCGCCTCAGTAAATTCCTCACCTTCTTCACGCATCAGGTGCAGATAATGCGAGACCAGCAAAATTCCGTTTCGCGCCGCAATTCCCCCCAGCGAGATAAATCCCACCAGACTGGCGACCGTCAGTGACTGACCCGTCAGCCATAAGGCACAGGCCCCACCCACAAAGGCAATTGGCAGGGCCGACATGATTTGCAGCACGATACGTGTGGAGGGAAACAGCGTATACAGCACCAGAAACACGCCGACGAGTGACACCAGACTCATGATGGCGATTTGACGCGTTGCTTCTTGTTGGGCCTCGAATTGCCCCCCATATTCCACAAAATATCCTTCGGGCATATCAATTGTCTGAACGGCCCGGCGAATATCGGCCACGACACTCCCTAAATCTCGTCCAGCGGCATTGCCGCGAATCGCAATCCGTCGGCGTGTCCGTTCATGGTTAATGGTATTGGGACCTCCCGCTTCGTACACCCTGGCAACCGCCGACAGGGGAATCTGTCCCCCGGCGGGGAGTGTCAGTGACAGGCGGTTGACCGATTCGATATCGGTTCGAGCCGCCTCGTCCAGACGAACCACCAGATCAAACGTCCGCTGGCCATCGAGAATCGTCGAAACCACACGACCATTCATGGCCGTCTCGATGAAGGTGTTCACATGACCTGCTGTCAGCCCATACAGCGCCAGTTGTTCGCGGTTCAATTCGATGCGAAGCTGCGGTATCAACTGTTGCGACTCGACCACCGGCGGCAACAGGCCGGGAATATCAATCAAAGCGACTTTGATTTGCTCGGCCTTTTGCCTGAGCACATCAAGATCGTCTCCGAAAACCTTGATCGCAATCTGGGCCGTGACACCCGAAAGCATGTGGCTGATCATGTGGGCCAATGGTTGTTCGACTTCGTATTCGATTCCAGGGACTTCGTCGAGTTCTTTCCGCAACGTCTCGAGCCCCTTGGCTCTGGTAAGCCCACTCTCTGGATTGAGTGTGACAATGTATTCCGTGACATTGACCCCTTCAGCGTGCTCATCCATTTCCGCCCGACCACTGCGCCGGACAAAAGCCGTGACCAGTCCGTGCGGATTTTTGTCGTGTGAACGCAAATGGGTCGCCAGGGCCGCATCCACCATCGCACTGGCACGATTGGAAGCTTCCAGCGAAGACCCCGGCGGCAAGGCAAAGTTGATCTGTGCCGCCCCTTCATCAAAAGCGGGTAAAAAATCGCTCCCCAACCGCATCACCAGCACAACACTGGCGATCACTCCCGTCACAACCACCGACAGAATCACGGCTAAACCTGTGCGAGATAAACTAGTCCGAATGACGGGGGTCACCCACGTTTTCAACAGCCGCAACAACGGGCTGTCGAGATGCGGATGATCCGGTTGCTGCGGGTGAGGGTTGTCGGTCTGTGGCGATGCGGTCTGTGGCGATGCGGTCTGCGGCGATGCAAGTTGCGGCGATGCAAGTTGTGGCGACACCGGTTTCGGGGATAACAGTAGGCTTCCCAGGACCGGGGTCACGGTGAGCGAAACCAGCAGCGAGGCGAGAATCGAAACAATGTAGGCGACCCCCAGCGGAGTAAACAACCGGCCTTCAATACCCGACAACGCAAACAGTGGTACAAAAACGAGAATCACCAGCATGGTTCCGAAGACGATCGAACTGCGAATTTCCAGGCTGGCGTGATAGACCACGTCGAGTGCCGGTTTGGGTTGAGGCAACCGCGCGTTTTCATTCAGGCGGCGAAAGACATTCTCGATGTCAACGATCGCATCATCGACCAGTTCTCCCATGGCGACCGCCAGTCCCCCCAAGGTCATCACGTTGATCGAGACTCCGCAGAGATAAAACACCAGTCCCGTAATGACGATCGACAGGGGGATTGCCGTTAAAGTGATCAAGGTCGTCCGCACATTCATCAGGAACAAAAAGAGCACAATCAGGACCAGAATCGCCCCATCCCGTAACGCCTCAATCACATTGTGAATCCCCCGGTCGATGAACTCGCGCTGTTGATACAGCTCGGTGACCAGTTCCAGATCCTTGGGAAGCGAACCGCGTAAACTCTCGAACGTCCGCGTAATTTCATCGGTCAGTCGACGTGTATCCGCTGTCGGCTGTTTTCCGATGGTCAAGACGACGGCGGGATGCCCGTTGACCGACGAATCTCCCCGTTTCAATTGCGGCCGCTCTTCGATCGTGGCAACATCCCGCAGCAAGACCGGTCGTTCGCGGGAACTTTTGACGACCGAGAGGGCGAGTTCATCCTGACTCTTGATCCGCCCCAGCCCACGGACCAGATATTCCATCGATCCTTGTTCGAGATATCCCCCCGTCGCATTCTGATTCGCCTCGCCGATCGCCAGCTCAACTTCATTCAGGGTGACATCATGAGCGGCCAATCGGATCGGATCGACCAGGACCTGAAACTGTTTGCGTCCTCCCCCCATCGGAATCACCTGCGAGACCCCCGGGATGGTTAACAGACGGGGACGCACAATCCATTCGGCAATTGTGCGGACTTGCATGGGCGAGGTTGTGCCGTCGCGGCTGTATAAACCGACCATCATGATCTGTCCCATAATCGAACTGATCGGTGCCAACTCGGGCTTGACCCCTGTTGGCATTCGTCCCAGTACGGTTGCGATCCGTTCATTGACGATCTGTCGGGCGAGATAGACATCCGAGCTCCAGCCAAACTCGACGTAAATTACGGACAGTCCGATCCCGGACGAACTCCGAACGGTTTGGACTCCCGTCGATCCGTTTAAGGCGGTTTCCAGTGGCAACGTGACCAGCGTCTCGACCTCTTCGGGAGCCAGACCCGGACATTCCGTCATCACCACCACGCGGGGGCGGGTCAGGCTGGGAAAAATATCGATGGGAAGTCCCGCCATCGTGATCGATCCCAGGACCAGCGTGATCAGCGAGAGACAGACGACCAGCAATCGATGCTGCAGGGCAAACCGGATAAGTGCATTCATGGAGATGATTCTCGGGATTCCTCAGCCACGCAGGTGGGAATGTAGGGAGAGCTCGTCAGGTTTCCGTCCAGCACACAATCGGAATCATGAGCAACAAATCTGGTCAATGTTGATGTCCTTCATGGCTGTGTCCCCCTCCTCCACCGCCGGTTTCTGCCTGCTTCAATGCCAGATTCAACTGGTATGCCTGATTCAGAGCCACCAGATCACCGGGAAAAAGCACGCCATCGCTGGCCAGGACGACCTCGCGGGAATCGAGCGATTCGATTCGTACCGCAACCCGTTCTAACTTTTTCCCATTGGCGCGAAACACAAAGGCCTCGCCCCCCTCTTTGATGACCCCCTCGGCTGGCAGGACAACTCGTTTCGAGAGATGATGGACGGGAACCCGCAAGCGACCTTTTTGGCCGGGCTTGAATCGCCAAGCCCGATAGGCCAGGCCATTTGCCCCGATGCTGTCCCGCACGATTTCATTTGCCAGCGGAACATAGAACCGCAAGGTGCTCGAATCAGTATCGATGAAGCTGTCACTATAA
>JBIKZJ010000463.1:0-5021 GCA_044354755.1 Schlesneria sp. | reverse complement strand
CAACTGATCCGATTCTCGCCACTAGAAAACAGTGACATTGAATCGCTCTTGCTGCAGCAGGACCTCGTTCAATCCGCAGCCGAAGCCCAATTCGCCTCGGCCCTGAGCGGGGGGAGTCTGGCGATTGCAAAACAGTTGCTGGAACCCGAGCTTCGGTTACTGCGGAGTCTGCTTTATTCGCAGCTTTCGCAACCGAACTTCAGTGGATTGGGGCTTTCCAAGCAGTTGACGGAAGGGTTGAGCAAGATCAGCACAGAGACTCCGGTGCAACGGATTTACGGGCAATGGTTGATTCGTTTCACGATCGAGTTTTTTCGTGAAACGCTCTGGATTCTTCACGGACCGGCCACCGGAGTTATCGGTACGATTCCCGAGGCGGAATCGTTCGCGCGGCGCCTTGCGAATTACCGGGATTATGATGAATTGCTGGGATCTCTGATCGAAAGAACAATCGACGCATCCAGTCACATCGATCAGAATGTTTCAGTACCGATGACGCTCGATTCATTATTTGACGGACTTTGTCATCAGCTGAAATCGGTGGCGACAACTCGTTAACGAAATCTCTTTCGCGCAGAAGTTGAGAGCCTGAACAATTTTCGGTTCATCGGCAAACGAATTGAGCGGCGATCAAAATTCCGTTTTCAGAATTTTCAAATTTCCTCGCTTCCGATTCGGATGATTCGTTTGATTCGTGGTTCACCATCTTCGCATTTTTTGAAAACGGTGTGAATCACGAATCAACGGCAGTCTTCAATGGATTTGCCTGAACGCTGCTGCAATCAGGGGACCATGAAGCCGGTCGAAACCGAGCTGTCCAATCGTCATGGCCGTCGAAATAGACAGATCACGGACGCAAGTTGTCCCGTTTGGTATGGAATGATCTACTCGTCAATCGCTCACGGGGTTTGTCGTTAAACCCGATTTTTCTGGCCTCTGGGTCTGTCGAAGAAGAGGGATCGGCTGAACAGAATTCCTAGAGACCCCAGCCGCTGAGCGTCCCCGTTCACGGGGTTTCTTTAACGGTCATCCCCAAATTAACGGGCATCCCCAACGCTCTCAGGTTTTGCCTCGTCTCGAGTTTCCGCTTCGGCGACCTCGATATTCACGCGGCGGCGCTGGCGGAAATCATAACTCTCACCCGATTTCAAGATCGCGTAATCCTCGTTCGCGGCCTTGTGAGCGGCGTCGTGATCAAAAACGGTGACCTGGTGCTGTCCGACAACCTGCATTGTTGAACCCTGCACAATCAGTGCGGTCGATTCATCGATACCGATACCGATCAATTCGGGATGCTGTTTTTTCAACTGAACGAGGTCTTTTAGTCGGTCTCGCTGCGTAAAGTGCTGATCAATCGCAACTCCCGGCAGGAAACCGAATCCTCGTTCATAACCTTCTGCCATCATCTCGGTATTACCAAGGGGATTGCCGCGTACCAGATAGTCCCCTTGAATTGTCGCGCCGGCCGAGGTCCCGCCAATCACACCGCCACGCCGCAAGACATCATGAAATAATTCTTGCACATGGGTATCAAGATACGCATCAACCAGCCGCCACTGTCGTCCACCGGTAAACCAGACTCCACGCGCGGCGGTTAACTTCGCGAGTAACTCAGAAGATTTCAGGTCCTCTCCCCTTTTGGCGTGGAATTGATACACGTTTTTCGCTCCTGCTGCAGAGAGCCACCCGCAGACCTCATTTTGTGGCGGGGGATTTTCGCTGAGTGCATTCGAGACCACGACAATGGAAGCCTCATTTCCACCTGCTGCTTGCAGGAACCGATCAATCGCCTCTTTCGGAGTCGATCCGCCCCCAACAATCACCAGAGTTCCCTGCTGAACCTCGGGAGTCTCGACGGGCTTTCGGATCAGATTCGGCTCCGCTCGTGCAATCGCTGCACGTCGCAGCATCACGAGATCCCCCTTTTCTCCGGCGGGAATGGACTCGATACGCTGGGGACGTACAGGAGACTCAGAAAGGCAGACCGAAACATCGGAATCACCGAGCACTTCGAGCGATCGGCCACGTACAACGAGCGCGGTCCCCTCATCGATACCGAATCCGACCGTTCCCGGACGAAGCTGCATCGCTCGCACGAGTCGATTCAGCCGATTCCGTTTGCGAAAATGCTGGTCAACGATCGTACCGGGCAATAGGCCCAGTCCGGTGGATAGGGTTGGTTCATCGCGTCCTTCGGCAATCATGTCACGGGACATCACCGCGGCGCCCGCCGAAGTTCCACCGATGACGCCACCTCGGGCGAGAACCGCGTGCAGACGCTCTTCCGTTTTCGTATGAACGTAGGTTTGCGAAAGCCAATTTTGATTTCCTCCGACGAACCAGACTGCGGTGGCATCGTCAAGCACGCGAGAAAATTCCGGGTCTTCCGCCTGCTCACGTGACCGCGTGTGCAGAATTTCTAACGTAGCCATCTCGTTGTCAGCCAGCCGGTCATACCAACCGGAGAGACGCAAGGGCATATCCAAATCTGCCACATAACTGGCTGAGGTCACGATGACGACGCGCGCTTGCGGACCACCACCTAATTCCAAAAATCGATCCAGGATTTTTGACGGAAGGATTCCGCCTCCGCAGATGACGAGTGTTCCGGAATTGACGCATAAAGGATCGGCTTTTGCATTAATTTGGGGCGGAGAACTCTTCGCTGCAGACACGGCGATTTCCGCTCCGTGCAGGTAGTGAGAACTGCGGACACTACCGCAAATCAGACAAAGGCCAAAAAGAAGGCCTCGACTGGCGGTACGTGTGGATGCCAACAGAACATCGTCGAGTTGAAGCCTCATCATGAAGTCCAGCCCTTCCTTAAGAATCAGGAATCAAAATCACGGCCTTCGCTTCCGTGCGATCACACAAAAATAGATTGATCTGTTTTCTGCTGCAAGGTCGATTACCGAAATTCCCTATCAAAAATGCAATTCCGTTTGATGACAGTGAAAGATCCTGATGACACGGTGAGCCCCCATTTGACTTCAGCGGAATCCCTGAAAATCATCTCGACCAGGAATTTTTTGACGGATTTTAAACTGTTCTCTCTTCCCCGCATCACGAATAGAAATCGCCTGCTTAATCACCTCGAATTGCAGGAAAAACGGGCGTTCTTTCCATCAAATCGCTCCGCAAGCAACGAGATCAACCTTGTTTCGTTCAGAAGCAATTCTTGCGCCACGGTTTAAGTGTCGCCCTTTTTTGGCTTCAACTTCTTTCCAAATCGGGCCATAAATCTGTTCATCGAACGGGGGGCAACCGGTTGCATCCTGCCCCAACGGATAATCTTTCGCTCTCATTAAATTGGTGGAGTAGGAAAAGGTTCGACAGGCTGTTTTTTCGGCAGGCTGTTTTACGGTTGAGGTGTCCATGTTCCATTAACTGCCAGTCAAAATCGGTCTGAAAGCGCGTCGCCCGCCCCAACCCGACGACGCTGCCCCCTTGGCAACGAGATTTCCTGCCGCAGCATGAATCGCCAGTTCCTGTAACCATCTCGATCCGCTCGCCACCACGGGGATCGAGGACTGAATTGCTGCGGTGGCCTGAAAATCGCTTAAAACACCTAGTAAAGGGTGTTCGGGAGAATGATAACCATCGACGGGTGGATATTCGGCGGAGCGCAGCCCATGTGGATTTGCAGACGGATTCCCCATCGTCAAATTTTCCCCATCGTCAAATTGAGCAGCGAGTCCCTCCCTCAGAAACAAAGTTGCGGCGAAGGAGTAGAATCAGGGTGAGATATCATTCAAATCAAACGCGTTGCATGGCATGATGTCTCCGTTCCCTTGTGTGCGATCTTCTTTATGGCCAGGCCACGTGAGTGTCGGGACCCAAATGAAACGAAAATTCACTCCATCGAGAATCCCCTTTTTGACATGCATATTGCTCACTACATTACGCGGCTGATCATCGGCGGCGCTCAGGAAAACACGCTGATCACAGTCGAAGATCAGCAACATCTCTTTGGTGATCGTGTGACGCTCATTACGGGGCCTGGAGTGGGGCCTGAGGGGTCTCTCGAGGAACGCGCCCGATGCAGCGGTGTCGATTTGCGACTGATCAATGCCTCGCGGCGATCAATCCATCCTTGGCATGACTGGCAAACCTACCGGCAATTAGTCGCCCTCTTACGCGAGCTAAAACCCGATCTGCTGCATACCCATTCGTCGAAGGCGGGAATCATCGGTCGCGCGGCGGCGGCAAAACTCAAAATCCCTTGTGTCCACACCATTCATGGAGCAGCATTCCATTATGGGCAAAGCCGAGTAACTCAAGGGATCTACAAATCACTGGAACGCTGGGCTGGCCGCCGTACCGACAAATTCATCTCCGTTTGTGATGCGATGACCGAGCAATACGTCGCGGCCGGAGTGGCACAACGCGAGAAATTCGTCACGGTTTACAGCGGATTTGATGTCGACCCCTTTCTGGTGCCACCCCGCCCCCCTCGACAGATTCGAGCGGAGTTGGGGCTCAAACCCGAGCATATCGTGATCGGCAAGGTGGCCAGGCTGTTTCCGCTGAAGGGGCACGAGTACCTGCTCAAAGCTGCCGAGCAGGTACTCGCACAATGTCCTGCAGTCCGGTTTCTCTTGGTCGGTGACGGTATTCTGCGGCCACAAATCGAGGCCGAACTCACCTCGCGGGGCCTGCGGGATCACTTCCTCTTTACTGGACTTGTCTCGCCTGACAAGGTTCCAGAACTAATCCACGCCATGGATATTGTGGTGCATACCAGCGTTTGGGAAGGATTAGCTCGGGTACTTGCTCAAGGGCTGATCGCCGGAAAGCCCGTCGTGTCGTACGACATCGACGGTGCTCGTGAAGTCGTGGTTTCCGGAGAGACAGGTTACCTGGTTCCGCCTCGTTCAACCGCAGAATTGGCATCGGCGCTGACGTTGCTTGCCAGCGACGAGCCCCTCAGACATTACTTGGGAACGATGGGACGAGTTCGCTACACGGATCCGTTTCGCCATCAAACCATGACCAGACAAATCCGTGAAGTTTATGCGGAA
>JBIKZJ010000090.1:0-16804 GCA_044354755.1 Schlesneria sp. | reverse complement strand
GGGGAATGCTCCAGGGGAATGCTCCACAGATTCCGGGGTCTGCTTGATTGATGGCATCAGGTTTGCATATCGTATGACGCGATCCCTCTTTTTCGAGACAACCGCGTTCGCTCAGCGGAGATTTTGCTTGTGCATGTGATGACCCCTCGTGAAGTGCTGGCTTTTTGCCGGCAAAAAGATATTCGGGCTGTGGACCTGCGGTTCATGGATTTCCCGGGAACTCAGAAACACTTCACCATTCCCGTGACCGCCCTCAGCGAGAAGAGTTTTGAGGAAGGTTTCAGTTTTGACGGCTCGTCCATTCGGGGTTGGCAATCGATTAACGAGAGTGACATGCTGGTTGTTCCAGCAGCCTCCACTGCCTTCGTTGATCCGTTCATGGCTCAAACTTTGGTGATGACCTGTAATATTCAGGATCCGATTACGCGGGAGGACTATGCCAAAGATCCGCGCAATGTTGCCCGGAAAGCAGAAAATTACATGAAGCTGACCGGACTGGCGGATACCGCCTTCTTCGGTCCCGAGGCGGAATTCTTTGTCTTCGACGATGTTCGTTTCGATCAGAACGAACACGAAGCGTACTACCACGTCGATAGCATCGAGGGGCAGTGGAACCGGGGGCGAAAAGAGCCGTCGGGAAACAGTGGCTACAAAATACGCCACAAAGAAGGCTATTTCCCTGTTCCCCCGACCGATACCCTGCAGGGGATTCGGACAGAAATGATGCTGATGCTGCAAGATTGCGGCGTCGAGGTCGAGGCTCAGCATCACGAAGTCGCTTCCGGCGGCCAATGCGAAATCGACATGAAGTACGCCTCACTGGTGAATACCGCCGACAACTTGTTGCTCTATAAATACATTGTCAAAAATGTGGCTGCCCGGCACGGTAAGTCCGCGACGTTCATGCCCAAGCCACTCTGGAATGACAATGGCTCGGGACTGCATCTGCATTTTTCGCTCTGGAAAAACGGTGCAAACTTATTTGCGGGATCGGGTTACGCTGGGATGTCCGATATCGCCATGTATGCGATCGGCGGGATTTTGAAGCATGCGGCTGCGCTGATGGCAATTTGCTGCCCGACCACTAACAGCTACAAGCGGTTGATTCCTGGATTTGAAGCCCCGATCAACCTCACCTATAGCAGTCGCAACCGGTCGGCGGCGATCCGGATCCCGGTTCATACACCCAACCCCGAAAATAAGCGATTTGAATTTCGCTGCCCCGATGCTTCATCAAACGGATATCTCGCAATGTCCGCGATGTTGATGGCGGCGATTGATGGCATTCAGCGGCGAATCGATCCCGGTCGTCCACTCGATAAGGATATTTACGATCTGGCCCCCGAAGAATTGAAGGATGTGCCGAAAACCCCCGCGTCCCTGGAAGAATCGCTCGAAGCACTGCGACGGGACCACGAATTCCTGTTGCGGGGGGATGTCTTCACCGAAGACGTGATCGATACGTGGATCTGGTATAAAACCGAAAAGGAAGTCGACGCCCTGCGGCAACGACCACATCCGTTCGAGTTTGCCATGTATTACGACATCTGATTCGCGAAATCTGACTGCGGCGGAGGAATTTCCGGGGTGGCCTGACGGAAAGTATGACGGAGGGTGGGATTTGTCTTATGATCCTTGATCAGAATGTGACAGGTCAAATCGCGTCTCTCTTACATGAATTCGAGTCAACTCGCCCATGTCCAAATCGATCACGCTGAACACGAGGACAATCAATTTCCTTGAGCTCCTCGGAAATGGGAGGCAATATACCATCCCGCCGTACCAGCGAGATTATTCCTGGGTCGAGGAGCCATGGGATGACCTCTGGAATGACATTCTCGCCTTGCGGGCTGCTCCCGAAGAACGCCATTACATGGGAACGTTCGTGGTTGAGGCGACTAGTGATCGGGATTTCCTCGTGATCGACGGTCAACAACGCTTGGCAACACTGAGCATCTTGGCGCTCGCGATTATTCAACGCTTGGAATTGCTCCCCGGAAATGAACAGGACCGGGCCGCGAATCGAGAGCGAGCGGCGAGTTTGCGAGCCCGATTTATTGGAGAAAAGGATCCTGCCTCTTTGATGGAAAAGAGCAAGTTGGGGCTCAACGAGACCGACAATCCGTTCTTTCAGGACTATCTCGTTCAGTTGCGTACGCCGCCGAATCCGAAAAAACTTCCTCGCTCGAATCGACTACTGTGGGATTGTTTCAGGTGGTTTGGTGACAAACTGGTAAAACTCGACCAAGGTCACTTGGAGGGCCAGAAACTTGCCGAACTCCTCAGCGAGACGATCGCACGACAGCTCTTGTTTATCCTGATCCAGGTCGATGATGATTTGAATGCCTATACGATTTTCGAAACTCTGAACGCCCGGGGAATCGAGCTTTCCTCGACCGACCTGCTGAAAAACTATCTCTTCTCGCGAGTTAAGAATAAGCTGGATCTCAAGTCATTGCAGCGGCAGTGGCAACAGTTGCTCGGCACCGTCCGCCAAGAGGACTTTCCCAAATTTTTGCGATACCACCTGTTGTGCGAACATTCCAGTATCCGATCCAACCGTCTCTTTCGAATTGTTCGCGATCAAGTTCAAACCCAAGAACAGGTGTTTGAGCTGATGAACGCACTGGATCATCGTGCTGAACTTTTTTCCGCACTCGGCGACGCCGAACATGAATTCTGGATTGAACACCCCGAATGCAAACCGTTTATTCGCGAGCGGATTCTTTTGAAAGATCAACAATCGGTTCCGCTGCTGTTTGCCGCTTGGGAAAAACTGAAGAAAAAAGATTTCCACAAGGTGCTAAGGCTGATTAACGTTTTTACCTTTCGCTTCACCTCGGTGTGTGGCCTGAATACCAATGAATTAGAGCCGCTGTACCATCGCGTGGCAAAAGGGATCATTCAGGGAGATGCTCAAACGCCCAAGGGGGTGTTCGAGCTTTTGCGGCCAAGCTACGTGAGTGATGAACGATTTCAGCGAGATTTTGAAGTCTTCGAGGTTTCTACCTCGGGGGAGTCCAAACATCTGGCCAAATACATTTTGTGCCGACTGGAAAAAGATCTGTCCAAACGGGATGTCAACTTTGAGACCGACCCAGGCTCGATCGAGCACATCCTGCCGGAAAATCCGTTGGCCGCTTGGGAGGAATCGATTCGCGAAGAGGAATGGCAAAAGCAGGTCTGTCGCATCGGGAATCTGACTTTGCTGGAAGCCAAAATCAATCGCGAGATTGGAAATTCGCTTTTTCCCGAAAAAGTGAAACTGTATGCGACGAGTCGTTACGCCTTGACTCAGGCAATTGTCGAGGAACCCCCCGAAGAGTGGACCATTGCACAGATTCACGCTCGCCAGGAGCGTCTGGCACGTCGCGCGGTTCAGCTTTGGCGAGCGGATTTTGACTGAAACGGAGATTCCTACGGCGGTCCGTTCGCGAAGTCCCCCTTGGTTTTATTTGGCACCGTGGAATACGATATCGTTATACAGTCTGTCGAAATCTTTTTTCTCCGTACTCGCGACACAGAAACAACGCGTCATGCCGCAGACCCCCCATATCGAAAAACATTTTACTTCCTCGGAAATTGTCCGTGACATTGTGATTGGCATGTCAGACGGACTGACCGTTCCGTTTGCCCTGGCGGCGGGATTGTCGGGAGCCGTGGATGCCACTGGCATCATCATCACGGCGGGCTTGGCAGAAGTTGCAGCAGGATCGATCGCGATGGGGTTGGGGGGCTATCTGGCTGCCAAAACGGATGCCGAACACTTTGTTTCCGAGCGACATCGCGAGGAAGTCGAAATCAAGGAGCTTCCAGAGCATGAAATTGCCGAAGTCGCTGATGTCTTTAGGGCTTATGGCCTGAACGAAGAGATGACGATGGCGGTTACGAATGCGATCTGTGCCGACGATAAACGCTGGGTCGATTTCATGATGCGTTTTGAACTGGGGCTCGATGAACCCGACCCCAAACGGGCCGCCCAGAGTGCCTTAACCATCGCAGTTTCGTATGTCGCCGGGGGAATGGTGCCGCTGGCCCCCTATTTTTTCTCGAAATCGGCACAGGATGGTCTGATCGGATCGGTCATTGTCACGCTGCTGGCGCTGTTCGTTTTCGGGTATATTAAGGGGAGGTTTACGACGACACACCCTTTCCGCAGTGCTTGGCAGACGGTGATTGTTGGCGGTTTAGCCGCCACCGCCGCATATTTGATTGCGAAGTGGATCGGTTGATGTTGCCGAAACGGCCCAACCAAAGAATTTTGGGGAAACGCTTGGTAGCCACACTGGATTCTTTCCAGGAAAACGATTACGCTTTGTATCCCTTCCACGGTGCCGTAGCGCGCGGAAGGACCTCCTGATCTACGCTACGGACAGACAATCCTTGTGGTTCCGACTCAATGCCGAATACAGACAGTGCCAAACGCGCCCTTCGCAAAATGCAACGTCGCCGCGTAAAAAACCGAAATGAACGGTCGGCTCTGCGCACGTCCGTGAAAAAAGTCCGGGTGACCGCTGCTGCGGTGACGACCGGCGCCAGCAATGTTGAAAGCGCGAAAACCGTGCTCCAGCTTGCAATTAAGAAAATCGATCAATCTGCTGCCAAGCATTTGATTCATGCGAACAAAGCATCCCGTGACAAGTCCCGGTTGATGAAATTGGTCAATAAGCTTTCGGCACCCGCAGCCAACTAGTCAGCTGGGGTCAACTAGTCAGCTGGGGTCAACTAGTCAGCTGGGGTCAACTAGTCAGCTGGGGTGTTGCTAAGTGACTGACTTGGCTCGCCACCAGGCGGTTGACTTTGGTCGTGGTTCTGTATTGATTGCCCAGTGATCAACACGGGTTGATCAACAAGTTACGAATGAAAGCCCCTCTGCAAAAGCAGAGAGGGCTTTTTTTGTTTACGAGAGCAATTTTTGTCTGCGTTTAGAAGAGCATTTTTCGTTTTCGCTTGGAAGTGCAATCCTCGTTTGGTTCGTGATTGCAAGAATCGCTCAATCAAAGTCGGTGACTGAATTACCCAACGAGGTAACTCGCAAAAATCAGACTCAAAGCTCTTCCAAGTCTTCACTGAAAACTGAAAACTGAAAACTGACATCCCCTACATCTTGTAGGACAAAAACCACAACACCGCGAACACCATCGCCATAAAACCAATAATCTGCAGGAAGAGCCAGATCGCTCGCTGCAGAATTCGGTCTGGTAACTCGAAGCGACTTGCGCTGTAAACCAAGCTCACGACCATTGCCAGAGGCAAGAGATACCAGGAAACGTTTGCTGTCTGAGCCAGCGTGATTGATAGAAAAAGCATCGATTCAGTCACTCAACCAGGAGTAGAAGTAGGCGTAAGAATCTTGTCTGCGGGGGGAGCATCTGCAAGGGGTTTGGGCGTTTCCGGTTTCTCTTCAGGTTTAATTTCCGGCTTAGTCCCTGTTGCCACTTCATCTCCAAAGCCGTAAGCCGGTCCCTGAACGCAGTCCCAGATCGCCAGGACGTTGAGCAGGCCAGCAATCCAGGTGAAGACGAGGGCCAATTCATGGATTTTTCCCAGGCGACCCGTCACTTCCTGCAGTTGATTCTGGTCAGGTGCCACGCCGTAACTCTCCAACAATGAGCGTGGAATCGAGCCAACGATCATTCGACTTTCCGGAAGCGGCTCGTCGTTTTCTCCGATAACGCTGCATCGCAACCCGCGTTTGAACCCCGCTCCCACGGGAGGATCCAACGCGAAATTTCCCGCCAAGGGTAATTTCACGGGTTTTCCATCCAGTGTCCCTATGAAAACGCCGGTGGTTTCGGTCCCATACTCCATTTTTTCTGGCTTGAACTGAACGACTCCTTCGAGCTTGCCGCCAACAGAATCGCGATCCGACCGACGCAATTCCCCGGAAAATTTGGCCGACAGGGGTTGCTCTAACTTTCGGACGACTTCATTCCCCTTCAACAGTCGTCGATTTTGCCAAAGTGCGGGATAAGAGACCACGCCTGCTCCGAGTTGTGCCGCATAATGCAGGGTGATCCGCTTGGCCCCCACTTTTTCAGGAAGATTGTAGACGACAATCCCTTCGCCCATCTTTACGCCCCACAGGTATAATCCCAGGATACCGAACAGGTAGATCAATCCCTTGAGAGTCCGCCCCTGAAAGAGGTGCCCCAAGCCAGGAACCAGCACGGCCAGCACAAACGCAACAACCACATTGCGTTGTTCCCAGGGTTTATTTCGTTCAGGGGGTGACGCGGTCGGCATGCGGAGGCCTTCGAGAGGACACTGGTGATAAACCGCTGCACACGGATTCCGGTTCAGCCGTTCTATTTCAATCTTGGAAACGGGAGTGAGTTCAAGCGTGGAAACGGGAGTGAGCGAATCTCATCCCCTTGCACGACAAACGCTTTCAGATTGTAGCATAGCAATCGATCGAGAAACTAGGGCAATGCCCCGGTGGGGTTGATGCCTGCTTTCGGGGGTTACGGCTCAATTCTTGGGGACTTGGAGATAAAAACCAAGCCAAGCCGCAAAACCGCGAACGAAAGCGGTTTCGTGATGACGAAATCGCCAATTACTTCGGCAGATTCTGAAATATGAGTACCCCAGCCGCGCCGGCGGCCGCCGCATTTCCACCTGACGAACCTGTCGCATCCTGTGAACCAGGCAGATGGTAAGTTCCGGTGGAAAAACCGGTTGTCGTTGAAGGTGCTGTCGAGGAGTGAGGTATTGGCGAGGGGATTCGGCCGGGTTGGGGCAGACTTGGGGGAACACCGGGTGTGAATAACGCGGGTGTTGCCTTGTTGTCAGTAGGTTTGTTAGCCAAGGATTTCACGGCAGCGGGTGGGACCACGTTGGGGTCCTCAGGAAATGTTTGAGCCATATTCACGGGAGTCCCCGTCTCGGACGGGTTCGGTGTGGTATTCCTGGATCGCATCCAGTGGGGAACTCGTTGCCCCGCAAAGCTGGCCCCCGTATAAATCGAACCCCGCTGGTAAGGCCCGGTTCCAAACACCCAGGTATCTCGCGCATCGGCCGTGATCGGTGAAGCCCCAGACTGCCAAAGAGCCTGCCCAGTGGTCTGGTTGTAGGCAAAGACCGCAATCTTGGCGACACCTTTCTGGAGAGTCTTTTTCGCAAAGGGAATCTCGGGAATAACCGAAGGAACTCCCATGGCCAAGGCACCGGTTGGCAAACTGGTTTGAGGAATCCCGATCAAGACATCCTGACGATTTGTCCCCACGGCACCCGCTCGAGCCTCGACGACATAGGTTGCCTCGTCCCGAACCGCTTTCAGAAAAACTCCTTCCGCCAATAATCGCTGCCGGATCGAACTCACAATGTAACCCTCATCTGAGACCCCTTTGAGGTATTGCGGATCGAAGAAAACATCCTTTCCATTGAGGATCGAGAAATCCATTTCACTGATCGACCGGTCTACTGCAGCTGACAATAACAGTTGTTCGGTCCCTGTCCGCAACGTGTCCGACATCCGAGTCGTACCACAGCCGATGACAAAAAGCATTACGCCCATACAAACCATTCGGCAAACCAAACGACAATTCATTCGACAGACGCACTCAGGCCACGTGTCGCCGCAACTTTTGATCAAGGGGTGGGAATGCCAACGACTCAGCATGGGAATCTGTTTGCCAAAAACGAATTGTCGGTTGGTGAAGGAGATGGGGGACTGTAATTCCAGAGCCGAAAACCGCCAAGAGAGCTTTTGTCGAGCGGCATTTCTTGCCGGAAGAGATAAACATCCGAAAGCGGTGAGATGAGGAAGTGAGGTAGTGAGACGGGCCCCATTCTCATTCCCATTCCCGTTCTTATTCCCAGTCCCAAAGGGACATCAGTCATTGCCATTGAGCGTAAGCCCCTGGAAACCGGCACAACCACACCGTAGAACTCCAACAGGGTGGCAGTCAAATGGATGCGGGATCAATTTCAAACGAAGATGGCATCGGCCTTCCTGGAATTGATCGTTCCCAGATCCGTCCACCTTGAGGGCCACGACGATCGGACTGTTCGGTCTCGACCGGCTTGGTGGCCCCCTTCTCACAGCGGCCTTCAGGCAAATCCCTTGAATACGATCGTTGATTCGTGAATCACCCGAATCGGAAGAGAAGAAATTTCAAGATTGCAGCAACTGAAAACTGGCAATCCTCTGCCTCCTTTGATTCGCTGAGATAGTCACAATCGATTGTAGATCCAGTCGGGCAAAAGCCGCAGCAATCCCGCGATAATTCGCCATCTTTTCGTCACATACGCATGTGTTTTTCGAGACTCGATTGCGTTCACGATCTGATGAGCCGCGACATCGACTGGGGCCACCCAAAACAAACCGTCCCCCTTGGCCATGGCGGTTGCGACGAATCCCGGCTGAATCTCGGTCACGTCAATGGGGAATTGCTGCTTCGCACACTTGTGCCGCAGGGCCTGCAGGTAGCTGGAGACAAAAGCCTTGGACGCCCCATATGCGGGGGCATCCCCGTGACCACGGATGGCGGCAATCGACGAGATCCCGACGAGATGGCCTCCCCCCCGCTGGACGAAGTGCTCGATGGCGAGTGTCGCCATTGCGGTGAATCCAGTGACATTTACGGCGATGGTGTCGGCCTCGGGGGCCCACTCTAAGCCTGGGTTTTCGTTCCCGGTCCCGGCGGAGATGACAAACACATCGGCCCCACCGACCTTGCCGATCAGGTCGGTTGCCGCCGCTCGGGATTCGGCGACATCGTGCAGATCCAGCGGAATCGTCGCTGTAATGCCCGGATGCTGCGCTGCGACTTCGCGAAGCGCTTCGACACGTCGTGCCGCAATCCCAACGGCATACCCACGACGCGCTAATTCCACGGCGACGGCAGCACCGATGCCCGAAGAGGCACCGATAACGACTGCGGAACGTGTCATGCGTTGATGTCATCCTGTGCAAATATTGAAATTCAACAACGGGGTACTCCCCTTTCCTGTTGAAGGCCTCATTCGGCGCTGAGGAACTTTTACTATACAAATGGACTCCGCCAATGAAAAGAGTCGCCGTCGATGGCGTTTTCGGCTTCTGACGATTTTGAATTGTTCTGACAGCCTGATTGCCGAGCAAGTTAATTCGGAAGTTTTTCGTTGCATCGTTGGGGGATGGCCGGCAACGGTGACGAGTCATTTGCCGAAATCCTGCACTCGCTCAATCCAGGCTGCTGCAGGGGGGTGTTTTTTGCTCAATCAAACACGAAAGTTCCGCACGGCGTTGACTCTGTCGGCCGTGTTCCATCAACCGTTTTATGCGTCTGGCACAACTCTGGTTTTTCGATTCTTGGAAAGAGCAAATCAAGGGACGTTCACAGGGGGAACGGAACTTGACACAAACAATTCCGTGGTCGGATTGACCAACGGTGAAAATTGTGTTAACCCCTATCGTGCAAGTGATGATTCGTTGACCGATATCCTTCAGAGTTTTCCGGTGAAAATCCATGATTTTCGAACAGTATCAACTGTTGATTGCCGACGACGACGACGCTTTTCGTAGCACGTTGTGCGAAATTTTCGAGCCGTTTTTTCGCTTGATTGAAGCGCAGTCGGGTGAAGAAGCGCTCGAACTGGCTTCGCACGAGGAAGTTCATCTGGCCCTGTTCGACATGCACATGCAGCGTCTGACGGGGCTCGAAGCGCTACGGCAATTGAAAGAAATTCATATCATCGCTCCCTGTATTTTAATCACGGCAGACTACACCGAGGCATTGTGCGATGATGCCGCTGAGGCCCAAGCCTTTACCGTGCTGAAAAAACCGATTTCAAAACGTGAGCTGGTGAAAACGGTTGCGACGGCGGTGGCAACCGCCTATCACGACAACGAACTGACGTTTCGTCTGCTGAGTTCGTAATTGCAGACTTCGTCCGCGGGAAACATCACTGCAGACTTTGTCTGCCGAGTCCATAAGTGCAACCAGAGCGAGAATCGATCGAGACCTGCGTGATTCGCTGTGGAAACATCGTTGAAATCGGCCAAGTCCATGGCGGTTTTGGGTATTCTCAAGATTGTGTCGAATTCTTTTTGTGGCAATGTTTCTCTTCGTACGGAAAATGGGTTGAATAGAAGCGTAGAAGATTGTTTCTCTACGGCTTCGGTTGTTTCAATGACGTTTTCGACTGTGGTGCCATTTTGCTGACATTACGACCGACAAGATCCGGCTTTGGCTTCGGGACTGCTGACCTGCCCCAAGAGTACGACCATCCCCCGCTCATCGAAGTCTGGCTGGGGGTCGAATTTGATCAGCCAATCATCTGGAATGACACGATCGAAGTGGCCATGCACCAGAGGCTCGGTTCGGACTGGAGCGGCATCTGGAAGTCGATTGGGCCTGCAGAACGACATTCGTTAGAAACAACACGGATTGAGCGCCAACTGACCGACATCATGGGCGATCGCGCGATTCGTATCGGTGCCTCTGGTTTCTGTTTTGGCTGGCTGGGCCACAATGGGAGCAGGTATCCCCGTTATGAATCGATTCGCGATGGCTTTGTGGCAACGCTGGATGCGGTTCGCGAGCTCATGCCAGAACTCGGCTCGCCTCTTCGCTGGAACATCGCTTACGTCAATCGCATTCCGCAGGGGACGGTTTGGAATTCGCCCGATGACTGGGGATTCATTCGTCTCTGGCAGCCAAATCCCCTGCCGAAGCTCGGCATTCTTTGCGACGGTTTTGCCGGCCGCTGGCAGTTCCCGCTGGATCTCGAACGGGGGCTGCTCGCCATCGAGCTCGCTCATGAAATGCAGGTCTCAGACGAGAATCCCTTCGAGTCGCTCTGGCTGAGAATCACCGCCTCGGGCAGCACCGAGCTGCAAGAATCCTCGTTGTTTGACGGACTCGATTTTGGCCGTGAGAAGATTGTGCGGGCATTTAGTGAGCTCATCACGCCCCAGGCAAAATGCTTCTGGGGCGAAGGACCTCGCCGCTGAAACGGTTTTCAGGCCACCGTCTTGCGGGCAGAAACGAGCGGGCTAACCCGCATGCGCCCCAAGCCCGCACGCTTGGCGAACCCGTTTCAACACTTCTTTTCCCTTGGCTCGGGCCTTGATCGCACCCGCCTGCAGCACCCCTTCGACATAAGTGGGGTTGGCGACGAGTTCTGCTCGCTTTTCTCTGGCCCGCTGAAAATAGGCCATCGAGGCGTCAAACACCGCCTGCTTCGCCTCGCCGTAGCCCATTCCCCCGGCCCGATAACGGGTAGCCAGGATTGCCTGCTGTTCGGGTGAGGCAAACAGTTGATACAGCGCGAACACCGAACAAGAGTCGGGGTCTTTGACTGCCTCCAGCGGCAATGAATCGGTTTTGATTGACATAATCTTTTTCCGCAGCGGTTTTTCTGCCTCGAAGATTTCGATGGTATTTCCGTAGCTCTTGGACATTTTTTCCCCGTCAGTACCGGGAACTTTGGCCCCTTCTTTTAAGACGCGGGCGGTGGGCAAATGCAAGCACTCGGCACCATAAGTGTGATTGAACCGCTGGGCGATATCCCGCGTTACTTCCAAGTGTTGAATCTGATCAGCCCCAACGGGAACGACATCGCTGTCGTAAAGCAGAATATCCGCCGCCATCAGGACCGGGTAGGTGAACAGTCCCGCATCTGCGGAAATCCCTTTGGCGACCTTGTCTTTATAAGAGGTGCATTTTTCAAGCAGGCTGAACTGTGTCACTGTCATCAGCAACCACATCAACTCGGTCACTTCCGGCACATCGGATTGTCGAAAGAGCGTCGCTTGGCTCGGGTCCAGGCCCAATGCCAGCAGATCGAGCGCCGCGTCCCATACATACTCTCTCAAGGCAAGCGGTTCACGCACCGTCGTCAAAGCATGCAGATCGGCAATGAAATAAAACGACTGCTCGTTTCCCTGCAGGGCGATGTACTGCTGGATGGCCCCAAAGTAGTTGCCCCAATGAAATCGACCGGTCGGCTGGATACCTGAAAGAACTCGCATGACTCACCAAAACTGTTTCGGAAAACGATACACACTCAGACAACTCACGATATCAGAAGCGTTCGCGAGGTTCGACCATCCACCGGAAAGCGCGATAAGTATTGTGATTTTTCACGGATTGCGCGGATCGCGCTGACGATCCTCGCTGCGGCGTTCCGACTAGCCGACGATTCCGCTTACCACTTTGCCATGAACATCAGTCAATCGGTAGTGACGCCCCTGAAACTTAAAGGTCAGTCGAGTATGATCGAGGCCGAGGCAATGCAATAGCGTGGCGTGCAGGTCATGCACCTGGACGGGGTCGCGCACGATGTTGTAACTGAACTCATCGGTCTCACCCCAGGTCACTCCAGACTTGATTCCACCACCCGCCAGCCAGATCGAGAAACAGCGGGGATGATGATCACGGCCATAATCCTCGGGCGTCAGCCTCCCTTGGCAATAGACAGTGCGCCCAAATTCGCCCCCCCAGACGACGAGGGTTTCGTCGAGCATTCCACGCTGCTGCAGGTCGGCGATCAAGGCGGCCGAAGGCTGGTCCGTATCACGACATTGGCCAGCGATTCCTCTCGGCAGGTTGGCGTGCTGATCCCAGCCTCGGTGAAACAGTTGTATGAATCGCACTCCCCGCTCGGCCAGTCTTCGTGCCAGCAGACAGTTGTAGGCATAGGTCCCCGGTTTGCGGGAATCAGGGCCATACATCTCGAAGATATGCTCGGGCTCGCTGGCCAGATTCGTCAATTCCGGGACCGAGGTCTGCATGCGGAAGGCGAGTTCGTATTGTGCCATGCGGGTGGTGATCTCAGGATCATGATATTCATCCCGTTTGATCCCGTTTAACTGGGCCAAGTCATCCAGCATCCGTCTGCGAGTTTCGGGATTCATCCCGTCGGGATTCGAGAGATACAAGACCGGGTCACCGATCGAGCGAAACTTGACTCCTTGATACTTGGAAGGAAGAAACCCAGCTCCCCATAGCCGGTCGTACAGCGGTTGATCGTTGGGATTCCCGGTCCCGTTCGAGACCATGGCGACGAACGCAGGAAGGTCTGTCCCTTCCGAGCCGAGTCCGTACGAGGCCCACGCCCCCATGCTGGGACGCCCGGCGAGTTGATTTCCCGTCTGAAAAAACGTGACCGCGGGGTCATGATTGATCGCGTCGGTCTGCATCGATTTCACAAACGTCAATCGGTCTGCAATCTTCGCCGTATGTGGTAATAACTCGCTGACCCAAGCCCCCGAGTCACCGTGTTGAGCGAAAGAAAACTTGGTCGGAGCAATGGGAAAACTTGTCTGACGCGAGGTCATTCCGGTTAATCGTTGGCCACGACGGATAGACTCGGGCAATTCGGTCGACCGCAGATTTGCCAGATTCGGTTTCCAGTCGAAGAGATCCATCTGTGACGGTGCACCTGACTGAAACAGGTAGATAATCCGCTTGGCTTTCGGGGGAAAATGCGTGCGAGATGGCAGGGGGGCATCACCCGTCGTGGGGGCCGTTGCCGATTCTCCAAACGCGACCGATTCTCTCAATGCACCCGATTCTCCAAACGTGACAGGGTCGAGCAACGAAGCGAGTCCCAGCGATCCCAACCCCGCTGACGTACCCAGAAACCGACGTCGGTGCAGTGTCGAAATCTCGGATTCATCGGTCGGCGGCAAGGATGTCTGGCTCATTTCAAGTCTCGTTTCTGTCGAGAGAAAATAACGGGGATATTCGACTGGGGTGGTTTCCCTGTGCGGGTGATTTCCCTGTGCGAGGGGATCAGGACTCGATCCTTTATTCGCGCGTAACCGATTCGTCGAGATTCAAAATCAATCCTGCCATCGTGGTACAGGCTGCGAGTTCCACCACATTCAGGTCTGGTTGGCGTGGTGATTCCCCTTGTTTTGTCAGCGATTCGGCGTCGTCCTGATGGTCTTGATAAAAGGCCAGATGTCGTTGATATCCGGCCATCAATACCCTCTGTTCCGACTCGTTAGGTTGACGACCGAGGACTAGCAGGAATGCTCGCTGCAGCCGATTGACGGGCAAATCGCCCCCCTCGATCATCATCCGTTCGCCCAATAAACGAGCCGCCTCGCTATAGGTAACATCGTTCATCAAATTCAGTGCCTGCAGCGGCGTATTGGTGCGAAATTCTTTAACGAGACAGGTTTCTCGACCCGCCGCGTCGAACGTGACCATGGCGGGGGGAGCAATTGTCCGTTTCCAGTAGGTATAAAGACTTCGTCGATAGAGACCCGCACCATGGTCCTGGTCATAGTTCATTCCGGCAAGATCCAGCCACAGCCCATCGGGTTGATAGGGCTTGACACTGGGGCCCCCGACCTGCTCGACCAGCAACCCACTGGCAGCGAGCGCACGATCCCGAATCATTTCGGCGGATAAACGAAAGCGGGGTCCACGGGCGAGCAAACGATTCTCGGGGTCACGTTGCTGGAGTTCTGCTGACATTTTCGAGGATTGCCGATAGACGGCGCTGGTGACCACCTGCCGGATCAACCGTTTCAGGTCCCAGGTGAATGGAGAGGGACCTGTCTGTAGCGGCAATTTCGCGGAATTGCCGCGTGAATTCCCAGCGGGTCCTCCTTCCTGAAATTCGACCGCCAGCCAGTCGAGCAGTTCGGGATGGCTGGGCCATTCTCCCTGCTGACCGAAATCATCAATCGTTTTGACCAGGCCGATACCGAACAGCATCTGCCAGAATCGATTCACCGCTACCCGCGCGGTCAGAGGATTTTCGGCATCAACAAGCCACTTCCCCAGCCCCAGCCGATCACGAGACGCTTCCTGTGGCAACGGTGGCAGGCTGGCGGGGACACCTGATGAAACCGGATCGCCCCGTTTATCGTATTCGCCTCGTAGCAGCACAAACGTTTGGCGTAAGCCGGGAACCTCTTCCATCACCATTGTCGTCGGCAGTCCCTCAATGAAGCGTTGACGCTCGTCCTCGCAGGCCTGACGCTGTTGCCAGAGCTGGCGAATCGACTCGTCTGCGGCAAATTGAACGAAGAATTCCCGCAACGCCAGACGCTGAGCGGCAGTCCGTTGATCAACCGGCGTGGCCACGATTGTGGTCAAACGATCAGGCAGGGCAAGGACCTGCGCCTCGTCTGCCGAGACGACGCGGTCAAACAGACGGACATCATCGATCTTCCCGGAAAATCGTCCTGCGGGACCATTCCCCCCGCCGATTCGCAACAGGCTTTTGTGGTTGTCAAACGACTGATACAGTTCGTCCAACAGGGTGACCGTTTGTTGCAGAAGACCGTTGACATAAATCCGAATTCCCGCTGCTTCACGACTTCCATCGTAAGAGACTGTGATCTGACTCCAGTCTTGGGGTTTGATCGCTGCAGCGGTTTCCACACGACAGGCATCATCCAGCCAGCGTTTGGTCAGATGGACCTGCAGTTTCCCTTGTTCGAGTACGATACCCCAGCCATCACCCTGCGCGATATCGGTCATCCGGGAGAGAATTGTCCCTCCGCGACCTTCCTCGGGTTGAATCCAGGCTGCAATCGTGAACTTGTCAAAAAAACCGAAATTGGCCACATTGCCAACTGCCGCATCATGGACACCATCACACTCCAGTCCCTGCCCAAATCGACCGGGGCCAAATCGAGGGTTTCCGGATTCCACGGGACCACTCGGTGTCCCTGTGGCGGGGGGGCTCAGTAATTGTATCTGTCCGAGATATCCTGGAGGATGCAACGGGATCGCGGGGAGCGAAATCCGGGGAACGGCGTTTTCTTCGAGTGGAAAATGCAGAATCAATCGGCGGCCGATGGCATCGGACGCAGGGGGATTCGGCAGAGAGGTTTGTTCCCAAATGGCCTGCGCGCGGGTTACCTCGGATTCAACCTGCTGGCAAGCCGCTTCCATCGCGGCGGCACGACGATTGAAGGCTTGCCATTGCTGCTGCTGATCCCGTGTCGGTGAAACCAGGAATGGTGGTGAGTTCCCATATTTCAAGGCTCTCCCTTTTTCGGGAAGTTGATTGAAGTACGCATACAGTTGGTAGAATTCCTGTTGAGTCAGTGGATCATACTTATGATCGTGACACCGGGCGCACATCACCGTCAGTCCGAGCCAAACCGTGGCTGTGGTTTCCACCCGGTCTACAACGTACTCGACCGCAAACTCATCAGGGATGATACCTCCCTCGGAATTTCCTCGGTGATTCCGGTTAAAACCGGTGGCCACGCGCTGTTCAAGTGTCGGATCCGGCAAGAGATCTCCTGCCAGCTGCTCGATGGTAAATTGGTCAAACGGCAGGTTGTGATTAAACGCATCAATGACCCAATCGCGCCACCGCCACATAATCCGTTCACCGTCGCTTTGATAGCCACTCGTGTCTGCATAACGAGCACCATTCAACCAGCGGACGGCCATCCGTTCTCCATAGCGTCCTGAAGCGAGCAATCGATCGACGACGCGTTCATAAGCATCTGGTGATTTCTCTGCCAGAAACTCGCTGATCTCGTCGGGTGTCGGAGGTAATCCGGTCAAATCGAGGGTGATTCGCCGCAAAAGGGTCGACTTATCGGCTTCGAGGGCACCCGCTAAGCCTTCCCGTTCGAGCTTTGCCAAGGCAAAGGCGTCAATGGGAGTGAGCGGCCAATCCCGGTCGGTGACGGTTGGCAAGGTGGCCCGGACGGGCTTGACAAACGACCAATGTTTTTCCCATTGAGCACCTTGTTCGATCCAACGCTGAAGCAACGCGATCTGATGATCGGTGAGCCGCCGCTCGAATTCGGGTGGTGGCATCACGAGTTCCCCGTCTTGGGAAGTAATTCGACGAATCAGTTCACTCGTTTCCGGTTGGCCGGCCACAATGG
>JBIKZJ010000003.1:0-48937 GCA_044354755.1 Schlesneria sp. | reverse complement strand
CAGTTCGCCACCACGCTCTCGGGAGTCCAGCAGCAGCGTTCGATCGGTGATGCCTTCGGCCAGCAAAGCGGACCACAGACCATCGTCAACAACATGGCGTTGGATCTGCTGGTGGCCTCGGGAGGGGTTCTGTCGCATGCTCCCCGCATGGAGCAAACCGCCATGATGCTGATTGATGCCTTTGAACCGGAAGGGATCACGCGACTGGCCAAAGACAGTATTTTCATGATGCCGCACCTCGGAGTGCTCGCCTCGGTCCACCCTCGCGCCGCGATGGAAGTCTTCGAGCGAGATTGCCTGATTTATTTGGGAACTTGTATCGCTCCCAAAGGAAAGGGCAAGCCGGGGCAACCGGTCTGTCGCTATCAATTCAGCAGTGGGCTTACCGAATCGGGCCTATTGCACTTTGGCGAGATCCTGCGAATCCCACTGGATGTGGGTCAGATCGCCGAAGTTCAGCTTGAACCCGCAAAAGGCTTTGATATCGGCGAGGGACCCGGTAAGCCCCGAACCGCCACAATCCACGGCGGAACCGTCGGGGTGATTCTGGATGGACGCGGACGGTCGCTCGAACTCCCGACCGACCGTCAGCTTTGCCGTCAGGTAGTCAAGAGCTGGAATCAATCGATGGGAATGTACCCGGAATCCGCGGATCACTGACCTGGGGCCACACGGATCTGGTTCCACGATGACATTGGTGCCACGCAGGCCCGGATCCACACAGGCCAACGCCCCGGCATTGACGATCTCAGGTTTACCAGAGGCCACCACGGTTGCGGCGACCGACAGACTCGGCCCGCCGCTGTGCAGATCAGTAATCGCCGCATATCAGAAATCGCGAGCTCCGGACGAAGCTTTCTTTTTGGCGGGGGGGGCTTCTTTAACGGGGGCCGCTTCTTCAGGCCGATAGAGCGGATCTTTAGCCCAGTGTCCGGTTCCCCGAGTTCCATCTTTTCGCTCGCGACCCCGGACCCACTTGTAGCCGGGGCCCGGCGCTTCCGGTCGTTCTTCTTCCTGCGGTTCGGCCTTCGGAGTCGAGCTGGAAGCATTAGAACTACCCTTGGTGACGGCAGTCGCAGCGGGTGCCGTCCCTTTCCCGACCATAAAGCCAACGGTCAAGCCGAGTAACAGGCCGACGACAAAGGACATGGCGGCAATCGCCAGCTTGGTGGTTTCGGGGAGTGACTGCCAGACACCCAATGGTCCTGCCGGAACATCGGAGTTGGTGGGATTGGTCACAGTGGTTGAGGTGCGGGCCGAGCCGGAGTGTCCCTTCATTTTCGCCATACAGGTTTCGCAGGCGATCGGATCGAGTTGTGTGATCGACAACAGGACTTCACTACCACAATCCGGGCAGTTCCATTTTCGTTTGCCAGAGGGGACAGACGACATCCGCAAGCTCCATTCCACAAGAAACCACCGAAACACTGAAAGTCAGTTGGTATCGTGAGCGGATCGATTCAATTCGTCAACTGGCAACGCAAATTTGTCGGGCAAACCAGATGGGTCGGTGAAGGCAAAACCAAGTGAACACTCGTATGATTTGCCCAACACGATTCGGTCGATGACGGTGGTGTGGGAGGGCGAGAAAGCACAGTTCACGTTTGAGGATGTCGTATTGCCGGATAGAGATTAAAAGACGAAGAGGACTGCTTCTCCGAAGGCTTCGAAGCAGTCCCATCCGGCGAGAGTTCACGATGCGAAATTCTTGTCGTTATCGATAAATTCACGGAATCCCGGATTGTATTTTCCTTTAATCAACTTCCAGCAGTCCTTGACGAGTTGAGATTGCCGCCAATTCTCAAACATCTGCATCCAGCCAGTGTACATCGGCTGTTTGGACTGCTGATTCAGATCGAGTGATAGCCAGAGGCTCTCGAGCAGGGAATACATTTCGCCGACCGCAGTCAGTTCTGCAATCGTCGGGGCAAGAGCAGAAAGTTCGTCGTCAAACGGACTCTTTGGTCGGATTGAGTACAGGCCATCGGCAAGTCGGTTCAGTGCCGGCTCCGTACGGAGCTCCCGTAGAATTCGCGAGTAAACCACGTTTCCTTGCAAGAACGGATGAATAAAATCGGTCGACCGATTGATCGAGGCCTTGTAGGCGGCTTCAAAAATTATTTTTGATGGAAGCGTCTCGATCTGGTCAAGCTCGATCTTGTCGAGGAACGTCATCCCTCGTACGACCGTATGCACACCGAGAGCACGGTATGACTCAAATTGAGGTTCGTTAAAAAACTGATCCGTGATGCTTTGATAGGGAAACCCTGGATTCATCGCCTCGTAATTCAGGACATCCGCTGGTTCGTCGCCGGTCAGTCCGTTTTTGATCCAGATGATCACGCCGTGATTCTGGTCATATTCGAAGCCAAGGTCTCCGGAACCTTGCGCTTTGGCCACATCCCCCTTATGGATATCGTCGTAATGGATGCGGCCGACCACCAGATGGGCCGCACAGCGATTTTTGGCGTCGGGTGTCACCAATTTCAGATCAATCTCGATCCAGATCCCAAAATCGATACGCACGAGACGAACCAGCCTTCCCACATTTTCATGTAGATTCGGGTCGCCACCAGCATCGATCGCGACAATAAAGCGACAACGCCGCCGGATTAACTCGTACACCCCCATATTTTCAAAATGACCTCCATCGGAAACGTAAACATACGGTTTGTCGGAACTGGTCTTTCCCACCAATTCATTCAGCAAAAGTTCCGCACCAGGAACGTCAGGGAGACGCCACTTCCCCTGCCTGCTGGGGTTGCCAAACCAGGCCCCGAGACGAATATTGAACACGGTCAGGAGCGCTGTGATGCCGGGGTCTGAGTGATAACCCATATTCGGCGAGACCGCAGCCCCCGAAACGGCAATCGCGTTCCCGACGGAAACACCACCCGCAAAGTCAGCTGAGGGGACATACCCTGTCGAGTCACTGCCGCAATGCAGCGGGGTAAACACAAATGACTCGGCCTTCCGTTCCTGCAAATTCAAGGCATGCTCTTTCCCCCCCTGATTGAGCGCACCGTTGATGATCAGCAGCGGGCCACAACCTTGGTTGTTATTCGCTAAAGCCGAGATTCGCAGGTCGTCCGAGGCACAAAAATGGGTCAAGGGATCGATTTTCGCCGACTTGACGCGGTCGGCCGAGGCCCCCAAATAACAGCGAGTCAGTCGATTTGCGTAAAGGTTGTGAAGGGTAAAACGATTCGCACCGATTACGTTGCCGAGCAGAGCGGTCAGCAGGAAACAGGCCACTGCCGTGATGCCATAAAACAGAGCTCGATGCCAACGGACCCAACTGAAGAGCGGGTCGTCCAACAGTTCAGACGAAAAAAAACCATCGACGATCGATTTTCCTGACACAGCCACCAGCAGCAACAGCGTGACCATAAACATGACGGCGGCGATTTTTACGAACGTCTCTTTCCACCCATGCTTGTTGAGTCCACCCACTTGTGCGCTGTTGGCCATTTTCAGCCCCGTCACGATGAATCCCAGCCAGGTGGCCGCGGTCGCAGTTGATGTCGCCCAAGCGTAATCCGAGGATTGCCGCAGTAGCAGCTGCACAAATGGAGGCCCCATCAGGACGACCGCAAAAACCACCACCCAGCAGCTTGCGATCGCCAGTCCGTACGCGTTGAACGTGGACCATTGTTCTCGTCGCAACTCCGTCAGCGAATCTTTGGCAAAACCAACCATCAAAAAATTGGCGATGATGAACGTCATCAGAGTCATCGGTACGCCGATGGCACTGATGAGCTCGATGTCCATGTCCCATTTCTGTTGCACAAGTAATCGCAATCCCTGCAGCAAGAGGGACCAACTGGCGAGAAAGACTAATCCGCCCAGCAGCCCGCCCGTCAGTCCTGCGATCAGTGATTGGCATTTTGCTTTCGTCTGGGATGAATTTTCGTCGTCCTCTTCGTCCGTCGTCACGGAAATCCAGCCGGCAAGACCATGGAACACCGAGAAAAACACCATCACCATTGCAATGACAGGCCAATCCCAGCGCTGGCTGCCAGTGAAATTCCGGCTGGCAACTTGATTGAACATCAAAAATGCCATGAACAATCCCCCAATTCCCCAGGAAAAAATCAGCATCATCAACAATCGGGGCATCGTTAAGCCAGACTCTGTTGGCTTCTTTGGCTGTATCGCATATCCGATAACGCTCATACCGATGGAAAAAAAGAAGAGCGCGGCGACAAAAAATCGGATCAAATTCGGATTGGGCTTCTCGATCGGACGGACCAATTCGAAGAGCTCATTCACGAAACTGACCAGCGAGAATGCGCCGAACGTCAGCATGATCAGGATCAGCTGGTTTAACAACACATTCCGCAGATAAATGGCGATCAATCCATATCCATCCGGGGAAAAAAGACCGAGTGTTGGTGCCATGTAATTGCTGTAAGATCGCAAATGCGTCACCACCCGATCCTCGACCAATGAATGGCGGTCCGGATCGCAAGTGTCTTGCGTTTTTCCTTCCGTTAGAAATGAGGGAATAATGTTTCGCTGAATATCGAACAGACTGCCACCTTGGCCCCCAGGCGGACAGGATTTGCTCCCGTTGCGATTCGTCGCGAGGTGACGATCGTTCTCCAGAAACACGATATCCACTTCTGCGCCGTTCTCGTGACCCGCCGGAAACCGCAGTTCGATTGCCACAATTTCGGAAGAATCCTGATTATCTTCCTTCTCGGCGGCTACGGAGGATTGTTTTTCTTCGTTCAATCGGCTGATCCAGGCGGAAAGCCACGAGCCGATATATCCCCCGCCAGAGACCGTCGAGAGGTAGTCAAAGCGGGTCAATAATTTCTTGCTAGCCAGTCCTTGCAAGACACCCAAGGCAAAGGTCGCACTGCGAATCCCCCCACCCGAAATCGCCAGACCGCAAAGATCGTGTTCCAATGCCTGCTCTTGCCTGGCAAACGTTTGCTTTTCCATGTCGGCGGAAAACTTTTTGGAATCCACCAGATCATCGGGGATCTCTTTACCTTGATCGACATCGAGGCGCAGCTTCCGAGACTGTGCATTGACTTGCGCGCGGCGAGCGCGGATCCAGCCCAATTCTTCCGCGAAAACCTGATCAAACGTCACGCTAGCGGATTCATTCGCAGATTTGTTTTCAGGTTTCGTCATGAATCAGTTTGTTTTCTAATGAACAGGATTCCGGTCATTCTCTCTCAAACCACAGAAAACGAGCATCCGCCAGCACATTCTGAGGTCAGACATCGGGCGAGTGGCAGCCACCTTCCCTTGGTGTTTGGTCTGCGTTACAAGCACCTCAATCATCCACGTCACCGGAATCCGGGATGACCGGAATCGGTTCAGTCACGATGATTGCGGTCGAATGCGTTCCAAAGGTGTTTTTTGACAGCAGATCCTGTACCGCTAAATCGACCACGAATTGGGATGGCACAGTGGCCGATTTCTGGGGACTTAGTCTTTTTTTGCGGGTGAACGACGCCGTTGAGTTTGTTGCCAACCACTCGCATCCACCCGTTTGGCAAAAAACACACACACTGGTAAAAAAAGACCACTAGGAACGGACGGTGCACAGGGACCCTTCCGCCAACGGACCAACGGACATTGGCTTTCATTCTTTCACACGCATCACGCGCCACGCACCGGGAATGAATATTTGAAATACTCCCTGCAAGCTCGTCATTCAACGAGAATCCTGTGGTGATTGTCCAAATCGAGGAATGACAGGTAATCCCTGATCCCTGCATCGGGGATTACCTGATGAAGGCCATTCCAGGCGAGCCGTCTTTAAGTCTTCTGTCGGTCAGTGGGCCTTGCAGAGTGTTCTGGAAAAAACAGGGCCTGAGCACGACAAATTTTCGTTTCAAAAAATGAAATCGCGGATTAGAGTCTGTTTGTCAAAGCACGGTTTTTGCAAAATTGGTGCGGAGAATCGATTGTTTGAGCGAGCTCCACAGGCTTTCGACGTTTGGTCAAACGAGCACGTGACTGCACCCTCATTAAAAAGGAGCGTTCCATGAATGGTCGAAACTTGTGGCTGGGGTTTGCTGTGGTGGGGGGCTTGGCCTGGGCCGTTGCGGGAGTGGTCGCCGAGGAAGAGACGGAATACGGTCGACGGCGTCCCCCTGAAGTGGTCCCCAAAGTGACGCCGATCACCAGCGATGACGCAACCGATTGGGTCGATCCACCCAGGCCCAAGTCGTTTTCACAGGTCTTTGCAGGCCCCGCTCGTTTGCCGTGGTGGGTCTTTGATCGGGTGGGAAATCCGGTGGAAGATGAGGCACTGGTGATTTACGAAGGGATGGAGGTGACCGTCAATCGCAAAGGGGAATACGATCTACGATTTCGCGTCGAAGCCCCCGTCGCCGAGATCACTCTCCGCTTGCAGTTCGCAATTACCTCACAGGTCGAAAGAACGCATGCGAAAGTCCATCACGGCACCATCACCATACCACCGATTCGGATCTCGCCAGAGACGCAGGAGGACCTCGACAGCACCAGCCAGTCATTTATCGTGACCTATTCGGGGAAGTCCGAAACATTAAAGCAGCTGCTGATTCCCGTTCGCCAGAAATGCAATTCCGATCAGCCGTCACGTTTGAGTGACTACGGAATCCAATTGACTCGATCAGGAACCGCGAGATTTGGCGGCCCACCCCGAAATTAACCAATTTTTTTGAGGGAATATTTGCAGTTCGAAGTACTTTGTCAAAACCACGATCGCATTTTCACTAGTGGTTTCCCTGATTGTTGAGGAATCGGTCATCTGCCGACAAAGGCTGCTCACTCATCCTAATCGGAACAACCGATAACTGCGGTATCCGAGTGTCGATCGAATCGTCTGTGTGTCCGATTTGGATTAAAGCCCAAACAGACAGACGATGACAAAGGCCTCTGCAAGGATGCAGCACATGGATGGGTCCAGCAACGGATTCAACAAGGCGATTGTCTTAATTGCGGTCGCAATCAGTGGAATCGCGGCAGGTCAGTATCTGTTCCGGCAAGGATCGCCGATCGCCCCCCAGGGACCGTGGGGTTCGAACTACCTCGCCCAAATGCCAATGACGGCCTACCCCCCGCAGGCCTATCCGCCGCCGGGGACTGTGCCTTCTGGTTACCCGCAACCCGGTTATCCGCAATCGGGATACCCACAGGCGAGTTATGGTCCGAACGTTTACCCACCACAGGGGTATGGACAGCCGGGCATGGCCCCGCAGACGAGGTCCCTGCCGCCAATGGCTCATCGTGGCTACACCCCGGATCAAGTCGCGGAACAAACCACAACCGGCGACCACATCTGGCCTTCTCGCCCTACCCGCGTCAGAAGTCATTCAATGCCGGTGCAACGAATTGCGCATCACACGGCCGATGAACAGTCGCCTGACGAGTACGGTGACACGAGCGAACCCGATCCGTCGCCGATCACCAAAAACGGAAGGGCAGGCCACGAAATCGCATTGGCTAGCGGAATAACACCAATGGATGTCGTTACTGCGACAAGAGCGTTGGCCCCCGCGATCGCCGGGGGGGAATCCGTCAAACCGGATATTAAAATCAAGATAGCGAAGATTCAAGTGGCGAATACTGTCTGGAGCGAAGATTTTTTTGCGAGCTTTAATCTTTACGATCAGCCGTTTTCAATTTACGTTCAAATAAATAATGTCGGAGACACGATCCCTGGAAATTTTATCCTATCTGCGGGGTTTGACAATTGTCGTACGCCGATAAAATTCTCAGATAAGTTAGTAGCTGTGCTCGACGCAAAAAACCCTGTCAATGGAATTCTGAAAGGTGATCACTTATATGGACCGCTTTTAATTACCCCCGCCCAGCCTCTGGCAAAATCGATAAATTTTAATGTTGCCCTACGACTTGATGATGGAAGCCAGATTTCTGAATCACCCAAAGTTGAATTTAGCATCCGCGAAATAGGTGGCGTTCCGTTGAACGTTTCTGTTGCATCGACGCAGTATGCAGATCTCGTGAATTGCGCTCAAGTTGGCGACATCCAGATATTCGATGGGTTTTTGTGGCTTAAGGGGACTGCGACCCCGTCCAGCAAAATTAGTTTTGTGTTGTTAAAAAAAACGGGAGACCTTCAAGAGGTCATTGCCACTGATAAAATTGGCAGCGTGTCGGTTGCAACAAATGGAGGTTGGAGTAAAGACATCACTTTGCCCAACTGGGCCAATTCCGATGAAGGAAAACTTATTGTTACCGCGTCGGTCGATGGTAAGTTTAAAATCGTCCAGATGACACTCAAAGGTAGGGAAACAAATAAATTCGGAGTCGTAAAAATTACACCCGCGACTGTGCAAGGCGATTGTAGCAAGCACGGAGAAACGTTTTACGCAAAAAAAACCTCGCTAACCTTTAATGTCGCGACAGTTGGTGATGCCACCTCCGCACAAATGCAATTGTTCATCGTCGGGTCGGAAGCGCCTTTAACGTCCGCCGATTATCATCAAACCGCCACGTCGGAAAAACTGTCGATTCCTGAATTAATTCCTGGCGACTACAATTTGTGTCTCAGGGTAATGCAAGGCAAGGCTTCCATTGCCAGCAGCGACAGCTTCAAGCTTTCCGTCCGAACATCGGGACCATACCCGATAAGCGTGTCACCCACCAATCTTGCAGAAACACCTGGATCGAGTGTCATCCGTGTTCGTTTCAATCCAGAAAACCAACTCGATCAATTACAAACACCCATAACCAAAAACTTTAATCTGAAAAATATCAATAATAAAAAATTAACTGGGATTCAACCCGAAACTGCAGACTATGTTGCGGATGATGTGGTCGTTTTAACATTTGCCGATATCCCCGAAGGTGCATACAAGCTTTCAGTGAGGGCCGATACCGCTCCGGGAAGTAAATCGATTACGGGCTTAAATGGAAATGCTTTGAAAGATGGTGTTTTCGAATTCGGCATCATCAAGCCGATTGGGAGTGAGTTGTCCTCGACATCCAGTGCTGGATTGCGGGGTTCGGATGCACGGAATGTGCTTTACCCTGAGTTTACGAAGCCTCGTGATTCGATGGTCGGGTTCAATCCCTCGGATAAGGTGGTTACCAAAATCGCGAGGTTGTACTACTTTCGCGACGCTCATCGTGTGGTACAACTCGTGAATCGTGACGCCAAATCCCACAACCGACAGACGGTGGATGTCCAGCAGCAGTTGGCAGACAAATACAGGGGCCAGGCGGAAGATGCCACGGGCGAACGCCAGGTGGCCGAACGAGCGGCGATCCAGGCGGCGTCGCAGGCTCGCGCGGCCGAGCAAATGCTGAAACAGTATCAGCAGGGACTGATTGAATCTCGTAAACAATTGACCGAACTCGACAAGACCGCAGTAGAGCAGGAGGGCGAGCAGGAAAAACTCGAGAAAGATCTGGACGCCGCAAAGGAGAAAACCAGGTTGGCTGATGAGAAGGTAAAGTCAACACAGCCAACTTTGCCTGCAGACCAATTGGCTTTGGATAACGCCAAACAGGACCAGGCTAAGATTGAGGAGAAACTCAAAAAGCTGGTTGGGAAACAAAAACGAACTGAGGCCGACAAGGGGAATGCGGAGGATCAAGTCACCGCAATGGAAGGGCATGTGAGCGCTGCGATGGCGGCAGTTCAGACGGCTCGGAACCTGGAAGCCGAAAAGCGGGAGTTATCAGCGACCTTGCAATTCAAGGAAGATCGAGCCCGTGCGGATCTGTTTCGTCGCGAAGTCGCTGCTGCAAAGGAAGATCCGGACACTTATGCCCCCGGCAATCCCACCTCGCAAGACCCCATGCTACAGGTTTCGCTGTCGGTGATTGGTGAGGGACTCATCCAATTACGGGGCCCCTCGAAAGGGGTGAATTTGGTTCGCACGCTGATTAACCAGATTGATGCCCCGGTCGGACAGGTCCGAATCGGGATTCACAGTGTCCAGGTGAATGGCGAGCATGGCAAGCGGATGGAACCGGTCATCGGGCGGATTCAATTATACGTCGATCATTCCCGATTTTTGACGGTTCAGTCGGGCCAGATGCTGCGAAATGCCGTGACTCTGGTTGCCAGTCGTTGTGCCGATCAGGCGATGATTGAATGTGCAGAACAGGGCCAGGCGGCACGCGATCAGAAGTACATCGCTTCCTTTTTCGGACAAGAATTCCTCGACGAATTGCAGACACTCGACAGCGAGTTTCTGCAGACTGGAAATAAACTCTTGTCACTGCACTCGATGGACAGCACCAGCCTCGCGAACGCTTTGTTTTTGTTGTCGCTAGCGAAAAATGATGTGCGACAGCAGATTCTGACCGAGTTCGACAGGATGGTGACCACTCAGTTGCCACTCGACGAACAAGAGTATTTTATCGCTTCCGCCGAGCAGTACAAATTTGGCCCGATGTTTCACAAAACCAAGTTCCAGTTTCTGGCTCACAACGCCAAATTCGTCTCGCTGAAGGGTTTCTTCAATGCGGAAGTGGCGGGAGCCGAAACACTGACACCGATGCAGCGTGAGTTTATCCGGCTGGCCCAAATCTTCAAAAGCCGGCTGGTGACCGAACTCGAACTCCAGCAGCGAGTCATGGAACGCTCACTGATCGAGGATCGCCTGGTGAAATCCGCAGACGGCTCAACCGCAGAAGCGAATGCAGTGATCGATAACGAAAAGAAAGCTCAGGATTTGCTGAAAATGCAGCAGCAGACACTTGAGTCGAGTCAATTCAGCGTACTGAGCGCCGTGAAAGCCATTGAGGCGAAGGCGAGTGCTGCAAGAAAGATTGCGGAACAATCAATACGGATCGTCGACATTTACCGGAAATTGGCGGACCATGAATATGACGGTTCCGAAATCCAAGTTCCGCATCTGCGAAAACCACTGAAGTATCTACTTGATGAAAACGAGACGATCACGATATCACAGGATACGTTATCAGAGATTCAGGAGTCTCTGTACGATTTGGAACGACTGATCGACGATTCTGACCGGCAATTAAACCGTTTCGCGCTCTCCGCATCAGACGTCGAGAATCTGGCTCGGGGGAGTGAAAGAATTCATGCTGCAACGCACGATCTACACGAATTGCTCGAGTGCTCCAAGGTGCCTACGGCGGAACTTAAGCGTCAAGTCAAAAATATTGTGGTTGGCATTAGTCCCTATGTGAGTGTCGGAAACCAGGTTTATAAGACCGCGACTGAGGTACGGAACGAGACCCGCGAGGTCGGGCTAGCACTGTCTCGTCCCGTGCCAAACATTATGGATGCCTATCGTCGCTGGACCACGGTCCACGGAAAACTCCAGTTTATTATCGAAAATTCGAATTCCCTTGAGGACGAAGCTTTACTGTGCAGAGCAGACGAGTCGTTTCAATTGCTTGCTTCGGCTTCAGTCAACTATGGCCAGCAACAACGAATTGCCGAAGCATCACGTCGACCACTCGATCACAAGAAATTTCTGGACATGCTGATCGACGATGTCGAGGACAAATTTATCGAATTGATGGAAGGGACGCGGGCTCATACGGCGAATATTGATAATTACCTGTCACGGTTGGGACAAGCGTTGGACGACGATTTTCAGACGCAGTTTTATAATCCCGCCTTCAAGGGGATCCGCGAGGCGGGGCGGTACTGGGATGTGCAGATGGGCCAGATTGAAACGACTACGGTACTCACCAACAATCGAATGTTCGCCAAAGTTTCACCCCAGGCGACGATGGAGTTTGATCTCCCCAAGCGAAGTATTCTGATTCAGGAAGCCATGAAGTCTGGCAAGGCGGCCTATGATGATTATGGTGCACTGCTGGGTGATCCGACGTTTCTCGCACTGACCAAGATGCATGGCGGACAGGCAGCGTCGGCTGTCTTTAACCGCGACAATTCCTCGTCGACCGTACGGAGTCTGTTACCCGGATTGCCCTCGACAGGGAGTGAAAGCCTGATTGCTCAATCGGGTGCGGCAGCCCCTGATTTTCCTTCGGCTCTGGAATCGCTGATTCCTGATCCCGCCATCTACAAGTTTGAAACCGGGACCGGGTATGAGATTCGACCCGTAATTCAACCCGATGGCCAGGCGGTGGTATTCCACTTCAGCTATATGTACACCACTAACATTCGTGAGCCGGTCCGGGCGGATGAAAAGCACCTTGGTCGGGTCAAACGACATTACATTGATACCGATGTCCAGACCGGGAACTACGAGTTGCGTGAGGTGAGTCGCTACCAGGTGGCTCTCAAAGCCTCCCGAACATCGCGGGGTGTCCCCTTCCTCGAAGACTTGCCCGGTGCCGGGATTTTGTTCCGGCCCCTGCCGAATCAGGAATCCTCATTGCAGCAAAACCTGATTCTCGCTCAGACCGTGATTTTCCCGACACTGTACGACCTAATGGGATTGCGATGGGCTCCTGTGGTGGCGGATATGGATGCACTCCGCCTGCAAGAGGCTGATTTTGTCACACGGAGTCGACAACGGTCGATTCGCGAGCGAGTCTTCGACTATTCCAGTCAACAAGTCGACGAGTTTCTGCGGATTCCTGCGGCCGAGCGTCGTACCGATTTGTATCGTTCACAAGAGACCACCCCGATGGAACACCCGAATGGTTATCAGGGACGAGGCATGAAGATCAAGGACGGAACTCTCCGCGAAGGATATGTGCCCGAAGCAACTCGACCCGATTCCCATTTTATTCCCGGAACGTCTGCCGAAGGAGCTGTTCGACCGGGGCGACGGGCTGACGCAGGGGCTTTCACCAATGAAGCGGTTTTACAAGAATCCAGCCCCACTTCCCTACCGACATCAACTTCTCAATTGCCGGAAGGAGCGGGATTGTACGAGTCCCATCCGCCACAGGCGGAGGGGGGACCATCGATCTACGACGAGGAATACCGTGATCAGACGCAAGGAGAGGACCCGTCAGACCCGCATCGGGATATCAATCAGCCCGTGATGGAGCTCCCTTCTCCACATTTAATCCCACCGAATTCGAATGAGTCGCCCTTTGTTCCCCCTGCTCCGTCCTTGGGGAACGGACAATACCGCTCGCTATTCAAATCACCGTTGAATCGGGTGGCAAAGCCCAGTTCGAATTCGGCAATTCAATTGCAGTCCTATCAAAGTGAAACTCGGTCGGGAACGGCGACGGAGGAACAAAAACCGCCACGAAAGGTCGAGACTGCTCCCAAAAAGGGGACGCAGCCCTCGGGGGTGAATCGCCCTGAGGGGAAGCCAGCCGGAACCAAACCATGGAGCTTCAAGCGAACTGCGGCAAAGCCAGCGACCCTCCAACCGACAGCAGCCAAGTCGACAGCCATGAAGTCAGCGGAATCCAATCTGCCTCCTGCCATGCTGCCAGGGGTCACCACCCGAAAGCCGTCGTCGTGGCGAACTCTGGAGGGGGTCTCGGGGGCGTCCAAGGGGACGACCACAGCACGTGCGGGATATTCGCAAGTGGGTGAACCCTCCGTGACGGACCCGCAGACCGATTCCGCGGCGATCAAAACTTTGCCGGGTGCTCCTAAACGGCGAGATTCCCACATTGTTCAGGTGAAGGGGACCGAGCCCGAGCCGGCATCGAAGACGCAAAAAGTGCGGAATCCACTTTTGGCCTGGCCTAAGAAACCGTGAGGCGGGCAGTTTGAGCAGGGGCTTGACCGCCGGTATCGCTCGTGGTGAACCGGGATTGCTCGAATGGACCTCGTAATGAACGCTCAAATACAGGAAGCCGACGTGACGGATATCAACCTGCAGACCAAAGATGTGATGAAGCCCCCGCTAGGAGAAGCAAACGCCCTACCGGCAGTCATTCCGCTGGAGGGCTCGGAATCAGAGCGGATTTCAATGCTTCGCGACAGCCCATTCCTGTCGCGGCGAGGGTTTGGTTTGGGAGTGATCCTGTTGGGGGCGGCGGGGGTTTCCTCGGGTGAGTTGATTCCGTTTCACCGCAAAGCCAAAGTGCGCTGCAATCTCCCCGCCGGCTACGACTATCAGGTGCGAAAACTCAGTGAGCCAGCGGTGATTGCATCACACCAGGTGCTGGTATTGCTTTCGGTGGCGATTCCCGCGACGCTGCCGGCGGGGACCGCCGCACCAGTGAGCACGGAAAATGCCCAGGGGGGTGCGACCGCAATAGCCGCAACGGTCGCGCCCACGCCGCTGGCAATGACCCCGGTCGCCTCGAAACCGACGGTATCCACCCCGCCAGCAAAGATCATCCGTTACTGGCAGTCTGCCCAAGGGGACTTGCGAGTTGACCATTGTACGGTCTCGCAGATTGCGGTCTGGATTGATGAACAGGGGTATTGGTCGGTGAATTTACGCGCTGCTCAGGATCCCTTTGTCGGTCTGGACAGGCAAGCGACCCCCAACGCGCGCTTTTTGCGGAACCGGTTTCATGTCACCGTTCATGCTTATGGTGGCGATGTTGTCGAAGAAACCCCCGCACTGGCGCTGTTGGGTAAGCCGGAATTGTTCCGACTCGAGCCAACCCCCTTCTGGGTTGATCGCAGCCAAGTCAAGTTCCATCGAGCGACGGGATATTTGCATGGTGCACCCCGTTGCTTATGTGCGAAGGAAGTCGAGCAATTGCAGTTTGTTGATCGATTGGAAGTCGAATTTCGTTACGAGTGAATGAAGCGATCAGCCACCGGAAGACCTCGCGTCGACCGGTTCAACGCGTCGGGCGGTTCAAGGAGACGGAAAAGTGAAACGGAATTCCCTGTCGGTGAAGGTTTTCTTGGCCTCGTTGCTGGCCGTCGGTTTTCTGACAGGACCCTTAGCCGTTACCGCACAGGAGCGGATTCATGGAAGGGTCAGGGCTCAACCAAATGTACCACCGATTGACGAACTGGAAATTCTGGATCCCCGCGTGGACCCTGAAGGAAAGCCCCATGCGCTTCAAGTTGTCGATCCCGACGGAACGACCCGGATCGAGATTCCGCCGACGGTGATTGTTCATCGTTACTACTACACGGGGGATCGCGATTTTCAGGGGCCGATGTTGCAAGGAGGTCCAACGCTGCTCGCCGTGAATGATCCGGCAACCGGCGAGCAAATTTCGGTCGAAGCGATGCTTCCCCCGGGTGCTCCCCGGATCACTTACCGCCGTAATCGGATCGTCTATGCGTATCGGGACTGTTCCATCATCGTTTCGTTCGGACACGCAGGGCCACTGTGTCTGGGGACGATTGGTAAACCGAGTGTGTCCGTGTCCCATCATTCGCCCGCATTGAAGACGGCGGCCCGATACGCCGAACAACGACGCGTTTCTCACCAGGAATGGTGGGGACGGACAGGAATTTCCGAACTGACGACCAGTGCAGCGGAATCCAGTAAAGGCTTGGCCAATAACGCCGCAGACGAGATCAAGAAAGTCGGGACGATGGTGGTCGCTCCCGTGAAGATGGTGTTGCGAGCGACCCCCTTGGGGAGCCTGGCCTCCTGTCAGGAAAAGCAGCCCGCGTACCAATCAACGGCACCTTGATTGGCCGTTGGAGAACGATCAAGCCAGGATTCGTCTTGCAATGAGATCGGGAAGACCGTCTCACTTTTTTGCCCTCAATCACGAAATTGCGCGGCGGTTTACGGAGCGTTTTGGTTACTATCTGAGCATGTGACCAATCGATTTTTGTTGTGAGTCGCCATGGAAACCGACATTGAACTCTTGATAAACGAAGCCCGCACGGGGGACCGGGTGGTCCTCGGGGAATTGCTGGATTCGTATCAGAACTATTTGCGGTTGCTGGCGCGGATTGAGATCGGGCGACGACTGCAGGGGAAAGTGGATCCCTCGGATATTGTTCAGGAAACCTTTCTCGAAGCACATCGCCAGTTCCCGCTGTTTCAGGGGACCGCCGAACGACAGCTGGCAAAATGGCTCAGAACGATTCTCGCCGGGACCATGGCTAATGTGGTTCGTCGGTATGCGGGAACTCAGGCCCGAGACCTGCGACTCGAACGTCAGCTCGCGGTCGATTTGGACCATTCCAGCTGCTCACTGGAACAGCTGCTGGTCGATCAGCGCAGTTCACCAAGTCAACAGGCGATGCGGGGCGAACAAAGTTTACTCGTCGCGGCTGCGATGAGTCGTCTGCCGGACGATTATCAACAGGTGCTGGTGCTGCGACATCTGGAAGGACTCACGTTTCCCCAAGTCGCCTTGCGAATGGAGCGGAGCGTTGACAGTGTGGAAAAACTCTGGTTACGCGGATTGACGCGACTCAAGAAGGAATTCGGCGAGGTTCATCCATGAGTCTCATTCCTGAGGAACTCGATGAGGATCCCCGCATCCTCGAGCTTTCGCGGAAGTATCTTGCCGAACTGGAAGCGGGCAAGATCCCTGATCGCCAAGCCTATCTTGCGCAATATCCAGAATTGGAACACGTCTTGCCTGAATTCCTCGATGGGATTGAACTGGCCCAGACGCTGCGGCCTGCGATCCCGGTTTCAACACCTTCGGAATTTGCCGCCAGCCCGATCGGTGACTTTCAGATTCTGCATGAAATTGGTCGAGGAGGGATGGGGGTTGTTTACGAAGCCGTGCAACTCTCGCTGGGACGCCGAATTGCACTGAAAGTTTTGCCATTCGCCTCGGCACTCGATACGAAACATTTGCAGCGTTTCAAAAACGAGGCCCATGCTGCGGCCCAATTGCATCACACCAATATCGTCCCTGTCTATGCGGTCGGGTGCGAGCGTGGAGTCCATTTCTATGCCATGCAACTCATCAATGGTCGCTCACTCGCTCGTTTGATTCAGGAATTGCGCGGTGACGATCTCGCGGTCATCAGTCCCTGGTCCGTAATGACAACGGCCGCGAACGCCCCGGCCCCGACCGTCGCCACCTCAGACGTGCAGATCCCTTCGCGAACGACACAGGCTCGAGAGACCTTTCGCACCGCCGCGCTGCTTGCGGCACAAGTCGCCGATGCACTGGATTATGCCCATGAAGCGGGGGTCATTCACCGCGATATCAAACCGGCAAATCTGCTCCTCGACCTCAAGGGGGCGATCTGGGTGACCGATTTTGGGCTGGCACATGTCGTCGCCGATGTTGGAATTACGCAGACGGGTGATCTGGTCGGGACACTCCGATACATGAGCCCCGAACAGGCTGCGGGACGTCGAGTTCCCGTCGATCACCGTACGGATATCTATTCTCTGGGGGCAACCTTATACGAACTGCTCACGCTACAGCCAATTTTTAATGGCCAGGATCGCGCCACCCTGCTGCAACAGATTTTCCATGAAGAACCCCGTCTTCCCAAACAGCTGAATCGACGCATTCCGATTGAACTGGAAACGATTGTTTTGAAAGCGATCGCCAAAAATCCGGTGGATCGATATGCCACCGCCGGTGACATGGCAGCAGACCTCAGACGCTATCTGGAGGAACGGCCGATCCTGGCTCGTCGCCCGACCTTGATTGATCAGACACGCAAGTGGATGAGGCGGCATCCCGCCTTTGTGAGGGCGACCCTGGTATTACTGGTCTGCGGCACCTTGGGGTTGGCGGTGGGGCTCGCTGCGGTCGCTCGAGAACAAGCCGCAACCAAAGAGGCGCTTCAGCGTGAGCAGCGACGAGTGCTCGAAGCCGAGGCCCGGTTTCAACTCGCCCGTCGCGCTGCGGATGAAATGATTCGGATTGCGGAGGAAGAACTTTCCGACAATCCGTTTCAGGAGGGGTTGCGAAAACAACTGCTGGATACCTCGCTCGCCTACTATCAAGAGTTCATCGAACTCCGTGGCGAAAGCCCTGACGCCCAGGCCGAACTCAGTGTCACTCGTGATCGGGTCAAAGGGATTCTGGCAGACCTGAAACTTTTGCAGGACGACCGGCATACCTTTCTGTTGAGAGAAAACGAGGTTCTGGACGACTTACAGGCGACGCCAACTCAACGAGTGAAGATCGCAGAGATGATCGAGCGACTCGAAGGAGATCGCAGGGGACGACCACGGGGTCCTCGCGAAGCAAACCCGGATCAGCATCGACAACGGGGGCTTGCCATCGCGCGGGAAAACGAACTCGAACTTTTGAGAATCCTCAACCAAAGCCAGATTCAGCGGCTCTCCCAGATCGCCTTGCAATGCCAGGGACCCCGCGCCTTACGTGAGCCAGATGTGGTCAAGGCGCTGAAGCTGACCAGCGAACAGAAACAACAATTGCGCGAGCTCGAACGCGAGGGAATGTTGCATGCTCGTGCCGACTTTCCTCAAGGCCCGCAGTCCCGGAATCGCTCGGATCCACGTATGAAACTCGCCCTGAAGCAGATGCTTGAATCGTTGAGCGCAGAACAGCGACTGATCTGGGAAAAACTGACCGGCCCCCCTTATGTCGGGCCGATGTTTTTTTCCGGCCCGCCCGGCCCGCCCGGTTCACCGGGTTCGCCGGGACCCCGTCCGGGTGAACCCAACCGAGAGGATCGCCCCCCGCGCAGGCCGCCCCCTCGCGAAGAATGACGGATTCGCATGGCAAACCGACCGCACACCACACTACTCAGCAGAAATGGCACCTGCGGAGTGATGCTCGTGATCACCAACGAATCACCTGATCCATGGCCCGATGCAGCGGCGGCTCCAAGGCGGGAATCAGCGGGGTTTTGGACGGACTGACTCGGGTATTGAACAGCACCGCCACATTGAGCCCATCATAACGGCGAATCAAGATGCTGGATGTCCCTGGTAATGACCCGGTATGCCAGCTGGTGACTCGTTGCGCCTTGGCGACCGATCGAACACTCCAGCCCAGTCCATACCAGGTTTCCGGCGGTTTTTCTGGCGATCCTGATCCCAACTCCTCGCTGGGGCGGGCAAACATCTGTCGGATCGAATCCGCCGTCAGCAGAGGAGAGTGCTCGACATCCTCGAAGGCATTCGCAAATCGGACCAGATCCATCGCCGTTGCGAGCCAGCCTCCATGAGCATCCATCGCTTCCAGATAAAATGCTCCGTAGGGGAGCGACACCATTTTTCCGCGTCCCTTGGCAAAGACCGCAGCGTCCCGGCCAGGGTCGTAGTACCGCACTTCATTTTCAGCCCGCTCATCCCGTTTGCTGTGTCCCAAACGCATCGAACGAATTCCGAGCGGAGTGAGTACTCGCTGCTTGACATAATCCTCGTACGATTCCCCGCTGCGAGTTTCAATGACTCGCCCCAGCAGACAATAGCCATAATTCGAGTAGGCAAATCCATTGCCGGGGGGGAAATCGAGCGGCATTCCGAGCATACAACGGATAATGTCTTGCGGTTTCGCCGGTGGTGGCAGGCCGAGCGAATCGGCGAAGCGGACCGATTGAAACATCGGGTCGAACGACTTGTCTCGATCCCAGCCCCCACGATGCTGCAGCAACTGGCGAATCGTAATCTGTTCCTGTCGCGAATCGAATTCGACTCCCGCTACCAGATGGGGTTTGATCTTCAGGATCGAGAACACTTTGTCGTCGAGCGAAAGCTTTTCCTGCTCAGCCAGTTGCAGGATGGCCACGGCGGTAATCGGCTTCGAAATACTGGCGATCCGAAACAGGCTCGACTCGGTCACCGGCTGTTTTTTTTCGGTGTCGGCCATGCCGAAGCTGCGTGTATAAATCATTCGGCCTCGATCAGCCAAAGCGACCGAGCAACCGGGAATCTGATGCTCGCGAATAAAAGCCGTGAACATCGGATCGAACAGTTGGTCAACCGAATCATTTCGTACAAAATCGTTGTCGCCACGTTCTCCGTTAATGATAGGCTCGTCTGCGTTGCAATCCGCAGCGGCGGTCTCCGCGATGATCGGCGGTTTGTAATCCTGTCCGCTACCCGGTTCGGCCCCCTGCATTGTTCGGGGGACACTCAAAGGAACCGCCCAGGCCAAAACAACCAAGCCCGTCATCATCGCTCGAAAGAAACGCTGCAGGAACATCAAACCTCCGCTCTCTACCAATTGCCACCCAGGCCGACAAAACCACCTGGTGTGGAAAACGAAGGATGGAAGACATTGTGGTATCGGTCGCGTAATTCCCGACGGTGAATCTGCTCGTCGTGGTCGAGGACTTCGCGAATCCATTGGTCTGTCGCCTGCAATCGTGCGGCGAGAATATGCGCCGCATTGGCGCCGAGATGGAAGGCGATACTGGAATGACTTTTCAGCAACAGTTCGTACGTGGCATAGGGCAGTTCTGCCAGACGAGTCGGCTCTTGGCACCAAGCGGTGTTGTTGTGCTCGGCCGCATGGAAAAAGGTCGTCTCACCAAAAACTTCGTTGGGACCAAGTACAACCAGTTTGGTTTCTTCCACCGTCTTTCCGATCAGGTCAATCTGAACCCGGCCACTCAAAACCAAGTAGATCGAACGAGTCGAATCGCCAACGGTAAAGACCACAACTCCCTCGGCATAATCCAGGAGCTTGAGTTGCGAGGCGAGTTCTTCCAGTTCCTCGGGTTGAAACCCGGCGAGCAATTCCACATTTTTGATGTCCGCCGCAGTGAGAGTTGCCATGGTGTGACTCCAGTCGAACAAGGTGCGCAGATCTTCGTCTGATCGAATCCAGGTGAAGCAACAAGGACTTGAAGCCTCCGTTGGGTTTGACCGTATTTCGCGAACAACAGGCGATTATCCGAAGTCGTTCCGGCGGGGGACCTGGGCAGGTCCACCGGAATCCCCCCGAAACAAATCCGTATGAGCACTTGAAATCGCTTCACTTGATGATGTGCTGTCTGATCCGGTTTTGCAATCACGGATTGACGGGGGGATTCAAGACTTGCTGTAGCGGACAACCGGTTTTGAGGGAAAGGCCTCGCCGATAATGTTCGAGCAGCTGACGGGACCGGGCTGCCAGCATCTGCCGAACTTCCCGTCGCTCACCCCGAATTCTTGGAATCACCAGATTGTCGTATCCCGTCGTCTGGTGACGCATCCAGGCAATCACCGCGGCCTCGGCCCGTTGCTCGACCGGGATTCGTTTGGTCCGGGCAACTGTACCGCTTCCGACGGGTGTCGCATGCAGTGTCACTGCCTGGGCCAGTTGTTCCGCCAGTTCCGCATAGCGCGGATCAAACGCCAAAAACGCGATAACCGCTCCGTGAAAGTCTTCGACGTATTCCGCCTGAACTTTTTGCCTTCGTCGGGTGTCCCCTTCTTTTCGCCTGGCGAAACTCTCGGTTGATCGTTCGGCGAGCAAGTCCTGCTGAATCCGCTCGATCGTCTCGGCAGCGGTCCAGACTCCTCGTGAAAAGAGTTTGCGTCCCTTTTTCTCGGCAACCACCCAGTGATCACCCGCCGCTTTGACTCGCCGCGTCAAAGCGGCATCTCCTGGGGCGAGCAAAACCCAGCCCGGGGGGACGGTCAGAATTGTCCCCTCAGCCGTGCGGACGGTTCCTGCGGTGGGACCAGGCAGAAAGGGAATGGTGTTGTCGGTCAATCGGGATCTCTTGTGGAGAGGGTGAGTCGCATGGGGGTGTTTCGCGTCCGCAGCGGGCGCGCGTGGTCAGAGGGGCTGTTCGAGTCGAACAAATCTTCAAGTCGATCAATTCGAATCATGGCATCCGCCGGATGGTTCAATGCCGCTTCGACTGTTCGCGATCGATGAGATAATTTGCGAGGGCTTCCCGCCAGGAGGGCATTTTCCACCCGAGCACCCGTTCGAGCTTCGCACAGTTGAGGACGCTGTATGAGGGTCGTCGGGCGCGAGCACCGTAGTCGGCGGTCGTGATTGGTTTCACCACCGTTTTGAGTTGAGCACGTCGCAGGATCTCGGTCGCAAACTCGAACCACGAACAGTCACCGGAATTGGTGGCATGGTAAAGTCCGTACGCTTCGGTTTTCATCAAATCGAGAATGGCCGAGGCGAGATCCGCAGTCGCCGTTGGGGTGCAGCGCTGGTCGCTCACGATGCTCAGTTCAGAGCGTTCCCGCCCCAGCCGCAACATCGTCTCCACAAAGTTTCCTTTGCCGTGTGCCGCGTTCCGTCCGTAGAGACCACACGTTCTGACGACGAAATGGCGTGGGCAATGTGCCCGCACGAGTTGCTCGCCCGAATACTTGCTGAGTGCATAAGTACTGAGCGGCTGTGGCTCGTCCGCTTCCGTCCAGGGGCGGTCGCCCGTCTGGCCGTCGTACACATAATCGGTCCCGACGTGAACCAGCTTCAGATCATGTTCACGGCAATAGTCGGCGAGCAACCCAGGGCCGCGGCGATTGGTGAGCATCGCCTGATCACGTTCGGTTTCGGCTTTGTCGACGAAGTTATATGCCGCGCAATTGATGACGACATCGGGTCGGTCCCGGTCCAATGCAAAGGAAATACTCGACGCCTCCGAAATGTCGATATCCGCGTGCCCCAGCGGAATCGCCTGAGCTCCCAAACGAGAGACGAGATCGCTCCCCAACTGTCCCTTCGCCCCAATCACGGCGACACGCAACATGCTATTCCACTCCTGCATTAATAAAAAACTTGGTGCTTGAAAAACGGATCGACTGGGGAGGAGCATTTGAACCCAAAAAGAACCCGCCGTCGTCCCATGCCCGCCCTGATTTAATCAGGACAAGGCTTCCGCTCGCAAGGTCTCGGCCGCTTCGATCGCAAAATAGGTCAGCACACCATCGGCTCCCGCTCGTTTGAACGCCAACAGACTTTCCAGCATGGCCTTCTTGCGATCAAGCCAGCCATTTTGTGCTGCTGCCGTAATCATCGCGTATTCGCCGCTCACCTGATAGGCAAATGTCGGCAAACCAAACGTCTCTTTCACTCGCCGCACAATGTCCAGGTACGGCATCCCCGGCTTGATCATCACCAGATCCGCCCCCTCGGCAATATCCAGGGCCACCTCACGCAGCGCTTCGTCACCATTGGCGGGATCCATTTGATACGTTCGCTTGTCCCCCTGACCCAGACTGGTCGAGGAACCGACCGCCTCGCGAAAAGGTCCATAAAATGCCGATGCGTACTTGGCCGCATAAGCCAGAAGCTGGACCTGTTCGAACCCTGCTGCATCGAGTGCCCGCCGGATCGCACCAATCCGGCCATCCATCATGTCTGAAGGAGCAATGACATCGCAGCCCGCCTGAGCCTGAACCACCGCCTGCTGGCAAAGCATGTCGAGAGTTTCATCGTTCACCACATAACCGTTTTGGACGAGTCCATCCTGGCCATGTGAGGTATAAGGGTCGAGTGCGACATCGCAGATCACACCCAGGTCCCGTTGCCGTGCTTTGATGGCACGAACCGCTCGACAAACCAGATTGTCGGGATTGATCGCCTCGGTCGCCGCTTCGTTCTTCAACGCAGGATCGGTCGCGGGAAAGACCGCCACCGCCGGAATCCCCAGATCCGCCGCCCGATCGACCGCCTCAACCAACAAGTCGACAGAGAGCCGTTCGACACCCGGCATGGAACTGATCGGGGTTCGCTGATTGGTCCCCCCCTGAACAAACACCGGCCAGATCAGATCATCAACGCTCAGTTGATGCTCGCGGATCAGCCGACGGGACCACTCAAAGCGACGAAGTCGCCGCATGCGGGTCGCAGGAAATTGTCCAGATTCAAACGGAAGTCGTGCATTCATAACGAGTCTCGATTTCGGAACGGAACCACGGTGTCGCTGTGTTCCTGGAGTCTACGGTATTACAGAGGCGGCGTCTGTGAAATCCACCCTCCGTCGCCGGGGGTGAATTTCAATCTGTTCTCGCAATCCACCAAAAAGAGACTAAATCGCACCGTCCGATATCGCACAGTCCGATTTTGGTGGATTGGGCAGGAAAATTGTCGGTGTCGTCTTTTTCGTCTTTTTTGGGGAGGGGTCATCGTGATAACCAGCCGCCATCGATCGCGACGGTACTGCCGTGCATGTAGTTCGAGGCATCTGATGCCAGAAAAACGCATAACCCCGCTAGTTCGTCCGGCTGCCCCCAGCGTCCTACGGGAATCCGGTCCAAAATCTGTGGCCCGCGCACCGGGTCATTCATCAGGACGTGTGACAGCGAGGTCTCAAAATAGCCGGGGCAGATACAGTTCACATTGATTCCTTGTCGTCCCCACGAATTGGCAAGCGACTTGGTCAACCCCGCCAGGCCATGTTTGGCGGCTGCATACGCCGGGATATTCAGGCCCCCTTCAAAGGTCATGACCGAACCGATATTGATGATTTTCCCGCGACCGCGAGTCAGCATGTGTCGGGCGACCTGCTGCGACAAATCGAACGAAGCATGCAAGTGAACTTCAAAAAGCTGATGCCATTCGCTTAACGGATAATCCTCGGGAGGATGACGGTGCGAGATCCCCGCATTGTTCACCAGAATATCCAGCCGACCCGTCTGTTCCAGAATCTTGTCAATCAACCCCACCCGATCTGCTGGCTGACCCAGATCTGCCGTAAATCCCCAGAATCGGCGTCCGGTACCGCGAACGAGCTGTTCCAGTTCAGTCCATTCCCCCGTACGACTGATCCCAACGACATCGGCCCCGGCTTCGGCCAGGCCCAGTGCCATCGCCTCCCCCAGCCCTCGGGTGGCCCCCGTGACCAGAGCAACTCGTCCGTCCAGTTTGAATAAGTCAAGAATCATGCATTTTCCCCGGCAGTGTCCTGCGTATCCGTTACATCAGTTTGATTCGCTGCAATCGGCAGGATAAGTATGTCACGCAGTTTTGCCCAGTCTCCCCCCTGAGTACAACAAGTCCCTGCGTTGATGTCGGAAGAGAGCCATGGCAGGTGCCGCCGCTGGTCGATGTCATGGGTGCGGTTTTCATCCTCACGACAGAACGGTACACTGCTATGGCAAATTGGTTTTGGGGTCGAAAAAAGGAAGCTCGAATGTCAGCGGCGGAGACTCACTCCGAGATCGATGGTTTCTCACGTCGCGATTTTCTGCGCGCGGGGGGACTGACCGTGGTGGGCCTTTCGGGCGCAGCACGAGCCGGGTCATTGACGGCGGTCCCCAGCCGACGGGCGATCTTTATTTTGATGACGGGGGGAGTCAGCCAGCTGGAAACCTTTGATCCGAAGCCCGAAGCTCCCTCGATCATTCGCGGGCCGTTCAAGTCGATCGAAACAGCGGTCCCCGGAATTCGTTTTGGAGAATCGCTCCCACGGCTCGCACAGCGATCCGATCGTTTTGCTGTCATCCGGTCGCTCACCCACGATGCGGCACCGATCCACGAAACCGGACAACAGCTGTTGCAAACAGGTCGATTGGCAGAACGGGGCCTGCAGTTTCCCAACTGGGGAAGCCTTGTTGCCCGTGCCGTTCCCGCGCGGCAAAATATTCCCGCGAACGTGATTCTTCCCCGGCCCGTTTCCGATACCGGTGTGAATTCCTATCGCGGACAGCAGTCGGGCGTCCTGGGGACCGAATGGATGCCGCAAAGCGGTCTGCAGGAATTAACGGAAGAACCCGAGTCGATCCGTCGATTGTACGGCGACACGGAATTTGGCCGGCTGTTGCTGCGAGCCCGTCAATTGGTCGAGCAGGGGACGCGCTGCGTCACCGTGAATCTGTTTGATTCGCTGCAAAATCGAATCACTTGGGACTGTCACGGCGACAAGAATTGCGGTGCCGCGACATTGTTCGACTATCAGGCTCGACTTTGTCCCGAATTCGATCAGGCGATGGCCGCTCTGCTGGATGATATGGCTCAGCGAGGCCTGTTGGACGAAACTCTGGTGGTTGCCACAGGAGAATTCGGCCGCACCCCGATGGTCAACGAAAACATGGGCCGGGACCACTGGACCCGCTGCTGGTCTGGACTGGTTGCGGGAGGTAAGGTCACCGGCGGCAAAGTGATTGGTAGCAGCGACTCTACCGCCGCAGAACCGATCGAGCGTCCGGTCGAACCGGGCGAGTTGACCGCAACGCTGCTCAACTGGTGTGGAGTCGACGGCGCCACCCAGCTGATCGACATCGGCAACCAGCAGGAACCAATGGTTCCGTATGCCCCACTTGCCGAGCTCTGGAGCTGACTGGCTGCCTTCGCCGTCGATTGTGCGGTCTGTAAAATGTTGTCGCAAAGTGGTTCCAGCGGAGGATCCTCGATTGGGGCCGCACGCAAGTCCACAGCGGATTGGTTGCAGAAACAAGGGCCTTCTGGCTCTGTCGCTGGGGGATTCTCTGAAGAATAGAAATTACAGGGACATCCCGAATTTGAGCGACACTCCGTGAACTGGTCGGTCTCCATACCATTTCAAGCCGGACTGAACCCGATCACAGGAGAGTCCCGTCCCTGTGTTCACCACGTCTTCTCTGGGAAAATGCCGGTAAGACGATTTTCACGCAAAGACGCGGTGCCGCAGAGACGTTAGGAATACCAAAACAGAAAACGAGTGTTTCCTTTCCCTCTTCCTCGCGTCGCTGCGGCTTGGCGACTTTGCGTGAAATTGGAAATTCCGTTGTCGCGATTCGTCGGTGCAGCGACTGGCCGAAGCTCTTCCGGGGCTGTTTTGATTAGACATCTGAGGTGGCGGGCTGTGGTTCGAGTGATTCGGCGCGGATTTTCAGCCAATCCAGTACGCGTTCCATTCGCGTCGATCGGGATCCTTTGATCAGCAACAGATCATCGGGTTCAAGCCAGCAATCCAGTACCGCCAGCAGGGTCTCCAGGTCCGGTGCGGCTGCGATCTGGTGGGATTGCATCCCGTTTTGCCGAGCTCCTCGAGCTAGGTCATTAGCGAATTCGCCGCAAACCAGTAGACGGTCGATTTGCAATTCTGCCGCCAGTTTGCCAATCCGTTCGTGTTCCCTCACCGCAGTCTCTCCTAATTCTCGCATGTCACCCAAAATCAGCATCCGCTGCCCTTGCGCAGTCAGCGGGAGTTCCCGCAACATGCGGCATGAGGCGGCAACCGAGAGAGGGCTGGCGTTGTAGGTGTCGTCGACAATGGTCCAGGAACCGATTTGAACCCGTTTCCCTCGACCAGCAGCGGGAACAAACTGGGACAATCCCTCGGCCAGGCGTTCGATCGGAATGCCGAGTTCCAGGCCGATCGCAATCGCACACAACACGTTAGGAATCAGGTGCCGCCCGTTGATCCGGAGGATAAACGGGTGTCCCTGGCAGTGAAATCGCAAACGATCCGGATCCGCCTGGATGTTGGTCGCGCGGATGGGATTGTGCTCATGTTGCCCCACAAAAATCACCGGGCAACCGGCACGGCCTGACATGTTTCGGAGTACATCCTCGTCACCGGGCATGACTGCAAAGCCTGTCGAGGGAAGTTGTTCCAGTAATTCCCCTTTGGTTTTGATAATCTGATCGAGGGAGCCAAACGACTGCAGATGAGCGGGACCGATTGCCGTAATTACCCCGATTTCCGGCAGGGCGATGTGGCAGAGTTGTTCAATATCACCTTGAGCTGAAGCCCCCATTTCCATCACGGCGAATTCGTGCGACGGTTCGAGATCGAGTAAACTGAGTGGGAGTCCAATCAGATTATTGAAATTCTTCCGGCTGCGGATCCCCGAGAAGGGGCCACTCAATGCGGCAAAAATCAATTCGCGGGTGGTCGTTTTGCCGACGCTCCCGGTGACTCCGATCACGAGGGGATCGAGTTGATTCCGGTGCCACTTGGCAAATTGTCCTAGGGCTGCGAGGGTGTCGTCGACAATCAGGACCGGGCCTGCCACCGCATCCGCCTGGCTCGTGGCGACGACACTCAGCTGTGCTTGCTTGTCTTGCGCTTGGCTGACGAAATCGTGTCCGTGATGGTGCTCACCCTGCAGAGCCCAGAAAATGTCTCCGGGCTCAATCTCGCGTGAGTCGGTGGAAATACGGGAAAAGCGTGCGTCTGCAAGCTCGACATCTCGAAGTCGGCCCCTCGTCGACTGGACCAGGTCTTGCATCGCAAACCGTTCCATATCAGCTGTTCACCCTTTCCGGCGGACGAGCTAGCGGTTGCCACCGTTCACGCAAGATCTCTCGCGTGATTTGACGGTCGTCGAATGGTAGCCGTTGCGAACCAATGATTTGTTCGTTTTCATGCCCTTTACCGGCGATCAGGACGCAGTCACCCGGTTGAGCCAGCTCAAGTGCCTGCTGAATGGCGGCATTTCGATCGATTTCGACTCGGGGAGTCACGATGGACTCGCGCATTCCTGCGAGAATTTCGTCGATGATCGCCCCAGGATTCTCGCTGCGTGGATTGTCACTGGTGACAATGGCGACATCAGCCAAGAGCGCGGCATTTCCCAGCTTAGGACGCTTGGTGCGATCGCGATCACCCCCGGCACCAAAAACACAAATCACACGGCCCGGTGTCAGCCCTTTGAGGCTGGCCAGGCACCGCCGCAAGGCATCGTCTGTATGGGCATAGTCCACAAAAACATCGAATGGCTGACCACACTCGATCTGTTCTAATCGACCGGGAACGCAGCGAAAGGATTCGATTCCCAAGGCGATTTCTTCGAGCGATAGTCCTAAATGCGAGCAGGTGGCGACCGCAGCCAGAATATTCGAGATGTTGTGACGACCGATGAGTCGTGTGGCACAGTCGATCGATTCCCCATGAATTCTTAGGCGGAATCGTGTTCCCGAGAGAGACTCGTCTCGGATTTGTGCGGTCACGTCCGCTGTCGGATTCAATCCGAATGAGAGACCGGTTGTCGATTCGAGGACTTGCTCGCGTAGTGACCAGGCACCTGGGTCATCCCGATTCAGGGCGATGATTCCCCCCGGTCGAACATGCTGGATGATTCTTGCTTTCGCAGCCAGATAGTTTTCGAAGGTCTGATGGTAGTCGAAATGATCTTGGGTCACGTTGGTGACGATGGCTGCGGCCAACTCGATGCCGGCCGCACGTCCCTGATGCAGGGCATGGCTGGATAACTCGATCGCCGCGTGTGTCGTGCCTGCCTGGACCATGCGGCCCAGCCATTGGGCGAGTGATCGGGAGTCGGGTGTGGTGAGTGTTGCGGGGCCGCTGGAAATTCCGTCCGAGTATTCCACGGTTCCCAAAAGCCCGCAGCGGTAGCCTGCACGCTCCATCAGACTGCGGATCAGCCAAGCGGTGGTGGTCTTGCCATTGGTTCCGGTCACACCGGCGATACTGAGTTGACGCGAGGGTTCACCGGAAAGCGATTCGCAGACGCGTGAAAATGCCGAGCGAACATCGGAAACAACGCACTGAGGGAGGGTCGTATCCAAAATCGGGGTGTCGACGAGCAGTCCGGCCGCTCCCCGCATGATCGCCTCGTGAATGAAATTTCGGGCATCAACCCGGGTGCCACGAATGACGGCAAAGAGTGTGCCTTGCAGGACTTCGGCGCTGGTTTCTACCGCGTCCGTGACACAAAGGTTTGTGCAACCGACAAAACGAGCCTGGGGCAATAATCGCCTGAGACTGACAGCAAATGGAAATGGAACCGCCGCACGCACACACGCCTCCTTCTGATTGCAGAAACAGGTAGTCTTCTGCCGATCTTGTCCCCGATTCCCGGAAAACGGTCAAGACGATTTGCCTCGCGATCCGAAACAGGCTTGCGTCCGCCCCAACCTTCTTTCAGAATGCGGCAGCCTGCTGTCGACTTATTCCCGAGTCTCAGCCGATTTTATGCCTTCAGCCGAACGCCCGAATTTCATGTATGACGAACTTTGCATTCTGAGTGGCCGTGCAAATCCCAAGCTGGCGGCGGAAATTGCGTCGTACCTCAGCATCGGACTCGGTTCCGTGACGCTCGACAATTTTCCCGATGGGGAAATTGCCGTGCGACTCGATTCGAATGTTCGAGGCCGTGACGTATTTCTGGTACAGCCAACGGGCCCACCTGTCAATGAAAACCTCATGGAACTGCTGGTGATGATCGACACCTGTAAACGGGCGAGTGCCGCCCGAATTACGGCGGTCATCCCGTATTACGGGTATGCGCGGCAGGATCGTAAAGATATGGGCCGCGTGCCGATTACGGCCAAACTCGTGGCGAACCTCATTACCAAAGCCGGGGCCGATCGGGTGCTGGCGATGGATTTGCATGCGGCGCAGATTCAAGGGTTTTTTGATTGCCCTGTCGACCATTTGTACGCATCGCCCATCCTGGACGATTACTTCCGTTCGCTGAATTTGCCGACGGAAAGCCTGGTGATTGTCAGTCCTGATGAAGGAAGTATCAAGCGATCACTGCAACACGTCGACCATTTGGGTGGCAGTTTTGCCATTGTGGATAAACGTCGAGCCAATGCCTTTGAAACCCGGCAAGAAAATCTGATTGGTGGTCCGATTGAGGGAAAGACCGCCATTATATTCGATGACATGATCACCACGGCAGGCTCGATGGTTGGTGCCGTTCGAACCGTTGCCCAGTTTGGTGCCAAACACATCTACGTTGGTGCGACACACCCGGTTTTTTGTGGTCAAGCGGTCGAGCGGCTTCGCGGAGCACCCATTGTGGAAATCGTCGTCTCGAACAGCCTGGCACTTCGGCCTGAACAGATGCTGCCAAACCTGCGGGTCATTTCCGTGGCTCCTCTTTTGGGTGAAGCAATCCGCAGAATTCACCGAAACGAATCGGTCAGTTATCTTTTCGATTGAGTGTAATTCGATTGAGTGTAAGTTGTGGGCAGATCCTCAAGTGATTGACTCCAGGATTTGTTGTCCCTGAATTTCGGCACGGACACCTGAAACCCGATTGGCCTAACGCGTTGCTATAAAAAAGATCCGGCTGCTGATGGTGCAAGAGCCGTCAGCCGATCCAGCTCGATGATGTCAGGAATTTGCTATGGAAACCGCCGCAACCCCCATGACGAATGCACGACATCGAATTCCCCTCATTGGCGTAGTGGGGGGAGTCGGGTCGGGAAAAAGTGCCGTTGCGAATTGGGTCTCGACCCACGCCCCCGTCGCGGTGATTGATGCGGACAAACTTGGCCACGAAGCATTGCTGTCGGTTTCGGTCAAAGCCGAACTGAGAGCCCGATTCGGTGACGAGATCTTTGATTCGGCCGGAAACATTGTCCGAGCCAAACTGGCGAACCGGGTTTTTGGAGTCGACGCGAATCACCTCGTTGCTCGCCGGGATCTCGAACGGATTGTCCACCCCGCAATCTCGCGGCAGATCGCCGCAGAGGTCTCGATTGCGGTCGAACAACGCGCCGAAGCGGTGCTGCTCGATGCGGCGATTCTATTAGAAGCGGGTTGGCGGGATTTATGTGAACTCGTCGTATTTATTGAGACCCCAGCAGAAATGCGGCTGCAGCGAGTTCAAGCCCATCGCGGTTGGACGAAAGCCGAGCTGCAACGTCGGGAAGAGAGTCAGTGGGATCTGAGCAAGAAAAGGCAGGAATCGGATCTGGTGATCGTGAATGATCGCGAGCTGGAATATGCGGGAAAGCAACTGCTAGATTGTCTGATCGAGCGGAATTGGGTCGCGCCGCCGAACGGACCCCGGTAATAGCAAGCGTCGATTCCAGCACCTCCGTCGCAGCCATCAGGTAGCATCGCCCGTCGCGATCAGTCGAGTTTTTGATCAGAGAAATCCGCGACGCCGTGGTCCGCAACTCGGTCCTCCTCATCCCGCCCCATCATCACCCCCCGACGCCCGCACCTGGGATACCCGCAGGGGCAGATTTCCCGCCAGGGGGGGATTTCCCGGTGACGAGGTTTGCAATGAGGCTCACAGATCCTGGCGCAGCTCGTTGTTACGGTAAAGCTGAATCAAGCGCTCTAACATTTCAATATCGCAGCGGAATTGTTCCCCACGCTCGGTATCCGCCATGCGACGCGGGGGGCTCCAATGGCGGATCTCATCGACGCTGGGAACGATATCAATCCCATCCCGGACCGCAACCTCGACCGATTCAAAATGGTGATGCTTCGCCAAGATGGTTTTTTCTGGTCCCAGTACCAGCGTATAACCATGATCGCCGTATGCTTCTGAAAAGGCCCCGTCGATGGAAATGGCTTTGCCGCTCCGCTTCAGCGGGGACTCGTCGGCATCGATTTTGACGGGAACATGGCCATTCACAATCAAGCCCTGCTGCGGGTCGACACCAAATTCTGTCAGGACTTTTTCGCAGAACCAGGCTTCATGAATCAGCGCAAAGTAGGGATCTTTTGTTTCATGGTGCGGTGTTTTGTCCTCAATAAAATCGCGTTCCAGCGTGGTAATTCGGTCTTTGCCAAACAAAGGGGATCGAGGGCCACTCCAGAGATACCACAGCAGATCCAGGTGCGGCTGATCCCGCAGTTCGATCGCCCTGGCAATTTCTCGGTCAATGGCATCAAAGAGTTCCCGGCCACAAAGCCACTCGCCATGGATCGGCATCGGCAGAAATTCACCCGAACTACTGCAGGGGATGCAGCCGTGAAAAATCAGATGGGCATCCCGTCGCAGATACATGGATCCGTGGCTGACCAAATATCGCAAATGTTCTCCGAGTTTCTGGCTGTGAAGAAACGAATGCTTCAGCCGTGTCATGCACAACTCTTCCTGAGGGGTCAGCTCATAAGGACTTTCGGCATCGAACGTCGGCAGATAAGTGTCTCGTAGCGAGTATTCGGTTCCGTCGACATGAATTGTGCCCCGTTTCAAATCGATATGGTGCAACAGGCGACGATGATCGATCCCCCATTCGGGATGACGAGCGATCATCTGTCCCTCGAGCTTGAACTGCATGATGGCGATCGCCTTCTGCATGCGGGACACAATCACGTCAGAACGCATCCCGCTGGATTTCGGCATGAAATGAACCGCGGGATCGTCAGCGTAGGCGGTCCGGACGAGATGCTCGAGTGGCGTCAGTGGGATGCTGTAGCCTTCGTCAAGTTGTCCGAGTCGTCGATACCTGAGCGAGACACGCAGCACATGGCAGATGAGCGCCTCGTGACCGAGACCCGCACCGAGCCACGCGGCATCGTGGTTCCCCCAGATGAACGAGACATTCGGCTGATCACGCAAGTAGTCCACAACACGATCACCGCGAGGTCCGCGGTCCCAACAGTCCCCGCCAATGATCAGTTCATAGATCGCCAGATTACGGATCAATCGGCCGGTAATATGAATCAGATGGAGTGCCCGATCACATCGTAACAGTTCGTCGACGATCGCATCGGTGAATTCTCGTCCCCGTTCGTTCGAGGGTTCGTGCAGCATTTCCGCAAAGAGATTAGCGTATTCATAGGGAAAGACCTGCATCGCCCGTTTCAGGCTGTAGCCCGATGCGAGAACGCGAACCAGTTTCAATTGGTTTCGTAGCGTTTTTTGAGCAAATGAGCGCAGTTCGTCCGGGTCGGTGAGTGTTTGCGACAAACGTTCTGTCACTTCGGCGGGATAGAAAATCAGGGTCAAAAATTCGGCAAACTCATGCGGCGGCATCTGATCTTGGAAGAGTCGTTCCACTAGTGGCCTGAGTGTCCCCGAGGCATTGTTGATCACGTGTCGCAGCTTTTTGTCTTCACCATGAATGTCACTGATGACGTGGACGGTCCCTTTAGGAAGGGTCAGTACGGCCGATAGCCTGGCAATTTCCGCCAACGCAGAATCCACATTCGGAAACTGTTTTGCCAAAGCCTGTAACAACGTTCGTTCATAGCGTCCCGACTTTTCGTCGCGAAGAATTCCTGTCGAATCGAATGGTTCTCGATCGGCAATCGGCATTTCTATTCACTTCCTGAAATTGCAGGCGTCAAAAATTGCAGGCGTCAAAAAAGGGAGCGATTCTTCTAGGGCACCAGGGGGAATTGGGAAAAGACAAACGCAAGCTTGGAGAGTCGTTACGGGCTACCAATTCTATCGCCCCGTGGACAGCATTCGAACAATCGCCCCCCGAGAATGCAAACGTCACCGAAGTCATACTGCGGAGATACGAAGAAATTGTGAAGAATCCCTGTCAGCCTGTTTGTGATCAGAGCCTCTTTCCGACAGACTAGATCGTAGTTCAAGCGGCAGAAAACCGCCGTAACGGCTTTTAACCGAGGGTGATTGTTGTGTCGCGAATATTGATGACCACGTTGGGGTCGTATGGTGATTTGCATCCTTACCTCGCGATGGCGCGCGTGCTGAAGCAAAACGGGGACGAGATCACGATTGCCACGCATGCCGAATATCGCGAGGCGGTGGAACGAATCGGCGCTCGATTCGTGCTGATCAAGCCGGGACTGGATGATTTGGGGCCTGAAGCAGACTGGGCCGCGAAAGCCAATCATACCCTCACCGGGACGCAGTTCATCATTCGGACACTGATTTTACCCTATCTGGAAGATAGCTATCAGCGGATTAAGGCCGCAGCAGTCGGGCAGGATCTGATCATCTCTCATCTGCTTACGTTTGCGACGCCGATCGTTGCTGAAGAACTGGGAATCCCCTGGCTCTCGTGTGCGCTGCAGCCATCCGCTTTCTTTTCCGCTTACGATCCCCCCGCTTTCGGCCCCCTTCCCTTTTTGCCGAAACTTCGTTTCCTGGGCCCCCAAATCATGAGGGGGATTCTCAAGTTACTGATCCGTCCGACCTATCGCTGGTTGACCCCGATTACAGAACTGCGAGACCGAGTTGGCCTGACACCCTCGGCAAAAAATGCCTTAGTCGAAGGGTTTTCTCCCGAGGGGACGCTGGCCTTATTCCCCGCAGCCTTTGCTGCACCAAAGCCAGATTGGCCCGCCCGAGTCCATCAAGTTGGGTTCCCTTTATACGACGTGGAGACGACCAGTGAGCTTTCTCCCGCTGTGCAGCAGTTTTTGGAACAAGGTCCTCCACCAGTGATTTTCACACTGGGAACGGCGATCATCCGGATGGAAACGAACTATTTTGAAGTCGCTTACGAGGCGCTCAAGCACTTGGGACTGCGGGGGGTGTTTCTGGTGGGGAAAACCCCCCGTCGAATTCCCCCGGCTGCCATGACAGATCCTCGGATTTGCATCACGGACTACGAGCCCTTTTCACGACTGTTCCCCAAGGGTGAGGTGATTGTGCACCAATGTGGAATTGGAACCACCGCCCAGGGACTTGCCTCCGGTCGCCCGCAAATTCTCGTTCCATTTGCTCATGATCAACCTGATAATGCTCGGCGTCTCGAACAGCTCGGTGTGGGAACCACGATCCCTGCTCGCCGGTTAAATTCGTTACGACTGATCAAAGCCCTGACGCAGGTGACTGCCGAGGCGGGATTTGCCACCCGTGCCGGGAATCTGGCATCCCGTTTGGAGGTGGCCGAATTTGACCAACGGCTGTGCAAGGCGATTTCTGGAACCTTGACGAGATAAAAAAACGGAGGGGTCGAGTGGCGGGAAGAAAAGCGGACCGGCTAGAGTAGAGACTTTGAATCGGGTTCGATCCTGGGGCACTAAAAAACTCTGACGGAAACCAATCCGCCAGCCCAGCAGGACTCGAGCGTTTCACCGTCGCGATTTCGTGTTACGAAGAGAAAAAATGCATATTCGGGATGGAATACTCAGTCCAGAGGTCTGTGTTGTCACGGGGCTGATCAGTCTGGCCGCCGTCGGATACAGTCTGCGCAAATTGCGGCTTGATCTCGAGGATCGCGCCGTTCCGTTGACCGGGATGCTCGCTTCAGTGGTCTTTGCCGGACAAATGGTGAACTTTCCCTTGATTGGTTTGCCGGTTTCGGGGCATCTGCTGGGGGGCGTTCTGGCGGCGGTCATGCTGGGGCCTTGGGCTGCTTGCCTGGCGATCACGCTGGTGTTGGTGGTTCAAGCCGTGCTGTTCAATGATGGCGGATTGTTATCATTGGGTGCCAATATTTTGAATATGGGTGTGGTGGGATCTTGGGGTGGGTATGCAATTTATACGGTCATTCGTAAATGGCTCGGGAACGGTACGATGACGGCAGTTCCCGCGGCCGTGATTGCCGCTTGGTTCAGTGTGCTGGCGGCAGCGGCCTTGTTTTGCTTCGAGTTTGGTTGTTCCACCGGCTCGCAAGAATTTCATTTGCGAGGGATCTTTACCCTGATGGTCCTCTATCACGCGTTGATTGGAGTGGGTGAAGCACTGATTACCGGAAGTGTTTTGAGCTTTGTGTTGTCCCGGCGTCCCGATCTGATTTCGACCCCCGGTGCGGCCAGTCCGATTACGAATGTGAGTCAGTTTGTGATGGCTGGGGTCGTGGGTGGGTTGGCCATTGCGGCAATTCTGGCGCCGCTCAAGTCGGATCATCCCGATGGACTCGATCAAGTCGTGCAACAGACGGGGATGGAAAGACGGCAAATTGAACGAGACGGACTCGTTTTTCAGGGCTATGAATTGCCTCTTCCCAGTGGGTTCGGCTGGTCGACTTTGGCGACATCGCTGGCGGGAATTCTGGGGACGCTGGTGGTGTTTGGGATTGCGATGGGACTGGGGAAAGGGGCTCGCTGGAATCTGCCGGTGATCGAGTCGGGCGAACCTCATGGCCGATAAGTCCCCTCTTGTGACCCCAATTGGCCCTTGTGATGCGATCCCCGGCACGACCCGACTGGCGCTGACGCTGCTTGTGATTGTGGTGTCGAGTTTGATTCCGCTCGAACATTGGCCGGCTCACGGATTGCTGCTGGTGCTGGTGTTTGCGGGTTTGAGCCTGGCAGGGGTGACGCTGGGATATCTCGCCCGGCGGTTGATGTTGTTTTTACCGATGTTATTGGTGTTTGGATTGTCCGTACCGATCACACAAATGCAGCGCGAATCGGCCTGGGGATGGATGGTGTCGCTCTGGTTACGCTGCACCATATCGTTTCTGGCAGGACTGTGGTTGATCCATGTGCTCCCGTTTCCGGAACTCCTCGCCACCTTGTTGCGTTGGCGGTGTCCTCCGCTGTTGGTCGCTATGCTGGCCTTCATGTACCGCTATATTTTTATCTTGTGGGATGAACTGGCGCGATTGCGACAGGCTCGCGAGGCCCGGAATTTTGGGAGCGGCTCTTGGAAAAGAGATTGGGTGACTAATGCTCAGATGATCGGATTACTTTTGTTACGAGCCATGGAACGGGCTGAGCGGACACATCAGGCGATGCTGGCCCGAGGGTGGGATGGTTCACCCAAGTTTCTTGGTACGGAAGCGAGAAAGGAAGAATGACCAGTTTACCCATCCCGATGGCGATTGAATTACGAGGCCTGACATTTCGCTATCCGACCGGCCGCGTCGCCTTGGACGATGTCCGCTGTGCCATTGCGCCGGGCGAACGAGTCGCGGTGGTGGGGCCCAGCGGGGCTGGCAAGTCCACCCTGTTGATGCATTTGAACGGCCTGCTGCCGATGCCATCAGTCGCTACGGACGATACGGTGCAGGTTTTTATTCAGTCACTGGGGGTTACGAAAGGACGGTTACGAGATGTCCGGCGTCAGATTGGGTTTCTGTTTCAAGACCCGGATGATCAGTTGTTTTGTCCCACCGTCCGGGAAGACGTCGCATTTGGACCCTTAAATCTCGGGTTGGATCAAGCCGAGGTGCTGGTTCGAGTCGATCAGAGTCTGATCGCGGTTGGCTTGCCCGAACATGGACCACGCAATCCTTCCCAATTGAGTACCGGTGAGCGCAAGCGAGTTTGCCTGGCGGGGGTGCTGGCCTGTGATCCTACGATGCTGGTGCTGGACGAACCGACAAGTAATCTGGATCCTCGTGCCCGCAGGCAATTGTTAGAAATCTTGCGGCGATTTCCCGGAACCCAGATCATTGCCACGCACGATCTGGATTTCGCGTTGGAACTCTGTCCACGGGTGCTGGTTTTGGATGGTGGCAAGCTTCAGGCCGACGGTCCCGTGGAACAAGTCTTGGCCAATCCGAATTTGATGGAACGGCATGGACTGGAAGTTCCCTGGCGGTTGCGTGCGGTTTGAGCATTCTCCCTGGACGAAAAAGGTTTGTTGCCACGTGACGAACCGGCCTGCGCGTTTGCTGCGCCGTTCGTCGTGACGTACACTTAACAAGTAAAAATCCTCTCAGAGAAAGTGTGGTTTATGTCTCCCTCACCGTTCGTTGTTAATGTCACCAGAGCCACGTTTCAGCAGGATGTGGTCGAGAAGTCCATGGAAACCCTGGTGGTCATCGACTTCTGGGCTCCCTGGTGCAATCCCTGCCGTCAACTCGCTCCGATCCTCGAAGCCTTGGCGACGGAAATGGCGGGAAAATTTATCCTGGCCAAGGTCAACACGGATGAAGAACCCGAGATTGCGCAGGCATTTCGTGTCGAATCACTCCCCACAGTCTTCGCCCTGGATCAGGGGCAGCCCGTCGACCAATTCTCGGGCCTGTTGACGGCCGAGCAGGCGCGGGCCTGGCTGCTGCGAGTCCTTCCCTCCCCTGCACAGCAGTTGGCCAAAGAAGCGATGCAACTGGTCGAAACTGACCCCCAAGCGGCTGAAAGCAAGTTCCGCGAAGCTTTGGCACTGGCCCCTGACGAAGACTCGCTCAAAGTTTGTCTCGCGAGCGTCGTGTTAAAGCAGGGCCGGTTGGACGAATGCGCCACATTGCTGGAAGCCTTAGAAAAACGAGGGTTCCTCGAACCAGAAGCCGAGCGACTGAAATCCGAGCTGGATGTTCGGCGGTCTGCCGCAGAAAGTGGTGGTGTCGAGGTGGCCCGAACCGCCAGTGAAGCGGACCCTACCAACTTGATCCTGCAGATTCATCTGGCAGACGCTTATGCGGCATCCCAGCAGCATCGCAAGGCCCTGGAAATCTGTCTGAACATTGTGCAGCAAGATTTTGGAGAAGCACGAGCCGAAGCAAAAACAACCATGGTCAAGATCTTCGATATGCTCGGCCCCGCCTCGGAACTGACGGGTGAGTTCCGACGCAAGCTGGCAACAGCCTTGTATTAACGTTTGGGATCTTTCACCTTGCTGACTGGAATTGCCGAATTTTCAACGCCAAGGTTTGTCATGGAATATCTCTTGGGGCTGGTACTGTCACAACTCGCGACGAACAACCGACTGGTCCGTGTGATGTTTGTGATGGAATGTCTTGTGGGTCTGATGCTGATTGAAAGTGCGCGAGTTTGGTGGCGTGTGGCAAAACGATGCCGCGAAGGAGAACCTGTTCTCGTCTGTAACGAGAATCGGCGGACCCAGTGGTCCACACTCCCGGAACTGTGTGTCGTGTATATCGGATTGCTGCTGGTTTTATCGAGCCTGTTGTCGCGATTACTCAAACCGGATTCCTCGGAACAAGTACTCCCAAGTTTGAATGCGATTGCCATTCAGGCGGTGATCTGTTTTGGGTTATCGCTCGTACTCCCCCTGATAATGGTGTCTGGCAGTGGCTCGTGGTCGGCAATGGGAATGTCGATCAAAAACTTGCCTGAGCAGCTTCGGGACGGGTTATGGGGTTTCTTGGCTGCGATGTTACCAATGTTCCTCTCCCTCGTGGCAACAATCCCCTTTCGCGGTGCAGAAAATCAGCATTCGTTGTTAAAACTTTTGCTCGAATCGCCCGGGGGATCGACGATCGCCCTGATCGCCTTGACGGCAACCCTGGCGGCTCCCTTATTCGAGGAATTACTTTATCGGGTTATCCTGCAGGGATGGCTTAGCACCTTGCTTCCCTCGTCGGTTGTGATACCCGCTGTCGCCCTGCTGTTCTCCATGGTTCATGGCTGGCGCGACGGGCTGGCGTTACTCCCCTTGGCACTCGTCCTTGGCTATGTCTTTGATCGTCGCCATAGTTATCTTTCCGTCGTCGTGATTCATGCTCTTTTCAATTCGACGATGCTCATACTTCAACTGCTCAACCCCAGGATTTGACGATGAATTTTCCCCCTGTTGATGAACAACTTGCGATCATTCGCCGTGGTGTCGAAAAGATTGTCCCCGAAGAAGAACTCGCGGTCAAACTGACGAAAAGCCGCGAAACGGGAATACCGCTGCGGATCAAGTATGGCATCGATCCCACCGGAATTGACGTGCATCTCGGTCATACTGTTCCGCTGCGAAAAATGCGACAGTTTCAGGAACTGGGACACCAGGCAGTGATCATCATCGGTAACTACACCGCACTGGTGGGCGACCCGAGCGGTCGTGATCAGGCCCGCGTAAAAAAACTGACCGAAGCCGATGTCGAAGCGAATGCTCGTGATTATCTGAATCAGGTTGGAAAAGTGATCGACATTTCGCAAGCCGAGGTGCATCGGAATGGAGACTGGTTTGCCAAAATGAGTTTCGCCGAGATTTTGCAGCTCTGTGGAAAAATCACCGTTGCCCAGTTATTGACGCGAGACGATTTTGCCAAGCGATACGCCAGCCAGACACCGATTTTCCTGCACGAATGCCTCTATCCGATGATGCAGGCGTGGGATTCGGTCATGATCAAATCGGATATCGAACTGGGGGGAACCGAGCAGTTGTACAGTTTCATGCTGGCCCGTGATCTGCAGCGCGACCAGCATCTCCCGCAGCAAGTTGGCGTTATGTCACCGATCCTGGTCGGGACCGACGGCGAACAGAAGATGGGAAAGAGCCTGGGGAACTACATCGGCATTTCCGAAACTCCCTTCGACATGATGAAGAAATTCATGCAGATCCCCGATGCCACGATGGGAATGTATTTCAATCTGTTGACCAGCATCCCACTCGAAGAAGTCACCGCAATTTTGCAGGGACATCCGAAAGAGGCCAAGGTTCGACTCGCGAAATCGGTGATCGCCGGATATCACTCGGAACAACACGCCCTGGAAGCGGCGGATCGCTGGCAGCGGGAGGTCGGTGGCGGTGAATTGCCCACCGACATTCCGACGGTCACGCTGAACCTGACAACCCTGGCCGCACAACTTCCTCAGTGCCAGGGAGATCTGATTCACAGCCGACTGGCCGCTGCACAATTGCTAAAGGTGGCGGGACTGACACCCTCGACCAGTGATGCCATTCGGTTGATACAGCAGGGGGGACTCTCGATCTACGACGGAGACCAGCCATCACTGATTAGCGATCCGAAAGCGGTGATCGAATTAAAAACAGGCCTGCTGGTCAAAGCGGGGAAAAAGAAAATTGCTCGCCTCGTGATTGACCACTGATTGACCACTGATTGACCACTGATTGACCACTGATTGACCACGGTGAGTCGAAAAGCAGTTCTGAGTCGGGGCTAAGGTTGACCGGGACTCTGAAGTTGTCGGCTGGCACGGAACAGCCCCCAACCCAGCAATAGCGTCGCGGCAACGATCGTAGTGAGCAAAACGCGTGAGTCGTTCCACGGTCGCCAGCCGCGCCCCCCGTCTACGGGGGCTTGGGGGTTGGCGACCGGAGTTTTCAGCGATGCAATCACAGGAGCTTGACCTTGTCTCAACACTGCTTGAAGTGCCGCCGTATCAAATTGTCCTGCCAAGGCCGTTGTTGAACCGTATTCAAGCTGCAATCGCTCGTTGGGGCCCGCCAGAAACGTTAACTCGTACGCCGGTCCAGAGACTTCGACTCCGGTGATCGGTAGCGGAGGGCTGTCACGGTTCTCGATCACGATGCGGTAACGAGTCGCTCGGGTTTCGCCGACCAACAGTGTCAGTTCCTCTTTGTGCAAGAGACCGATCGAAAATCGGGTCAATGCACCCGTGGCGAGCTTGTTCCAACGGGGCTCGCCATTCGTACCTACCTGCTCGACTTCCATGGTGGCGGATCGGCTGAAGTTGTCCGCAGTGGTCAGGATTTTCACTTCGCTGATCGGTTCACGCTGAGAGCCGAACAGCAGAATCGTCTGATGATCCTTGGTGTTTTCGGTCTGGCGGAATTCTTTGATTGGATAAACGTTCAGTTGGTTGAGCCCCCCCTCAATCCGGGTTTGATCCTGGTAGAACTCGATTCGCTCGATGCGGAACGGGCGACGGGCGATGGTTGTTCGCTCAGTCCGATCGATTTCGGCTCCACCATTCAGCTTCCGGTTCAGTTCGAGTAACAGCGACTCTTGTTCGGCCGTAATGTCTTCGATCGTTAGGCGAAATTGCCGGTCCGCCGTCGCGACGATCGGTACCAGATCATTCCGGGCATCGACGTGACGCGAATAATCGAAGATGACGGCGGGTGAACCGACTGCTTTCCAGGTCGTTCCATCAGACGAAGATTCGAGCCGCACCTGATGCTCGAAGTCATGCAGCGGGGTGATGATCCGAATCCCCAGCGGCGTCGGTTCCTTTTCCCGTAGTCTGAATTCGAGTTGTAGTCCAATACGGGGATCGACTTTCGCAGCGGTTTGCTCTGCAGTCCAGTAACTGCGCAGGGAATGCGTTTTCGCCTGACGGATGGTTTGAATCAAAAATCCAATCGGTAAACCCTGATTATCATGCAGTCGTACATCAGGATGACCATCCCGAGTGAATTCGAAGAAGTGCGAATCCAGCGGCACCGCTACGCAAGTCGTGGCCGTGAGGGCCGGAAGATCGAGCTCACGTTGCCACTGATAGATCGGAACTTCTGCCCCCTGGAGAGAGATTGGGGCAAGCACTGTTAACAAGACAGTCAACCAATACCAAACGGGATGGCCTGGAATCGTCTGTGGATACGAATGCTGAACCGCTGGAATCAACACTCTCGCAGCAGATTGCGGCGGCACAAACGAATCGAATACCCCCGCCGGGACGAGATGACTCTCCAAAAATGGCATCAGTTTGGCTCCACAGCAGATTCTTTTGGCTTATTTGGCTGAATGGTAAACGTTTCCTGATACTTCAGGTAAATGAAGGACCCCGCGATCACCATCATACCAAGCACAAGAAAGGCGATGATCCGCCAGAACGAGTCGAGTTTCGCCAGATCGCTGAAAAAGACTTTCACAATCACGATGGCAAATAAAAATAAGCCTGCAAATCGGAGCGGACGAAAATCGCGCCAGATCCCTTGCAGCAGCCAACAAAATGCGAACACCGACCAGAGGATTGAGACACCCCCCGCGCGCATCTCTTTCAAGAATGTCGCCAGCAGCGAATTGGTTTCCAGCGTCAAAAACACCAAGAGAACTCCCATACTGCTGACCGCGAAGATCGCCGCGACATCCTGGTCACGCGGTTTACCCGCCACCATCACAGAGGCCAAACCCCAAAACGCAATCACCGATCCGAAGTCGAGTAATCGGAACGTGGCGTGGTGGAACGAGTATTCACCGGGATAGAGCAGTTGATTGGTCAAAGACCATGCGGGGAGATCCCAGAAAAACAGTTTGAGCAGCACCGCCGTTAATCCGAGTGTCACCACCGCCAGCAGATTGCGACTCTGCCGGACCAGTCCCTCCCAGAGTAGCAAACCACAAATCACGAGCCATAAGCAGGTGAGTGACGGCAGCCGCAGCAACGGATATGCATATCCGATCGAACGATCGAGCTCAAGGTGCAGGTACAGCGCCAGCATCCCGACACCAATCCCCAGCAAAGCGCGCGGTGCCCAATCACCCGGAACGATTTCGGGTAGATCGTTGTCGGGACTCACACCCGCCGTTGACGAACTCTCAACGCTTCCGGAGAGCCAATGGGCGGCCCCGAGCGAGAGAACCGGGACACCGAAAATGACAAATCGCTCGATCATTTTCGGCCAGTATGCCGACCACAACGTTCCGGCATCAAGAGCCGTGGCGAACTGGTTTGGGAGATCAATCACCGCAAACCGAAACAGAACAATCGCGTAGAGGAGAAAGCTGACATACTTGAGAGTTCGACTGCCAAGTTGTTTGGCAATCCAGAGCAGCACGAGGGCAAGGAGCGCCCAACTGACGGTGATCCATTGTGACGAGAGCACAAGCGGCACGGTGACGATCACGAAGAACGAAGCCAATCCCAGGAAACTGACCAGCAGTTCCCGATCGACCAACTTTTTGGCCAGGAACGAGTAAACGTGAATCGAGAAAAACAGCGCCAGCCCTAATGTCACCGCCGCGACCCATTCCTTGCCATAAGCCTGTGTGACAAGCTGGTAGCTCACGCTAAAGAAGATGACGGAATTGAGGATTAACGCGGCGAGATCCAGCAGGTGGGAAGGGGCTTTATTGACGAGTTTGTAGAGAATGATCATCGCGGAAAACAGCACAAAAAAGGCAATCAGAAACGGCATCACATTCCAGAATTGACTCACTTCGTATTGCCGCATCGTGGTGAAAAACAGACTGTAGGTACAGACAAAGCTCAGCAGGTTCACCAATGGCCAGTTTTTCCAGTAACAGACCATCAGAACGCCAACCCCCAGTAGCAGCAGATAGGCATAAAAGCTGACAAAGTCGACCGCTCCGGTCGACAGCATCAAGGGGGTACCGTAACCCCCGAGAATTCCCAGCACCGCCACCAGCATGGAGTTGAATTGGACCGAAATTCCACCCGCCAGGACCGTGATCAGCCCCATGAGCACAAACGAAGGGACATCATCAATCAATTGATAAAAGTGATTCGCAGCATAGACACTGAAATACAGCATGGCCAAACCTCCCCCCATCAATCCCTGCCCGAAGAGGTGGTATCGGTGGCCCAACAATCGGACCCCAATCGTTAACAGGCCTAAACCCGCCACCGCAGCGATGGCGACACGACCAATTGGTTTAATCAGGTCGTTATCGAACGAATATTTCAGAAAAAAGCCGACACCGATCACCAGGATCAGAATCCCCAGCCGCAACAACCATTGGCTGGCCATCGCGTATTCCATGGAGACCCCCGCCGGCATCTGCTCTTCACCCACAACAATCCAGTTCCAGATTTTTCCGAGCGCTTCTTTGGCAGAGGTTTCAAACTTGCCTGGTGTTCGTGGGGGTGCCGAAACGGGTAAAGCGGGAGTGGGGTCGGGTAAATGATGACCCAGTTGTTCCATCAACGAACCAGTGGTGGTCGGTTTCGGTTGAGTCTTGATTGAAGGCGGAGCAACCGAGATCGGGTCTTCGATTTTTTTGAGGTTGCGATCTCGTGTGGTTTGATCCTCGTCGGGAATCGCCCATGCAATTTCTGGAAGCTTGGGGACGGGCGCTTTCCGAGTGATCGCAGGCTCAGCAACCGGCGCATCGGCTGAGGAAGTCGTTGGAGAAGCTGTTGGCTGGGCGATTTTATGAGCGGCGTTTACTGTCGCATGCTGTTTTTCTAACTGTTTTCTGAGCGAGCTCAGGTCGCGTTGCAATTTCTCGAAATGCTCTTTCTGTTGTTGAAGCAGCTGATTCAGCAGCACGATTCCATAGATCGGGACTCCAAACACGATCAATAACAGGCCGATTGCGACATAAAGCCATTCCATGATCGATCCGCCTTTGACGTGGGGGTACCAAAGCACTGATCATACTGGGTTACAGCCAGTTCCACAGAACTCAAGCAGTGTGTGACCATGTTTTCTGAACGAGTCAAGTTCCATTCACGGCAATGGGATGTCGAGAAAACGGCATCGTGAGATGCTTTGAATCGCAGCGAAATCCGTCGCCTCTTCCGCCAATCATGACAAAAATAGGATGGCAAGTTCTCTGGACGATCGCAAGGGGGAGTACGGTGAGAGTTCGAAGAGGTTAATTACCAATAAAATCTTAGATTAAAAAAAGGATTTTTTGATTTAATCTGGATTGCGACTCTTCGTGTTTTCCTGCAAAGCCGTTGTTCAGGGTGAGATTCAGTTTGAATCACCACGTGCAAAATCGATCGCATTCGCAACGGATCACGGTTTTTGTACGGGAGCGATTTTGCTTTGTATTCGCTTGATGATGTCTTCACGGCTGAAAGCATCGTCACACCGCTGTTGAAACTCGGTCCGGTTTAAGACTTGATTCGCCGAAAGTTCGACCGAGGCCCATTGCTCGACCGGTAGCAAATAGGTTGCCTCGTCCAATTGCTCGGAGGGTATCATGTTCCATTCGCCGGTGTTCGGGTCCTGGATTCTCGGCGCGGCCGCTGACTCATAGCGAACTTTTAATCGGCAGAAACGGATTCCCAGAGTTGCCCAATTGGTAACTGAACCCTGCTTCAAATCAATCCTGACGGGAATGATGACACGCGTATCAACAGCCATATCAGGATCATGATTCAAATCGGCCAACCAGGTTTCGGCAAAATTGCGGCTCGTGACCAGTTCCGCTCGCTCTTCATCGGTGACCTGCAGATCCAGTCCGATGTCCTCGGCGGAAATTGCATAACAACCGTAAAACAACTGTTGGATCTCTTGAAGCTCGACCAGCAAGGGCTGACGGCGGAGTCCCTGTTCAGAGAGTCCGGCTAATTGAGGCAGAGTCGATTCATCAACCAACTCGCGCAAAACTTGTCCCAGAAATTGGTACGAGCGTGCCATTCGCAAAAAATAAGTGGGGGCGGGTTCAATACGAAATTGTGGTGCAAAGGTTGGTAGCGGATCCAGCGGTAAAGAGACCTCCTGGGCTGCCAGTTCTTTCCGCAGCAACTGGGTTTCTTTCCGTTTGGTGATCGAGGCTTGGTACGTTTCAAGGCTCCGTCGTTTGTAGTTTGCTGAGAGCAACAGATGCCTTGATTCGACCGCTTTGTCGGGGAAAAGTAGTGTCTCGGTCGCAAAAACCTGATAATCAAACCAGCCACTTTTTGCATTCGGATTCAGATCAACCTTGCCACTTCGAATGGCTTTCACCAGTTCCCGGATCAGGTTGACCTGAGTCGAAAAGTCATTGGCGAGCAGTCGTCGAGCCAATTCCGATTCACGACTCACCACGGGCGGGAATAACGAAATCGACGTGGATTGCAGGTTCCGTTCACGGCGAATTCGCAATAAATCGGCGGCACTCGGGTTGTCCACCAGATCTTTAATCGTCAATCGCGTGGCGAGATTACTGAGCCGGGAACGTCGTGCAAGGACGTTTTGATAGTCTGCGAACAGTTGGGGATCCTGCTTCAGTGCACGGATGACGATCTGCATCCAGTCGTTTTTATTCAGTTCGAAATCGAGCTGAAAAAAGCGTCCCACCCGATAACATTTCTGCAACTGCTCGTTCCAAGTATAGAACCCAATCGGTTTTGTTTGCGTCAATTCGGCTTCAAAACGCTGTCGGAATTCCACCTCGGCATTGGGGTTTGTCGAGTGGAACTCGACCCCTGCCAATTGCAATCCGACCGAAAAAAACGCGGCGGCCCGACTGTCTTGCGGAACGGCTTTCGCAAATCGCACAAGACAATCCAGATCCCCTGCATAACCACCCGAAATCCCGAGGAACCAGTACTGTTCAAGAGCGGCGTACAATCGCTCGTCAAATTGCCGGGACTTCTCTTCAATCATATTGACCGACGGCAAAACAGGGATACCAATCGTCTGCACACTCTGTAAAGCGTCGCGATAATTTTTGTGAAAGCCGATGATGTTCAGGTCGATGTCGGGCTTTAACAGCTCGATATCCAGACTAAAAAGAGTCCCGCTGAAGTTAATGTTCGACCCATGCACAGGATGGGACGCCACGCGATCAGGGACAAATTCCGGAACGTTCTGTACGTTAAACTCATCGTCGGTGAAGTCTTGCAAGTACTCTGAGCGTGGCTCATGATACCGGATTTGATCAATTTCTACGGTCTGTTCGTTAAAACACCCGGATAACATCACGCTGAAACAGAGCGTAAGAACTCTGTTGTTACCCAGTCTTGGGCCAATCAAACGCATGACAATCGTACTCAACTTGATGAACGGACATAAGAGAAATTGCACTGGCAATTTCCGTGTATCGCTTTCCGAATGATCGTTTGCTGCAAACGCACGATCAATCCTATGGAATCAATCTCGAAGCAAAATCACGAATCCACACTACGAAAGCAACACTGAACGCGGATTTGAATTCGACATCGAGATGATCTAGGACATCAGAGTTTGAAAACACGCATGTTTATAGCCATAAATGTCAAGTTTCCGCAACGACCTCGCCCAATAATTATCGGAAAAGTAATCGCCTCCGCGTTGATGGCTGCGGATAGAGAGGGCTGGTTAACCGAGTTGGGTTAAAGGGATTAATCCTACTGGTGCGGTTGAGCGGAAAAAAATTCGCACCTGTTAAACAAGACTCGTTGTGTGAGCCGGTGAACCTCCCTGCGGGGGGCAATCGTCACCGAGACTGGAGGCTTCGCACGACGCTGACCAAATGATCGATTTCGCTTTTGGTGTTGTAAAAAGCAAATGAAGGTCGCACCGTCGATTCGACTCCATAACGACGCAGCGATGGCTGCGCACAATGATGACCCGCTCGCACCGCGATCCCTTCCAGGTCCAATCGCTTGCCAATCTCTTCAGTGCGTCGGTCTTTTAAAACGAACGAGATGAGGCTGACCTTGTCCCGCGCCTGACCGATCAGCCGCAGGCCCTTGATTGGCAATAATCGCTCGGTCGCATACTCGAGCAACTCATGCTCGTACCTCCCAATGTTGGGTAAGCCGAGTTCCTGTACGTAGTCCAAGGCAGCACCGAGCCCAACAGTATCCGCGATGTTGGGGGTCCCCGCTTCAAACTTGTTGGGTGGATCCGCGTAGGTGGTTTCTTCAAAGGTCACGCTCTTGATCATGTTTCCTCCCCCTTGCCAGGGGGGCATGATCTCTTGCAACTCGCTGCGTACGTAGACGACACCAATCCCGTTTGGGCCGAAAATCTTGTGCCCGGAAAAGACAAAAAAGTCACACCCAATCTCTTGCACATTCACGGGAAGATGTGAGACCGACTGAGCCCCATCGATCAAAACCCGCGTCCCGTAACGCTTGGCCATCTGCGTCATTTCCGCGACCGGCAAGATCGTTCCCAAACTGTTTGACGCTTGGGTGAGTGCAACGAGCTTTGTCCGAGGTCCCAGCAGTCGCTGATATTCTTCGAGCATGACTTCACCGCGATCATTGACGGGAATCACGCGAATGTGGGCCCCCTTCTCTTGTGCCACCATTTGCCAAGGAACAATATTGGCATGATGTTTGAGCATCGAAAGCAGAATTTCATCCCCCGACTGCAGAAACTTGCGGCCATAGGTCTGTGAGACCAGATTCACCCCTTCCGTGGTGCCGCGAACAAACAGGATTTCTTCTTTGCTCGCCGCCCCGAGAAATCGTTGCGTCGTTACGGGGGGGACACCCCGCCAGGTACACTCACGCTCGAACGCCGCGATCGCTTTGGGATGGGCAAGAAAGAACGCCGGTTTTTTCCAGACCAGGGCGAGTAACTCGTCCAGATCATCC
>JBIKZJ010000462.1:0-5054 GCA_044354755.1 Schlesneria sp. | reverse complement strand
ATCATAATCAGTGCCATAGCCCAGATAGCGTCCATTAAAACCATAGCTACAGGCCATCTTGCCGAAGCGGACGCCATCAACCTGACTACGACCAAAGTTAGGACACTGAAAGGCGGCATAACTGGTCTCGACATACGGGGCCAGCGGGCCTCGAGTGAAATCCAATTGCTTCGCCGAATCCACTTCATTGTAGTCCACGTTACCAAACCAGAATCGGACTTGCCCCACCGAGGGGTACTCCGCAGCATTCGCCATGAATTTTGCGTCATCGATCCGGTAGCAGGGAAGAAATCCTGCATACGTTTCCGCGTAGTTGTGCAGGGCCAGTGCGAGTTGCTTAAGATTATTTTTACACTGCGTGCGTCGAGCCGCGTCTCGAGCCTGCTGCACCGCAGGCAGCAGCAATCCCATCAATACGGCGATGATCGCAATCACCACCAGTAGCTCGATCAGGGTGAAACCCGATCCCCGCGAACGCCGACTCATTACCGCCAGATTTGGCATGACAAGACTCCGTTGTCAAATAACCATCAACAACGACTTGCCGCGAAAAAAACAGAAACCGTCATGAGAGACACGAACCGACCGTGCATCTTCATGCCGGTACAGCGAGACTCTCAAAGCATTCGCGCACACGAATGCCGTGACGAATCGAGTTTTCGTTCACCGCGAAATCGTTGAATTCACAACCGACATCTGGGCAGGTCTTCTGACTACCGGATCATTCTACTTGCCGCGCCTTCCCAAGCAGAACTGCTCAGTGGCGATTGCGGCGTTTGTCCCCGGATACAGCGGCGGGACCGTGACGGATTCTCACCGTCTTCCCTATTCTTCCATGAACAACTCGTTCACAGACACCCATGTCTAACGAGTATGATACCGCGCAAACATCTGTTTGCAATCGAGGAAACCGATTTTCGCGGACGGAAAAATCCACTCAAAGTCCCGCTCGTTTTGTGGCCGCTTCCCGACGCTTCTTCGCTTCCTCAGCCACAGATGACTCGGGAAATTCTTTGACCAACAATTGATAGGCTGCTGCAGCCAACTTCCACTCGTTCTGGGCTTCATCGCATTTTCCCGAACTGAGCAGCGCTGCCGCCTGCCACTCAGGAAATTGATAGTTGCTATACACTTTCTGATAAGCGATCGAAGCCGCATCCCATTTTTCTTGAAAAAAGTACGTGTCTCCAATCAAGAACTGCGCCTTGGCCGCAGTCTCGGTGCGAAACGCGACGGGGTCAGCCACGACCCTTTCGAAAGCCGCCCGCGCCTCATCAAATTTGGGCGGTGCCTGTTGCTTAAAACTCCGACCAAGCACCTCGTCTGCCTGATGCAGGAATGGAGACTGCGGTTTTCGCTGTCGAAGATCTTCCACAATCGTGAATACGTCACCATACTTTTTCTCACGATATTGAATTTCCGCCAGCAACACCCAAATCCGATCAAACCACTCGGCCCCATTGACTTCCTCATTCGTTGCTTGTGCTTGCAGCGTCTGCAGCTTTTCCAGGGCAGTCGCCAGTTCCTCCTCGGTCGGCTTCAGACTCGCCATCACCGCCTCGACCTGACTGTAAGTCACATAGAATCGGTGCCGACTTTCAGGATATTTGGTAACCAGTCGTTGTCCGAGTGTACGCACGTCGGGCCAACGCTGGCGATCGACCGCCAGCGCCACCAGTTGAAACAACGACTGTTCCTTGATTTCGTCAGAACTTTTTTCGCTTTCCGCCAGTTCCTCAAAAACAATGCGTGCCTCATCGAACTTATTGGCGAATAAATCGCTCTCCGCCAGGCTCAATTTGGCACTGTTAACCAGCGGACTGTCGGGAGCGTCCGTAATCAATCGCCGCCAGATGGCGTCGGCCTGGTCAAACCGCTTGTGGCGGTAATTAAAAATGGCCCACTCGTCCAGTCGGGTATCCAAATCAACCGGGTGGGGAAATCGTTTGAATAACTCCGCGTAAGCAACATCGCTGTCTTCAATCTGCTCGGCTTTATTGAGAATGCGAGCCACCTGTAATCCCGCTTTGTAATAATACTCCAGCGGCGGCTTGGTTTCTGCACCCCTGGCAGGAGGAGCGTCGCCGGTGAACGTGGCAAAAATTTGCCGAAAGAGGACCACCGCAGCCTCAGGCTGGTCGGCTCGCTTCAGGGATTCCGCTCGATAATAGGTACACTCCATCACCAGACCGTGCTGCGGAAATTCTTTCATCACACGCTCAAACGAATTGGCCGCCTCCGCGTAATCGCCCCGCTCGTACTGCGACAACGCAATTCCGCGAATCGCATACACCTTCTTGTCCGCATCCGTTGGCAAGGTGAGCAACATTTCGTACAGCTCGGCTGCCTGTGCCCATTCGGCACGCGACTCGGCCATTTCGGCCAGCTGCTGAATCGTCGCGACGGTTAACGAATGATTCGGAAAATCCTGGATCAGCTGTTTCAAAACACGACGGACTTCCTCGGTCTGATTCTGGTGTTGTGCGGCGAGTCCCTGGATCGACCAGGCACGCGCCGCTTGCCGACCAAGCGGAATCATCGCCACGTACTTCGCCGCAGCTTGAGTTGCCAGATCATATTTCTGCAGCAGCAGAAAACTATCCGCCTGCAAAACAACTGCGTCCGAAAAGTCCCCTTTTTCACCCTCGGCCAATCCCTTTTCGACCAGCGGTCCGATCAATTCCAAGGCCTGATCCTGATTCCCCTGCAACTGCCGGGTCAACGCCAGGTAATAACGAGCTTGTCCCTTGGTTTTGGCGATCGTGCTTTCGTTCATGACCCGCTCGAATCGCTCGGCTGCAGCCAGATAATGCCCGTTCAATTCCCCCGCAGGAAGTTTCAGGCGAAGTTTTTGCCCCGCGCGAGCCAGATCCAGCCGACCCGCCAGCATTTCAATGTGCAGCCGCAGTCCGCTTTGCGGAAACAGCTGCGGGAACCGGCTGAGCAGCTGCTCGGACATCACCAGGTCACCCGTGTCGATTCCCATTTCAATCAAGGCATGCAGACTGTCATCCACCAGTTCCCCTTTGGGATACTTGGAAATCAGCTGCTCGAACAGTTTTCGAGCCTCGGCCGGGTGCTGCAGATACCGCTCACACAACGCCTGCTCGAACAGGATGGATTCCCCCAGCGGATGCTTCGAGGCAAATTCCGCCGCCACAGCCAGCGATTCCAAAGCCTTGGGATAATCACCCAACGATTTCAGGCTTCGACCCTGCCAGTATCCAGCAGTAGGCTGCTGGGCGGGAACTTTCCCCGCAAGTTCAAACTGTTCTGACGCGGCGGCAAATCGCGAAGACTTAAACAATGCGTACCCGATGTTCAGTTGTGCGGCGGGAATCAAGGGGCTTTCGGGAAAGTCACGGGGAATCGTCACATACGCAGCGATCGCCTCGTCAAACTGCTCACGCTCGAAAAAACTGGCTCCCAGATGAAACTGCGCATCGGCCGCCCGCAGCCCCTCTTTGTTTTCCGCCAGCTCACGGTACTGCACGATCGCCTCATCGAATCGCTTCAGCGACTCGAGCGATCTGGCTCGGCCAAATTTTGCATCTTCAATCAACGAACCGGCGGGAAATTTCTCGATTGATGAATCGAACATCTTCAACGCCGAACTCGGGTCATTGAGCCTTAATTGTGTGTCACCCAAATAAGGGTACGCATGCTCTCGCAGCGGATCGTCGGGAAAATCGCGAAGAAATCCTTCCAGTTCGGTTCGTGCTGCCGCCAGATCATCGAGCAAATAGCTGCATTCCCCAATCCGATAACGGGCCTGCCCCAAATTTGGATTTTGGCGATTTTCGCTGGCGAATTTCCGCAGTTCCTCGCGGGCATTCTTGAAATCTTTGTTTTCTACCAGCGTCAATCCGAGGTACAGTCGGGCCACCGGGGCCTTTTCATGTTTTTCATGATTTTTCAAAAATTTGCGGAACTGGTCTGCCGCCTGATTCCATCGATTTTGTTTAAACAACCCAACCGCCACATTGTAATTGTCGAGTCCCTCGTCCGCGATCAGCCTGCTGGAATCCAATCCCCCCCCGGCCATGAGAAGAAACAGGAACACGATGGTCCCCCGGAAAATGAACCCGGAAAAACCACGACGCGGAAAACCGAACCTCTGCCGCAGCAAGCGTTGATCGTTCCGAAGCGAAAATTCGTGTTCGTTTTTTTTCTGCAGAATGTGCATCATGGTCACCAGCCCCAACATCGTTCGCTCCCGAATGACATCACAACATCACGGCGCGAGTTCCGGTCTCGAAGAGCCACTTGATAATACCTTTGAGTCGCGTAGCGGGCAAACACTCGAAAAAGACCCGCGATCAAAAGACGAATTCTTCCGCACGGCAAATTTTGCCGAGTCGATCTTTTCTGCAAAGGATTCCCAATCCATACCACCCGTTCAGCCGATATCTCTCACACGGTCGTTGTGTTCGGCCCCCGGGACCCTGTGAATGCGAATGCGAATGCCAATGCCAATGCCAATGCGAACTGAATCTCGAACGATCTCAAGATTCTTACTGTTATTCATCCCCGTTCTCACGATGGGATGCCTCAGTGTTCCCCATCAAACTCGGAATTCGCCGCCGGTTCCGCAACAACTGTCCGGTTTCACCGAAGCTGAACGAGTCCAGACCGCAGGGGACCTCCAAGAAGCAAAACGCCTCTATACCAAGATCCATCAGGAAAATCCGGAAAATGCGGAGTGCTCGCACCGACTTGCCCGCGTCTATTCCCAGCTGAATCGACATGCCGATGCCGATGTCTTTTACCGGAAAGCCCATCAATACGACCAAAATAACCCTGAATTACTCGCAGATCTCGGGGATTGTGCGTTTCAGCGTCAAGATTATCAGCAGGCAGAACAGTGGTTCGAGCAATCTCTGCAGCGGCGTCCCCAAAATCCCCAAGGAGTCGAAATGCTTGCCTCCTCCCGCGCCTGGCTGAAAAAAGATAGTGCGAGTTTCGACACGTATCGCAGGCTCTATCCCGAGGCTGACGCGCTGCAGAAATTGGCGGCCATTCAAATCGCCCGTGGTGATCAAGGGGCCGGACTC
>JBIKZJ010000461.1:0-5063 GCA_044354755.1 Schlesneria sp. | reverse complement strand
GCTTCGACATTCCCCGCGATGTCGGTCGCCACGCTGTAGAAAGCGTAAGTGTGGCCATCCATGCCTGTAAAGACTGCCGACGTGGCGGTCGTGTGGTTTTGCCATAGAGTATGCGTTCCACCGTTGTCGGATACGTAGATATCAAAGTAGGCCAATCCCGAGCCATCGGCGTTATCGCTACCCGCCCAAGTCACAGTGAAGTCCTCGCCATGGAATGGGGCGAGTGCCGTAACATGACTAATAGGAGCGACTGGATCGGCAATCCGATCTCCAAAGTTCACATCGGTGCGGTTCTCCTCGGCGGCCAACGAGACGGTGAAGCGGTAAGCACGTCCAGCCTGTGGACCTGTCGCACCACCTCCGTCATCGGTGGGAACATCCGGCGGGTCGGAGTCTGGCAGTGAGCCGTCGTAATTGAGAACGGCTGTCGCGAACGCATGCAGATCGAGCCGGTATGAGGTTAATCCGGTATTGCGGACACTGTCATTTTCATCATCTCCGTCCACGATCAGCGCACCGGAAGTTCGCATGAGCGTGCGGATTTCGGACGTGGAAAGACGACGGCCAAGGTGCTCTTCCGCAATCTGCTGTGCTAGCACAACGGCACCGGTGACCTGCGGAGTCGCCATGGACGTTCCTCGCAGCCAAGCCACTCCGCCGGTGGCATTGGCCCCTCCGACCACCGCACCCACGGCGAAGATGTCCAGGTCATTGGCATCACGTTGCGAGAAGCTGGTGATACGATCGGCCCCGGTGGTGTAGTCGGTACCGAAACTGCCAAAGCTCCAGGGTCCACCTCGGTCACCATCCCACACGGCACCGACCGAGAGCGTATTCGGATCTGCTGCGGGATAAGCCAGACCCTCTGATTCATAAATCGCATAGCTGTTTCCCGCAGCCGCGACGGTGACGACATTCATGCTCGCGAGCACGGCGAGTTCATCGCCCAAACCGTGCATGACGACTGGTGAATTCCAGTTTTGGCCGTCCCCCACCGACATGTTGATCGCAACGATATTGTACTGCGATGCATGCTGGATGACCCAGTCGAGCGCCTGTTCGACGTATGAGAAGTACCCGCGACCGTTATCACTGAAGACCTTGAGTGCGATGATATTGACTCCAGGTGCGATGCCGGCGTAGCGGGAATCCCCGGAGCCGACAATGCTGGAGACGTGCGAGCCATGTCCATTTCGGTCGGTGGCATCCCCGTCGCGATCGGCAAAGTCCCATTGATAGACGATGCGATCGGCGACACCATTGCCATCGGCATCCGTTCCGAAGAACGAATGGTCTACATCGATTCCCGTATCGATCACCACGACCGCCGAGCCGTAGCCATTGACATTCACGAACAGTGGGTCAGCCCGGTATTGATCCAATTGAATGGCATCGGCCCACGGATGGTAATTGTTGGCAATGACCACGGTTCCCCCCGTCACGGCCGGATCGGATGTTGGTGAAGCACGATGGCAGCCACAATCGGTGGTACTGAACGCCGCATTGACGATGACTTCGCTCGGGGCAGAAAGCTCGGTCGTTGAACCGCTGAACGTATATGTCCGCTGGAACCCAACGGAGTTGGCATCACTGGAACCGGTCGAGCCAGGGAAGGTCTGTTCCCAGCCTGCCGGTATTTCCTGGGAAACCACGTACATCCCTGGACGCAATCCGGTGAATGTGTAAGCACCATTCGCATTGGTCTGAACGCGAGGCTCATTGATGTTCGCGTCGTAAGCACCGTTGTCGTTACTGTCGAGATATACGGACCAGCCTTCAAGGTAGCCTTCGTTGCCATCCATGACGCCGTCGCCATCAATGTCGTTCCAAAGGGTCCCACCAATCGATCCAAGCAGGAATAATCCCGCATCCCACTGCAAATTCTCGCCGTTCGTCACACTGAACGTCGGGGTTATGCCAGTAACGACATTGGCGTCGCTGTCGAGATTCGGATCAAGTGCTTGTCCTGTGGGCGAAAAGGCGTAGCCTGGCAGAGCGCCAAATTCAACGTAGTACTGATTCAACAACGCGAGACCCGTGAACTCATACGCTCCGGCTGAATCGGTGACCTGAGTGTCGACCACGGAATCGTCGGAGGCGAGGTGCAGGGTCACAGTGACCCCTGCCAGTCCCGTTTCCGACGAATTCTGAATTCCATCTCCATTCGCATCATGCCAGACAAAGTTGCCGATCGTGGCGGTACCACCGGGCGTGATGGTCTGCGCGTCGGCAACTGTTGGATCGTTTTCCACATTCCCGGCATTGTCGGTTGCGACACTGAAGAAGGCATACGTATGGCCGGCTTCTCCCGCATAGGTTGCGTTTGTCAAGGTGGTGTTTTCCAGCCACGGAGAATAGGCGCCTCCATCGATAGAAACATAGATGTCAAACAACGCGAGACCCGATCCAATGTCAGAATCAGAGCCACTCCAAGCGACTTCAAATTCATTGGAAATGGAATCCGAGGGAAGTGCCTCCACCGCACTGGAAGGTTTGTTAGCGTCGAGCGTGTTGAAGACAGACGGCGTCAGGATCGGACCTTGGGTGTCGAACACGATCGAAGCGCGGAAGTCGTTGTCTTCGTCCACCAAGCCGGCATCGATCCGGGTTCCGGTCACGACCGTTGAGCGCGCCCGAATGGTGTAAGAGACAAATCCTTCGCCGCGCCCGGTAGCGTCATTGATCGGCAAGAAGCCCACGTCTGCATCCAATGGCTGTTCGCCCGTTTCGGGATCGATGGTCGCCATGGTGAAGAAAGCCTGACGTTTGGCGACATCAATTCCCATCGTCACATCGACGACGAAGCCCCGGGTTGCCGTGAGATCCAGGCGAGTCGAATAAAACGCTCGATTTGCTGGTATTTCAAAGGTTTGGTTGTCGAAGCCGAAGCTGGTCAGTCGGAAGGAACTGGGATTCAGATCGGGATCAAGCGTCTGCGTGATCTGCACGACTTGAGCCGGAGCGGTCGCAATCGCCGCATTCTCGAAGCGGATTTGATACGGAATCTTATCGGCAGCCGTAATCCAGCGTTCTTCGCCGAAGCCTTCCGGATTGACGATATCGTTCGGATCAAGTGGTTCACGGATACAAGGTTTGTAGACGGTCGTCCGCGTACAAGTGGCTTCATCGAATTCGACGGAACTGCCGCAACCTTCGTTAGTCCCTGATGTCCGTTCGTTGATCTTGTCACAAGGACAGTATTTAGGATCCGGCTTCAATCCAAGTGGTGCTGCCGATGTCTGGATCATACCAGCAATGGAATTCGGAGCGAGCGACGCCGCGAAGGCACTAGAGAGTGTCGGAATCAACGCCCCGGGCGCTGACCACGAATCGACGATCAGGCTGCTTGAATAAAGGGCACCAACGGTCAACGCTGGATCAGCGTTGATATCTTGTGACCAGATCAAGTTCAATGTTCCACCTAGCGTGGCAAAAGTCGGACTCGACAATACATCCGCGTTCGATACCAGCAACGGAGTTGCCCACTCCGTCCCGGTCCATGAACTCGCCCAAAGGTGTTGTTCCTCTCCATCCGTGTTATGCCAAGCCAGCACGACACTGCCATCGGCTGCAGTCCCCAGTGTCGGATTGACATCCGCTCCAACCATCGCGACAACTGGAATGGCAGAAGTCCAATTTCCGCCAACCCGTGACGAGTAATAGAGATCGCTGTTTTCCATCGCCGCGACCAAATTCTCCTCCGTGACCGCAGCCGAACTATCCCCTTGCGACCAAACGATAATGGGCTGGCCGCTGGCATCGAAGACCATTCGGGGATTATTACTATACCCCGTGCTGCCATCGATGGTCTCTGGCGACGCCCAGGTTCCATTCGTGAACGTCGAAACTTGAATCATCGATCCGACCAGTCCGGAATCCTGGCCGACATTCTTGGCCCAGAGCAAATATCGCTGGCCATTGGGTGCCGTCCACTGCGAGGGGGCGTTGTCCTGAGTCACATCGGACGAGACATCCGCGAAAACTGAGGATCCGAACGTATCCGAATAATCGACCTCCTGTCCAATCAAGGACGTGGGATCGTAGATCAACTCGACTTGCGTGTCCCCACCCAAAGGATCGACGTTTCCTTGTCCGTTAAATGACGTGAGATCGTCGGCAGTTGTTCGCAGTCGCAGGATATATCCTGACGGTGACTGGATATCGACACCCAAGAATCCGCTGCTGCCATCCACTCTGCCCGTCGGGAAAAACTGATATTTTCCCGTGATTGCGCCGTAGGCTTTCACTTCCCAACCTTGCATCAATGTCCCTTTGGCTTTTGCGAAGAGACCACCCGTGAGAGTGATGAATCCTTTGCCGGAATCCGGCATCCGTAATTCGACTGGCGGCGCATCTGGCTGCGTCCAATCGAATTGCCCTTGTACGGTTAATCGAACACCAAACCCCAAATCGACTTGCAAAAGTTTGGTTTTGCGTAACAAAAGGAGCAGAAGCGTTCCTGGCAAACCAACCACTGGTGGAGTCTTGCTGATGAACCATTCCAACGGGACTTCATATTCGAATTCACCGCCGCCATCCACATTCAACGAGGCATTGACAAAGTAATACTCACAATCATCTCGAGAACCTTTGGCAGTCCATTTTCCTTTATAATTGAACGAGGTGACAACCTTTCCTTTGGCTTTGCCGGGACCAAACTTATCAGTTTCTTTAGCAGTGAAATCCAGCGAACCATTCGCCTTGAGATCTAAATCCTTAGCGGCGGTATATGAGCCTCCCGCTCGGAACTTAAAGTCGATTTTGGCCAATTTGCCCAGCAAGCCGCCCGCATGCCCACCCCCTTTAAAGCTGTATCCAAACTGCCACGAACCCGAGGTCGATTCGTCGTTGATATCTCCCGCATAAGGCTCAAGGGTTGTGAAGACCAGATTCGTACTCTGGATCATGAATTGCGATTGATAGAGATCGCTGTCGTCTTGAATCGATTCGTCCACGCGTTCATAGACAGTGTTGACCTTACCCGTCCCGTCGATCGATACCGTCGGGGTCATTTCCGCGATTTCGTTGTCTGTCAATCGCAAGGGATCCGACCAAGCGACGGC
>JBIKZJ010000460.1:0-5069 GCA_044354755.1 Schlesneria sp. | reverse complement strand
TTTTCGCACGGGGCCGGGTTGGTGGTTGCAGGCTTGATCGCGGTGGTGATGCAGACGAAGGAGTTTGCTGCGGCTGCCGAACGAGTGCGGCAGAATTATTCGGTACCGCGAGCCAAACTGATGGCGATCCGGAACGTTGGCGTCCACGCATGAACTGGCAGGAAAGCGAGTGACAGTGCAGATCGATGGAGGTCGTACGAAACTTCGAGGCCCACTGCGAAAATCGGCCCCGCAACAGGAAACACGAAGTGCAGACGGATTGATTATCAGCGATGCGCCCGGTCGTTCGAAGCCGCGTCCCAATTCATCAAGTCCTTGACAACTGCCACGCTGTAATTTTATTTACGCAAAACGGGATTGCACTCCTTCGTCTTTTACGGATTATCCGGCGATCAGATCGTCATGCTTTCTTGAAATCGAAGTCGCTCGGCTGACAAAATTCTGGGATTGACCGAGTGCATCCAGATTTTTCTGCTATATTCGAACCTGCTGTGGTTGCGTGTGGTTGCGCGTGGTTGCAAGAAAATCCGCTGCGGATGGTTCTCATGCCGAGATTCTTGCGGCGGATGAATCCCGGCATCAAGCTGACAGGCCAAAACATGAAGATGACACACCGATTTCCGCTTTTGCTGCTGGTCGCCAGCCTTGGCTTTACTGGTGCGGGTGCTGGTGCTGTGCGCGGCGCCGAACCGTTTGAAGTCTTCCTGGAAAACTATTGCCTACGCTGTCATGGAGCCGAGAATGAGAAAGGGGATTTGCGAATTGATCAGCTCTCACGCAATTTCCAATCCGGCGTCGATAGCCATCACTGGGCCGAAGCGCTCGATAAGCTCAACAGCGGCGAAATGCCCCCCAGGAAAGCACCGCAACCGACGCAGGCAGAAATTTTCGCGTTTGTCACGAATCTTGATGCGCGACTGAAAGAGGGGCGAGCGGCGCGGATGGCGGCACGTCCGGCCGTAACGCATTACCGGCTGAGCCGGAAAGAATATCAGAACACCGTCTATGATCTGCTCGGCGTCCGCTATGATCCCGCCAAGCCGGGTGAGTTGAACGAGGATACGCTGTGGCATGGTTTCGAGCGTATCGGGTCTGAACTCTCGTTGTCCCCTTCGCATGTGGATCGCTATTATCGTGCGGCGGAACTTGTACTCGACCGTGCCTTCCCCGCCGCTCCCAATGAGTCTCTTAAAGTCCGCAAGACCGCTGCAGAACTGCGATATGGTGGCGGAAAGAACCAGCAACAGTCGCTCGACTTTTTTGGTATCAAGCGGCCGCTCCGATATCTTCTCTTTCCTGGCAGTGCCCAGAATGCGCTCTCGTCCCACTGGTTAGGAAAAAACGGTCCCGAGCAGAGCGGGCTCTATAAGATGCGTCTCCAAGCCAGCGGGATCCGGCCTCCCGGTGGTCAGCCGGCCCATCTGAGTATCGGCAAGCGGACCGGTGAAGAGACGGTGGATGGCCTCATCGAGTTTGACCTCAACGCTGCAGAGGACCATCCTCAGGTTTATGAGTTCGAGGTGTTTCTCGAACTCCCCACGTCGCTGGATTTTTGCGTGGTGGCTACGGATGTGGTGGACCGGAGAAAAGGGGCGGCCTTCCGCAACGCACTCAGTAGTGAATCCTACATGTTTACGCACAGTAGCGAGACCCGACTGCTGAATCCGACAGCCCCACAGATGTTCGATGATAAGGGGAATGGCCTGTTCTCCACAGTCCTGCTCGATTGGATCGAATGGGAGGGACCGTTGGAAACGGAGGCCGAAAAATCCACGCGTCAAGGTCTGATCCCTCCTGATGACGCCTCTCTCGAAGTGGTTGCAGAGCATCTGCAGCGATTCGCCGAACGGGCCTGGCGGCAACAGGTCAAGCAGGAGGATCTGGCCGATTATCTGCAGGCATACCAATCCGAACGCGAGGCGGGTGAAAAGACCGCCGAGGCCTATCGGGTGGCGATGAAGGGGATACTGATCTCCCGGCATTTCCTCTATCTTGTCGAAGGGTCGCCGGAAGCCCGCGAACGTCTCAACGATTGGGAATTCGCCTCGCGGCTCTCGTATTTCCTGTGGAGCTCCATGCCCGATGACCGACTGCTGACTGCCGCCCGAGAGGGTCACCTGAACGGCGAAGGACTGAAGATCGAAGTGGATCGGCTGCTCAGCGACAACAAAATCAACCGTTTCGTCAACGACTTCTCGAGGCAATGGCTGCAACTGCACCGCCTTGGCATGTTCCCGCCAGATAAGAAGCTCTACCCGATGTATGACGCGTGGCTGGAGACGAGCTTGCGGGCTGAGCCTGTCGAGTACTTCCGTGAGCTCTATTCGCAGAATCTTTCCGTAGAGGGTTTCATTGATTCTGACTGGACGATGGCGAACTCGCGGCTTTGCGATTTTTACGGGCTGCCGGAACCGAAAAACGACGGTTTCCAGCGTGTCTCGCTCAAGCCCGATGATCATCGCGGAGGGCTGCTGACGATGGGGGCGGTGCTCGGACTGACATCCGACGGAACCCGCCACCGTCCCGTGCACCGCGGGGTTTGGATCAGTGAAGCGATCTTCGGCAAGACGCCGCCCCCCCCACCGGCAAACGTGAGCGCCATCGAACCGACCCCGCCGGAAAGCCCCAAGGCGACCATTCGGCAGAAGATCGAAGCCCACCGTAACCACGCCAGCTGCGCTGCCTGCCATGCAAAAATCGACCCCTTGGGCCTCGCCTGGGACAACTACGATGCCATCGGACAATGGCGAGCCTTGGAAAAGGTCATACAGGGGCGCGGTGCAGACCCCGAGATTGATCCCTCGGGAGTCATGCCCGACGGCCGTCCCTTCGCCGATTCGGTTCATTTTAAACGACTGCTGTTGGAAGACCGTGACAAGGTCGCACGAGCCTTCATCGAGCACCTTTGCACGTATGCACTTCGCCGGGTGCTGACTCTCGACGACCAGGATGACCTCAAGGCCATTGAGGCCGAAGCGAAGAATAGCCAATACGGCGTCAAAGAAATCGTCCGGGCTGTGGTTCTGTCTGATTTGATACGGAAACGTTAACAACCGCTGATAAGGAGATTTTCGATGAGTCGCTTTCTCTCACAATCCTGGTTGATCGACCGCCGTCACGCACTGCGTGCCTTGGGGAGTTGTATCGCGTTGCCGTTGCTGGAATGCATGGTCCCGCTGAAGGGGGCCGAGGAACTGACCGCCACCCCCCGGCGTAGCGCCTTCGTCTACCTTGCCAATGGTGTTCATTCGCTGAACTATCAGATCACCACGCCGGGGAAGGATTACCAGTTTTCGCGTTCGCTCAAGCCGCTGGAAAAGCATCGCCAGGTCATCACCCCCATCAGCGGCCTGCATCATCCAGGAGCCCTCAGCCATCATCACAACTGCATTTCCGTCTGGCTGACCGGCGGCAAGCTGGGCCCCTCGGATCGCAACACCATCTCGGTGGACCAGAAGATGGCCGAGCTTACGGCAAATCAGACTCGCTACGCTTCGATGGAGGTCGCCCTCACGGGAGATGCTCTTGGCTGGACGGCGGATGGAGTTCGACTACCCGCGATGCGTCGTTGCAGTGAAATCTTCGCGTCGCTGTTTGAAGAACCCAAAGGGGGAAAAGGGGTCCAGCGGCGAGCATTGCGTCAAAAAGGGAGCGTACTGGATGCGAATCTTGCAGAAGTTCGTCGACTCGAACTGGCGATGGGATCGGCAGACAAGGGACGACTCGATCAATATCTGACCTCTGTTCGTGAGGCAGAAATCCGCGCGAAGCGGGCCGACGCCTGGCTCGATACGCCCCTCCCTGCCGTCTCGGACGCCGATCGGAAACGGACCAATCGCGATGTCGCCACCACCATGGCGGGCGATTATTTCCGTACGGTGTATGACCTGATCGTGCTCGCCTTCCAAACGGATATGACACGTGTCGCCACATTTAGCCTGGGGGGCGAAGGGGACGCCTTTGCCATTCCCGAAATCGGCATTACCGAGTCGCGCCATCAGCTCAGTCACCACGGTGGCGATTTGGGCTACATGGAAAAGCTCACCAAGTATGACACGTTCGCCATCGAACAGTTCAGCTACTTTCTGACCCGGCTGGCAGAGACCAACGATCTCAACGGCAAGCCGCTGCTCGGCTCGACCATGGCACTGTTCGGTAGCGGGATGTCGTACGGCCACAGCCATGGTAATGCCAATCTCCCGCTGGTGCTCGCCGGCGGCTCGGACCTCGGTCTAAAGCACGGCAGCCATCTCGACTTCAATCAGGGACACTTCAAGGGCTATCGGCTCGACAATCCGAGTGAGCACTACGGGCTCTGCAGCAGACCCGCCAACTCGAAGGCTCACATGAGCAACCTGCTGCTGATGATGTCCCAGCGGATGGGGGTGGAAACGGATAAGTTTGGCGATAGCAATCAGGTAATCGAACTATGACACACTTCGTCAATCTAAACTGGGTCAATCTAAACTGGGTCAATCTAAACTGGGTCAATCTAAACTGGGTCAATCGAATCTGGGTTAATCCACACTGGCTTTCGGCACTCTGCCTCGGCGTCTCGTTGCTGGCCGGTGCCGCCATCGCCCAGGATCAGCCGTTCCGGCCCGAAGCGGGGAAATTCCCCCCGTTCGAGAAAGGGCTCGCTTATCGGGGCGAACTCGTCTTCGTCGATCATGCCAACCGCCGTGGCAGTATCCGCGTGCAAGCGTCTGGGATGTTTTTCCGCAATGACCCACATCCCTTCGCGATGCTCCCTTATGGCATCGTGCGGTATCGGGGTGCGCCAGCGGATCTGCGGCACATTCCGCTGGGGACCGTAATGCATGTGCGGGCCTTTCTCCCCCCCGACCCCAAGCTTTCGGCCGTGCCGGTGTTGCCGATCAACAGCAAGGAAATCGACGGGAACCACAATCGCGGCGCCGGGATCGCTCCCGCCGAAAACCACGTATTGCTGCTCGAGGACGAGCCGAGCCACTGCCTGCGTGAGGGCCAAGTCTGGAAGCTCAAACAAGTCGACCTGCAGCAGAATCAGGGGATGATCGTGGCCCGTCTCGGACCGAAGGCCGGGGGGG
>JBIKZJ010000099.1:0-16223 GCA_044354755.1 Schlesneria sp. | reverse complement strand
CGGGCCCCTCACCCCCCGGGGGGGGGGGGGGCGGCCCGAGAGACGGAATTCTTGGGATTTACGATCACCCGCACATTCCTGCTGAAGACCTGTTTTGCCCATGCCCCAGATAAACCAGTTTGAGGAGTTTCCGTGGCCATCATCCAGAAATAGAAAGCCCCAATGATCGTTATGCCGCTGGACTTGATTCCGCTCTGGTGTTTTTTCCCCCTCTTGTTTGTCGGTGGGATTCTTTCCATCGAGGTGGCGTATTGTTTCGGAAAATGGAGACGCATCAGGTCGGTGGATGAAAAAGATTCCTCGATCGCCGCGATCGTTGGTGCCACGCTCGGTCTGCTGGCGTTTATGCTTGCATTCACCTTTAGTCTGGCAGCCACTCGGTTTGAAGCCCGACGTCAAGCGGTATTTGACGAAGCGAATTCCATTGGTACGACCTATTTGCGAGCACGTCTCTTGCCAGAGCCTCAGCGATCAGAGGTTGCCCAAACGCTTCGTCGATATACTGAGCTGCGCGTGCAATATGTCGCTGAGCGACGAATTGACGAACTGATCACGCAATCGGAACAACTTCATGAACAGCTCTGGAATCAAGGAGTGATGGTGGCCGAAAAGGCCCCTGATTCCGTGATGACCGGATTGTTTCTGCAGTCACTCAATGAGACGATCGACTTGCATTCAAAACGGGTGTTTGTTGGTTTGCAAAGTCGGATTCCCGTCACCATCTGGCTGGCACTCTTCAGTCTGGCCTTGCTTGGCATGTTCTCGGTCGGTTATCAGGCCGGTTTTTCGGAATCGCGGCGTTCACCCGTAACGGCAATGCTGGTCCTCGCTTTTACAGGAGTGCTGTTTTTAATTGTTGACTTGGATCGCGCCCATGAAGGATTGCTGCAAGTCAGTCAGCGATCGATGACGGACTTGCTGAGAACGATGCAACCGTAACCGCTGACCAGCCAAGGGGCTCATGATCCCGTGAAAACGCGATTCCCCTGATTTTCCCCGTGAGTCAATAATCCTATTCGGAGGTGAAGATTGTGCTTGTCCTCCACTCTTGCCTGGGTGAAGTTCCGATGCAACGACCCTCTCTTGAGCGGCAGATTTTACCCTCTGCGGTCAGAATTACGGTTCCGGGGTCATCCATGCCGAGAGGCTCGTTTTGAGGATCTGTTCCGCATCCGCTTATGGGGATTATGTACCATGACAAAATCAGAAAAATCATCCAAAACGAGCTCTGCGGTGAAGACCAGTCCTTCCCTGCAGTTACATCCGACGCGTAACGAACTTTATGCGATCGGAAAGAGTCTGCGCGAAAAGTGTCCGCGGCAAGACCACGCCATTTGGCAAGCCTCCCATACCCGCCCGGATCCGCTCACGTTAATCGAGGAATCGAATCAGCGACGCATTTCCCAACTGGTGCCGATTCGTCATGGTCGGATGTTGCAGTCACCCTTCGCATTTTATCGTGGAGCGGCGCTAAATATGGCGGCCGACTTGGCCACAACGCCGTCCAGTGGGGTTCAGGTTCAGGTCTGTGGTGACTGCCATCTGCTGAATTTTGGCACGTATGCCACCCCGGAACGACGCGTTATTTTCGATATTAATGATCTTGACGAGACGCTTCCTGCCCCTTGGGAATGGGACGTGAAACGGCTGGCCACCAGTTTCGTGCTGGCCTGCCGCAGCAACGGCTTTAGCGAAGAAATTGCCCGCGACGCAGCGCTTTGTTCGGTGAGGTCGTATCGCGAGCATATGGCGATGTACAGTGAAATGCGCGTACTCGATGTCTGGTATGCGCGCATCGATGCGGATGAACTGATCCCCACGATCAAGGATCAAGAAACAAGGAAGCGTTGTCAGGAGCGGTTGGCAAAGGCGCACGAGCACAGCATCATGGAGCACGAATTCCCGGAGCTTGTCACAACCGGCGGTCTCAGTCCTGTCATCAAGGAAAATCCCCCGCTGATCTACCACTGGCATGAAGAGGGGGCTGCAGAGCATGCGGCCAATATTCAACGGGCCTTTGCGCTGTATCGGGAAACGATGCAGGAAGATCGTCGCCTGCTGCTGGACCGCTTTCAATTCATGGATCTTGCCCTGAAAGTGGTTGGCGTGGGGAGTGTGGGAACTTACTGCGGGGTGATGCTTTTGATGGCCACCCAGCAGGACCCGTTGTTCCTGCAGATCAAACAGGCCCGCGCCTCCGTTCTGGAAGCCTATGCGGGGAAAAGCGCACACCCCAATCACGGGCAGCGTGTTGTGCATGGCTGCCGAATGATGCAGTCCGCCAGTGATCTGTTTCTCGGCTGGACCGAAGGGGTCGCGGGGCGGCAATTTTATATTCGTCAGCTCAAAGATATGAAGATCAAGCCGATCGTCGAAGTCTTCACACCGAGCGTCATGCTGCAGTATGCCGAATTATGTGGCCGGACCCTGTCACACGCGCATGCGCGCTCTGGCGAGCCAGCCAAGATCAGTGGCTATCTCGGCAAAAGTGATAAATTCGATGAAGCGATTGCCGATTTCTCTCGGGCTTACGCTGACCAGAGCGAACAGGATCATCAAGTCCTGTTGAAGGCCGTCCGCGCCGGGAAGTTGGACGTGTTTGTGGAAGGGGAATAGACCACAGACCGAGGGACTCGTATTCCTGTTGCGAATCAGGAGACATCAAGGGTTCCCTCGCCAACATGGACGGATTTTGAAATTTCCGTGTCGCGAGTTTAAGAGCGCCGCGTCGAATTCCGATTCGATTGGAGTGTGACCGATGACGATTGGTCTGTGGTCCTCTTCGCCAGTGCTCTCACGGAAAACCAGACGATTACGTGTTTTTACGTAGCCGTAATTTCTGGAAAATCTCGCGGATCTCTGATCGTATTGTTTGACAAATCAAATTTTATTGATTAGAGTAGGGAACTCATATTCGCTGATTTTTATGCAATGTCTTTTCCGGATTGTTTGCGTTTCAATACCGTTGAATCATTGTTTCCATTCAAAATTCCGTTGTTCAAAGCGATTGTGCACTGATGTTTGGCATCATTCACGAACCCAAGGTTGCGTGGAATCGCTGTATGTCATCATGTAAATCTTCTTAAAATGTAGAAAGTGCTTGCAAGTAGCTCCAGGTTATTTTCGGTTCTGTTGTCAAAATCTCATTTGAAATCACTGGAAATTTGAGGCGTGCGTCCAGGTGTCATTTGTCGACGTCACTTCTGCAGGGTGGTCGTCAAAGTCTGGTTTTCCTGGATCAGAGGGGGTCAGTGCGTTGCTGGCTCTGGTGATTTGCCCTTATGTTTTTGGGCGTAATCGAGTTTTTCGGAGAAGGACACATGAAAAAGCGCAAGTTAGGGTTTACGCTGATCGAGCTGCTGGTGGTGATCTCCATCATTGCGGTGTTGATCGCGCTGCTGCTCCCTGCCGTACAACAGGCTCGCGAAGCGGCACGGCGGACACAGTGCAAAAACAACATGAAACAACTCGGGTTGGCGTTGCACAATTATCATGATACCAGTGGCCAGTTTCCGATCGGGACGCTGCATATTGGATTCATCACATCGTCAAACCCGGAATGGGTTTCGATTCATCAAATGCTGCTCCCCTATGTGGATCAGGCTGCGATGTATAACGTACTGGCCAGTCTACCGGTTGATCCAGCAGCAACTCATATGCAGCCAATGGCCTCGGGCTGGGGAATTGGCCCCCCATGGACCGCGAATAACAGTTGGGTCAATTCTGCGGTCAACGGAAAATCGATCCCGGCATTTCTGTGCCCGACGGATCCTGGAGAAGCGATCAACTCGCATGGTCCCAATCTTTGCTGGGGCCAAGGGGGGGCTGGTAGTGGTCCCTGTACCGGACCGAAATTGTTTCAGTCGAACTATTTGGGGATCTTCCATGGTTTGAAGGACGGTGACTTCAAGTATCCACCAGGTCATCCCAGCTACAATCCCGCGACGCAGCCAGCAAACCAGCAAGCCGCATTTGGTTACAACTATGGTGCCAAGATGCGCGATATTGTTGATGGTTCGAGCAACACGATCGTGATGTCGGAGTATCTGCGAGGGGTTCCGTCGGATGCTCGTGGCTATGTCTGGCTTGCACGAGCGGGATTTCAGTTGATGTATACGACTCAGACACCGAATTCCAGGAATCCGGAAGTGTTGATCGGTTGGCAAGGGATTCTGTGCAATTCGAATTCGAATTTGCCACTGCAAAACCTCCCGTGTATCGCGGATCCAGGAGGTTGCGATAATTGCTTTGCCTCGCCACGCAGCAGGCATACCGGCGGAGTTCATGCGCTGATGGCTGATGGTGCCGTTCGTTTTATCGGTGATAACATCAATCTGGCAACGTTCCAGAATCTCGGTTTTATTGCGGACGGTCAAGTTCTTGGAGAATTCTGATGAAATGGGTTCATTTGCTCGCCTTGGCGACCGTGTTCGTTCTGCCAGGGTGTGGGAAAGAATCTGCGCGGTTGAGCATCTACGGTACGATTACCTTGGACGGAGACCCCGTGGAGACGGGTGTGATTACTTTGAAGCCAGCCGAAGGGACGAAAGCACCTTTAGTTGGCGGGGAATTTACTCGGGGTATCTACAAAATCGCTGCGGCAAATGGCCCGATTGAGGGAAAATACCGTGTCGAGATTCGGTCCCCTGAAGAGTCTCATGAGGAGGTTGTTGTTTATCCAGGTGCGCCGCCAGGTTTTAAGACAATCGAAACGATTCCTGAGGCTTATAACACGAAGTCGAAACTGGAGATCGAGATTTCCAAGGGGAGTCAAGAACACAATTTCGATCTGATTTCTAGCAGCAAATCAGCTGCGGGAAATCAGAAGAAATAGATGCTCTGTCGAATGTTTATGCTTTCGTATCACCGTGAAGGCCGTCTGGTATTCTTATCAGACGGTTTTCACGGTTCACGATCGTATTATAATTGAATTTGTTTCTTTGATAGCCATTCGGGCGGCAGGTCGCGGAACCTCTCTGCTGACAACGACGCTTCTCGAAAAACAACCATTGGGGATTTACGGAATTTGTGGCGCAATCGGGTTGAATTCATCAGGAATATCGGGGTCATCGTGCGTCGAGTCTGCGTTCTAACAGGTACGCGGGTCTTGGTCGCGTTGTTGGCCATCTCTGCAACGGTGACGGCTAATGATCCGCCAGCGGATTCTCAACCTTCTTACAGCAGGCCAGGAAGCGTTGCTGGAGTGGGACGTTATTTCCCAGGCAAGTGGGGCGTTGTCAGTGTGGAACTGACGAATCCCCGTCCAGATTCCGTGAATCTGCTCAGTCTCTTATCTTTTAAGGACCACCCGGACGTACAATTCGGGCGGCGGATTTGGGTCCCTGGAAATGCACGTCGGGCTACCGTGTATCCCGTACTGACTCCAGCGACATCATCCGCCCAAAGTCGCGTTTGGGATCTGCAGTCGTTTCTCTTCGACGGAGATTCTCAGACAGAGACGCCGCTACCTGCTCGATTGGGGGAAATGCAGGTCAGTAGTTTTGTGCCGTTGGGGCACCTCGTTCCCTATACCGCCTTGGTGTCGGATCCGGGATCCGAAGACGAACTCACCAATCTCTTATGGGCGGCCAGACTCGCTCGCCGATTTGTCAAAACGATCGGTACGCTGGATCGCGAACGGCTCCCTCCCACCGTCGAAAGTTTGGATGGACTTGATCACCTGATGGTGTCGAGTAATCACGTCCTCCGAGACGTTTCCGCCTGTGCGGCGATTCGGGATTGGATGTACCGTGGTGGCCATGTCTGGTTGCATCTGAATGACTTGGATCCGGATTTGATTGGGCAACTTGTCGGTGACGCCCTGCAGATCTCTGTCGTTGATCGCGTTCAGCGAGAACGACTGCAGATATTCAGCCATGACTCCCGGGGAAAGCAGCCATCGGGAGGTGAACTGCAGTTCGATCAGCCTATCGAACTGCTTCGGGTTGTGCTTTCCAACGCGAGGGTTTCGCATTCGGTTGATGACTGGCCGGTTGCCGTCTGGACGAACGTGGGTCGAGGGACACTGCTGGTCACAATGCTGGACGCGTCCGCCTGGGTGCGACCACGAACAAGCCTGGATCAACTTCCCCCAGCGCAGGGGGATACCAACGATACGGTCCAGTTCCTCGCGACAGAACCATTGCGGGATTTGGCGTTCGAGTTTCTGAGCGATCGGAAACAACCCCCGATTTCCCCTGCGGAAATGCAAGGCGTCGTGTCAGAACAAATCGGTTACACGATTGTCAGCCGACAAAAGGTCGCCACCCTATTGGGCCTGTTCTGTCTGGGGCTGATTGTCACAGGAATCCTCCTCTCTCGGCTCGGGCGACTGGAATACATTGGCTTGGTTGGGCCCTTGGGCGTTCTCGTCGCCTCGGCAGTTTTGCTCAAGGTGGGGCATGCCTCTCGAGAGGCGATTGCAAAAACGGTTGCCGTAACGCAGTTCGCTGAGACCTCTCCCAACACCGACGAGATTCATGTTTCCGGCCTTGCGGCAACGTATTCCGCGGAGAAATCAACCGACTTGCTGACGGCCGATGCGGGGGGCGTTTTCTGGCCAAACCTGGAAGATCGTGCTGGTTCGGTGGCACGGATGATTGCGATCGACCGAGAAAAATGGGAGCTCCGCAACGTGGTGCTCCCTGCCGGGCAGCAAATGATGCCGTTTTCCCGGTCCTATCATTCCGATCAATCCGTTCGAGCAGTCGCCACATTCGGGCCGGATGGCTTGACCGGAACGATTTCGTCGGGTCCCTTTGAACAGTTAAGCGATGCTGTGCTGGCGGTTCCCTCGACGCGGAATCTCAGTGTCCAATTGAACGAAGCGGGGGTGTTCCATGTCAGTGCGGATGCGGTACTGGCTCCAGGCCAATTCCTGTCTGGTGGATTACTGAGTGACGACCAGCGTCGGCGAATTGAGATTTACAGCACTCTTTTAGATCCTGGCAAGGACCGCGAGCCGTTTCCGACGGAGCCGTTATTACTGGTCTGGGCAAAGCCATTGGAGCTGGGGTTTCAGTTACTCAAAGAGTCTGCTCACGCAGGCTCGTGTTTGATGAGTATTCCTTTACAGTTAACGGCCCCATTACCCGGAAGTCGAGTTCTCATTCCTGGCCCATTCGTTCGCTATCGCGCGGTGCGCGCCGAGGGGGCTGTGGGAGCGGCGAAATCGGTGACGTTTGATGAACGAAAGCGACGGTGGTCCGGACCATTTTCGACGGGGCTGGAAACAACGCTGCGATTTCAGTTACCCAAAGAGGTCTTGCCACTCCGTGTGGAATCAATTCGGCTGGTGATCAGTATTAAGGCTCCGTCACGGGAATTACAAATTCTCGGATTTGTGGACGGAAAATCGACGTTGCTAGAATCTTATCAAAGTCCTTTAAGCAAAATCGAGCTACAGATTCGACGTGAAGAGGTACTGCAACTCAACGAAACCGGTGAGCTGACACTGGGGATTAATGTCGGTGACGCTCGCGACGACGAAAGTCACCAAATGCTCGATCCGAGTGCGGCACAAACATGGAAAATTGACGACGTTCAACTTGAGGTAAAAGGGGTCATGTCGTCACCGTGAAGCAAGTGGGTGAGAGACGATGTGGTTGAAAGAGAATGCGGTTGAAAGAGGGGATCGACAATGGTGGATAATGGCCCGGTGGTGCTGACGGAACGGTTGACAAAACGTTTCAGTGAGTTCGTCGCCGTTGATGATTTGTCGATCTCGCTGGATCGAGGTCGTATCCTGGGGTTTATCGGACCCAACGGTGCCGGTAAGACGACGACGATTAAAATTCTTGTCGGTCAACTTCGTCCCACCAGTGGAACGGCGCGGATTTGCGGACTGGATTGCGATAAAGAGGCCCGAAAAATTAAGTGGATGATCGGATTCATGCCCGACACTTTTGGAGCCTATGAAAACATGCGGGTGCGGGAATACCTTGATTTTTTCGGTGCTGCCTACCAATTACCAATTCGAAAACGGCGAACTCGGATTGAAGAAGTCATGGAGTTTTCCGGTGCGACCTATATGAAGGATCGCTACGTCGAAAGTCTGAGTCACGGAATGAAGCAGCGGGTTGCCATCGCTCGGACCCTGCTGCACGATCCCCCGCTCCTCATTCTCGACGAGCCTGCCAACGGGCTGGATCCACAAGCACGCATCGAGATGCGTGAATTGCTGCTGAAGTTGGCCGATCATGGAAAAACGCTGATTGTCACCAGTCATATTCTGACCGAGCTATCCCGGATCTGCGATACCGTCGCCATCATGACCCACGGAAAGCTCAGGGCATTTGGCCCGCTGACCGATGTCATGCGTCAGATCAGCCAGCAGCGGATCATTGAAATCCAGTTGGTAGAAGCGGATCAGGTCGAGCGAGCTGCGGCCGAAGCGCAGCGGTTTATCGGTTCAGACCAAGAAGTGATCATTTCCAAAACCGAGAGTGCCATTCGTTTTCCAACAACCAAGACCGAAAAAGAGCTATCAACGCTCGTTGCCCGACTGGTCGAAGCCGGGGTTGAAATCGGCCAATTTCGCGAATTGCAATCCGATCTCGAAGAGACCTTTCTGACGATTACCCGTAACAATCCCGCAAAACCTGAAAATCCGTCTCAACCCGTCGAGGGGAACAATTCCAACGCACAGCACGCTTTACTCGGTGCAACAGGAGATCGTTCGTGAGCAATCCGATTGTGGAACGCGAGCTTGTCGGCATTCTGCGGACGCGCCGCGCCTTTGTGACACAGGTCGGGGTGGCCGTGCTGGTCTCTCTCTTGGTGTTGCTGCGATGGCCGACTGACGCACGGGCGGATCTTTCGGGATCGCAGGCTCAGCAAGTGTTCCGCATCTTCGGATATGGGCTCACCATGATTCTGGTGCTGCTGGTTCCCGCCTTTCCCGCCACCTCGATTGTTCGCGAGAAGCAGAGCCGTACGCTCGAATTGCTGTTGAACTCGCCGCTGTCATCTGTCGATATTTTTTTCGCCAAGCTCATCGGCGTTTTGGTGATTGCCTTTCTGCCGCTTATGATGAGTGTTCCTGCCGCCTGTGCCTGCTATGGCATGGGGGGATTGTCGTTACAGGATTTGTTGCAACTTTATGGTGTCCTGGCGATGTTGACCATTCAATTCGCGGCCATGGCGCTGTGGGTCAGCAGTCTTTCCCAGACGACAGATGCCGCACTGCGAATGACGTATGGCGTGGTCTTTCTTTTAATCGTCGCGACTTTGGGACCGTATCAATTTGTTCATGGCAAGCCGTGGCCGCTCGTCGTCACCGTGGCACTTTGGGTTCGTTCGATCTCTCCGCTACCCGCCATCATGGAAATTTTGGGGCACGGTGACATTGGTCTGCAGGGTTTGGTAGGAGCTGCCGGAGCCCCAAGGCGTTATTCGATACTCGCCGGAATCTCAGCGGCTCTCTTCTCGATCCATACGCTTTCGTTGTTGAACCCCCGAATTTTTGATCGCTCACGATCGCAAGGGGTGATTACCGACGATCGGAGTCGTGGCCAGCAGTGGTTTCGGCGATTGGTGTTTCTCGTCGATCCCCAGCGGCGATCAGGAATGATCGGTGACTACACAAACCCCGTGCTGATCAAGGAGTTCCGGACGCGCCGTTTTGGACGGTCTCATTGGACCTTACGAATCATTGCGCTCTGCACGATGATCTCATTGGGATTGACGTATACGTCCTCGACCGGTTCGTCAGATTGGGGTGTGCAATCTGTAAGTGGTTTGATGGTGGTACTGCAGGTTGGTTTGATCTTATTACTTACGCCGGGCTTAGCCGCCGGATTGATCAGCACCGAACTTGAAAGTGGTGGTCTGGCCTTGTTGCGGGCAACCCCCCTATCCGCTTCGACGATTCTCGCCGGTAAGTTGACCAGTGCGGCGTTGACAACGGTTCTGATTCTTCTGGCGACACTGCCTGGATATCTGGTGATGATTTACATCCAATCATCGCTTCGCCAGCAAGTTCTGTACGTGTTGATCTGTCTGTTGCTGCTTGCCGCATTTGCCGTCGTACTCAGTGCGCTCATCGGCAGTTTTTGTCGGCGAACCGCGACGGCCACCGCGACATCCTATGCCACTCTGGGTACGCTGTCCGTCGGTACTATGCTTTTTTGGCTGGGAGGCGAAACGTTTGACCATCGAACCATTGAGCGGATGCTGATGTTTAATCCGATGGCTGCGGCGCTCTCTGTCATGGAGGTCCGGGGATTCGAAAATTTTGACTTGATCCCGGCAAATTGGTGGATCATCGGATCGTCGACATTGATCATGTTGATGATCTTGATGCTGCGGGTTCGACGATTGCTCGCCCCTCAATAATCTTTCCTATCTGCGAAGTGCTCATTCGGAAACGGTTGAAAAAGATGCGACGAGTTATCACAGGTATTCGTGAATTCCTTCTGGCCTCGCAAATCTGTGGCGTCTTACTGCTTTTGGCGATCTCCTGTTGGGGACAAGACAACCCTTCCTCGTTCCCTCGAGAACAGATGAAGGAGATTCAGGAATTTCTCGATCTGACCAATCGGGTCGAAAAGGATCCCTCGTCGCTGAATCGGGCACGACTCGAGGACTATCAGGAATTCAGCCGCCTGGCAATTCTGGCTAAACTGATCAAGCCCTATTGCCCATCGTTATTACCGGGCGAGTTTCCCTTGCCGGAAGTTCCTGTCATCAAGCGGCTTCCACCTGGTTTGAAATCGCTCTGGATGCAGGCCGCAAATCAGCCAGAAATGGAATTGCAGCTGAACGTCGCGGAATCGATTGCTCGGGCGAGCGATGTGGAAATGGCCGACTGGCAGGATCTGATCCCGATCCTCGTGAAAATGCTGGAAACTCAGACAAATGATCGCGTTGTTCGTCTGGCCGCTGCGCGAACATTAGTGGTGATCAAGGCGCGAGAAGCGATTCCCGCACTCAGGCAGCATGTCCCCTTGGGACTGGATTTTGCTCGACAGATTGAACCCGCACTGGCAGACTGGAACGATTTGCCGATGCAACCGATCTGGTTGTCGCGTCTGGAATCGCGTACCACATCGCCGGGGCTCTTGACACTGGCCATTCAGGGGTCGGCAAAAATGGAACTCAAAGCAGCAATTCCCTTGTTAAGCCAGCGGGTTCTCGATCAGAAACTGGCACCTCCATTGCGACTCGCAGCGGCCAAGGGACTAGGCCATCTTGCGGAGGAATCCGTGATCGAGGTTGCACGACAGCTGGCCGCAGAAACGGCCGCTGGCAGAATCGTGATTGATCACTTGTTGGCAGCCCATCTGCTGGCGAAACAAGAGTCTATCGAGGCTGTTCAACTCTTGCAGCAATTGGCAGTGGATTCCGAATCGGCGACCGCGTCGGTGGCGTTTCGTCGATTGTTACAGCTTGATCCTGCACTCACACGTTCGGCACTCGATCCTGCGATCAAGAGTCCAGATCCCGCCTTGCGGCAGCTTGCCGCCGAGTCGCTGTTTCGGTTGCAGACCCCGGCGGATATCGCACAGCTCAGCAAGTTTCTGGACGACTCGAACGCCTATCTCCGTTCCGCCACGCAGCAATGGCTCGTTGCAGCAGATGCTCGGGCCGAGTTGAGTCATTCCCTGCGCGAATCCGTCATGACGGTGCTGAATTCCGATGCCCCTCGTGGCATCGCTCAGGCCGCAATCGTGGTCGGCCGCCTGGACCATAAGCCAGCAGCCGACCGACTGGTAGAATTATTAAACCATCAAGCTCCCGACGTTTCGATTGCGGTCGCCTGGTCTTTGCGTCGACTGGCGGTGGCGAGTACTGCCGAACCGATCTTGCGGCATCTCACTGCGGAAACCGAAAAAAGCTTGATCGAAATTCCCATCAAATCGAATCCCGATTTAAATATCCGGTGGAATTTGTACGAACGGCATAAGCACCTGATCGAAGCATTGGGAGTTCTCCGCTATGCTGCTGCCGACTCGCTATTGAGACAATTCCTGCCCGTCCCTCAGAACCCACCGGTGGGGCATCAATTCTATTGGATCCACTGTACGCACCGTAGTGAATTACGGAGTCGGGCGATCTGGGCTCTTGGCCAAATTCATCACGCAGAACTGCCCGAGGAATTAGTTCGTCTTTTCATCGAGCGACTTCAGGATCGGAATGAAGTGCCACACGTTGCCTCGTTAGCCGCTCTTTCACTGGGGCGAGCGAAAGTGGCTGCAGCGGAACCCGTTTTCAGCACATTTTACTCGCCCGAAATGCGGTACTCGGAAAAGGCTCCGGCACAAAGTATTCTGGCTATGGCCTGCCGAAGCGCATTGGAATTGACCACGGGTCAGCCACTTCCACCGCTCGAAGTGGACCCCTATTGGACATACAAAACCGGGTGGTTTCTGGAACCGCTCGACTTCGATAAGAATTAACCTTATTTTCATCCGGAGTACCTCTACCATGTTGTCGCTTCGATTTCGGCTCAGAATGACGGGGTTGTTGTGTTCCTTTTTGTTCCTTCACCCCTTATTACTACGGTGTGTGGCTGACGACTCGGTCGCAGGTCGTGTGGGACAGGTCAACCGAATCCCGTGGAGCACATCGCACATAACGGGGACACCGGAACCGACGGCCCCTTTCCGCACAGAGCCGGCATTTCCCCAGCTCAAGTTTGTTGATCCGACTGTTTTGACGATCTCACCGACGGGTCGGCGATGGTTTCTGGCAGAGCTGACTGGAAAAATCTACACCTTTCCCGACAAACCTGACTGCCAGCAAGCCGAGGTCCAGCTCTTTGTGAATCTTGCCGATCATATCGCCAACGCACAACACGTTTATGGCTTGGCGTTTCATCCCGACTATCAGCAGAATCATTTTATTTATATTTGTTACCTCGCGGGAAAAGGATTTGCCGGTGACAATCGCGTATCGCGATTTACGGTGAAAGGTGATGATCCACCACGTTGTGATCCGACCTCGGAACAGATTCTGATCGAGTGGTCTACAGGGGGACATAATGGCGGTTGTCTGGAATTCGGGTCCGATGGGTATCTGTACATTTCGACGGGAGACGGTGCGTCACCAAGCCCGCCAGATCCCTCGAACACGGGCCAGGATATTACCGACCTCAAGTCCTCGATCCTGCGGATCGACGTGAATCGCTCTGAAAATGGACGGCCTTATGCGATCCCATCAGATAATCCCTTCCTGAAAATTCCCGGTGCCCGACCGGAAGTCTGGGCATACGGATTTCGCAATCCGTGGAAGATGAGCTTCGATCGAGGGAGCGGAGATCTCTGGTTGGGCGATGTCGGCTGGGATCTTTGGGAAATGGTGTTTCGCGTCAAGGCAGGAGACAATTGTGGATGGAGCGTGGTCGAAGGAAGTCAGACCATTCGTCCTGATCTGAAGCCTGGACCGACACCGATTCAGCCACCTGTCATGACTCATTCGCGGAGCGATGCTCGTTCCGTTACAGGTGGCTACGTTTACCGAGGTCAACAGAGTCCGGATTTAATCGGTCACTATGTGTATGGCGACTTTGTGACCGGTAAGATTTGGAAGCTGCGTTACGATGGAAAACAGGTGACCGGGGCACAAGAGCTCGTCGATACTCCGTTTCGGATTATCACGTTTGCCGAGGGGCACGATCATGAGCTGTACGTGGTGGACTACGATGGCACCATTCATCGGCTGATTCCGAATCCCGTCACTGCAGCGAACCAGGATTTTCCCCACAAATTGAGCGAATCGGGACTATTCGCGTCGGTAGCGGATCAGCAGCCGGCTGGGGGAGTTCTCCCTTATTCGGTCAACGCGGAACCATGGGCCGACGGGGCCCAAACAAAACGGTTGGTCGCGTTGCCGCAACAAGAACAGTTGACGGTTCACAAAGCAACAAACTTGCTGGCTGGTGAACGCAAAGGGGATTGGAGGTTTCCGCGTGATTCCGTTCTGGTCAAGACACTTTACCTCAATCTTGCTATGGACGATCCCTCTGCGGCCGTAGTTGCTCGACCGGTAGAGACTCAAATCCTGCATAAAGAAGGGGAACAGTGGCGAGCGTACACCTATTTGTGGAATTCGGAGTTTACCGATGCTATGCTGGTCCCCGCTGCGGGGACGCAACGGGTTTATCAGGTCGTTGATTCAGCGGTCCCTGGGGGGCGGCGACAACAGTCTTGGACGTTTCAGAGTCGTGGCGAATGCCTTGTTTGCCACTCGCCCCGCGCAGGAAGTGTTCTGGGCTTCCATGAGCAGCAGCTTAGGCAAAAGCCAGCAAAAAATCCCGCCGAGTCTTTGACAATCGATGAGCTCGTTCGGCTTGGCCTGTTCGCCGATCCGATTGATGTGCATCGTACCGCACTCGTGGACCCATATGATCCGAATGAGGCGATCGACGAGCGGGCTCGTTCGTTACTGGATGTCAATTGTGCCCATTGTCATGGCAATGGCGGAGGTGCCTCTTCTCCGATTCGTCTGCAGCGCCAACTGACGAATCTGGAAACAGGGATGATCGATGGCCGATTGACTCAGGGAGATTTTGGGATTCGCGATGCGCGGGTTGTCGTGCCAGGTGACCCGTTTCGATCGATTCTTTACTATCGAATGGCAAAAATTGGCCCGGGCCGCATGCCCCATCTTGGTTCCAAGGTTGTCGATGTGCAGGGGTTAGGATTAATCCGGGACTGGATCCGCAAACAATCGCCCCAATTACCGCAGGGATCCCCCACGACCGTGGCGCAAGAAGTAGGACTGCGAAAGGAACAGGCCCGGGCTTTGGATGCGTTGATTGCGGCGCAGAAACCCGCCGTGAATTCCATCGATTTGCGATTAAAAGACATCGAGAGTGCATTAGCATTACTCACCGCGGTTTACGAAAATCGGTTTTCTGCTGCGACGCGACAAAAGGTGATTGAGCGGGGTATTGCTGCGTCGAATCCGCAGATTCGAGATCTATTTGATCCATTTGTCCCCGAAGAAAAACGACGGAAAACCGTGGAATTGATTCCGTTGCAGGTGTTGAGCCTGAGCGGACAGGTCGAGGTCGGTGAAAAACTCTTTTTCAGCGATCTACGCCTGCAATGTAAAAACTGCCATCAGATTGGCGAACGAGGAAAATCCTTTGGTCCCAACTTAAGTAAGATTGGTCGCAAATACGAGAAGCCAGAAATCCTAACAAGTTTATTAAAACCTTCTGAAAAGATCGATCCGGAATTCGTGCCATTTATTCTCACGACAAAATCGGGCACGGTTCATTCCGGGTTGATCGCGGAACGGAAAGAGGAAGTGGTGGTACTCAAGGACAATCAGGGGCAGTTGATCCGGATCGCTGAGAAGGATGTCGATGAACTGCTGTCACAAAGCATCTCAATCATGCCCGAAGGGACGCTGCGAGATTTGACTCCCCAAGAAGCCGCGGATTTATTGTCTTACCTGCGATCGCTCAGATGACGCGTAAAGTGTTTTGATTTTCAGCGAGTCGATGACAAGTCTTGTAAAGACAATCTCGTACAGAGAATTCACGCAAATCAGAGACAACCAATGCTTCAACGGACATCCTGCTGCTTAGAATCACGACAGAAACCGGCAATCAGAGCCTGGTTCGTTGAGCCCTTTGGTCACGACAACCATGGCGTGGTCAAATACGAGGACAACGTCATCGCTCAAGTCGTTTTCAAAATCATGCGAGGTCTGCTCGCCGCCGCAATCATGACCTTCTGGCTGTCCAATGATCACGCATCGGCACAGGAAAACGGACTCGAACGGACCGACGCGGGTTCGTCGTTTGTCGAAGTTCAGGGGGCATTTCCCGCGACTCGTCCCTGGCGTCCCGCATTGCCGCTGGCACCTCCAAAAGGAGCTCTCGAACCCGCTTTTGACAACTTTGACAATTTTTGGACGCTCGCACCTGTGGGAGGAAGCGATCACCGACGGGTCCTGGTATTGCCCGCTCAGGATAGATCGAAATGGCTCGAACACGGGGCAAAAGGTTTGGAATTGGCCACCTGGCGTTGGATTGAGCCGGACGAACACGGATTTGTTTGGGTTGCCAGCGAACGAAAGCTGTTGCGGTTGTATCCGCGCTTTCCCGAGCAGGGCTGGCAGGACTTGACTGCCGACCCGGCATTTCCGTCCGGTATCATTACCGCCATGTCTGTAGGGCCGAATGGCTCGATGCTCGTGGCCCTGAACACGGGAAAAATTGTGGAACTCGACCGAATCACGGTCACCGAAGCGGGGAAGTCGATTGAGCG
>JBIKZJ010000459.1:0-5075 GCA_044354755.1 Schlesneria sp. | reverse complement strand
GGAACAACGACGAGGCAAAACGCTTCTTCCACGATGCGAAGAAACAGGATCCAAAACTCGTCATCCCCCCCGAACTTCGTTAGCGTTAAGTGACCATCCGGAATCGAATTGAGAAAACCCACAGGGGACACTAGAAAAATTGCGGTTTGCCGAGACACTATGGCTAAGCACGGCGAAGCGGAAAGAAGTGTCAGCATCTCTCGGGGCAAAAAATCACACGATTTTCGCGATGACGCTGCCGGACAACGCAAGAGAACGTGATCACGTCGCGACAAGGCCAACGAAAGCCCCCCGTCTCGTTGATTTTTTGTCCAGCGAGGGAGTCGTCAATTTGCCTGCGTCCGTTTTTCTCGAATCGTTGCTACTCAGAAGTTGGCAATAACTCGCGGACACGGGGGCGCATGCGGTGAGGAAAGCCGGAAATTCGACTGCGGATCGCATGGATCGTCTGGGGATGACCGGCGACGGTTGCGAGTAATTTGCCGAAATCCTGCACTAACTCGACCCAGCCTGTTGCAGTGGGAAACTTGCCACTCAATCGCTGAAGAAGGGCCGGTGTCGACGCCGAAGTCGTTCCTCGCTTGCCGGGCGCCAGCTGCCGGGCGGTCCAATCGAGTAACTCGAGATAATCCCCCTGCGACATGGCCAGAAAACCCTTGTCGCTGCAACGAAACCGTTGAGAACTCGATTGCGCTCCCAGTGGGTTTTCATTGGCTGAGATCAATTCAATCGGTGACAAAAACCGATCTGCAGTCACATGGGGCGGTACGACATCCGTAGAAACAGCCTGAGAAACCGCTTCGGTACCAATCGCCTCGGGTATGATCGAGGTGATTGGATCGCCTGAGGATTCCTCGTTCGCCTAAACGGTTCCAGACGTGGCGGAGTGGGAATCGTCATTTGCTGGTAACACCGACTGAAGTCGGCGCTGGACTGAGGTGTCATCACTCTGTTCGAGCGTTTCGGCCATGGCCGCTCGGATGGGACTCAGGTCCACGTAAGCTGCACAGGCCAACAGAGCCGCCTCATCCAATAAACGGACTGCCCGAAACCGACTTTGCCAAAATTTCCCGAGCTCATGATCTTCCCGATTGGCCCGAACCGCGATGTATTGACACAATACCCGCATCCACCAACCCTGATCACTCAATCGCAACCGGATTGTTTCCAGTTTACACCGGTCATTCCGGATGGAATTGAACTCAAATTCATACGGTTCTTGCGGATCCCCCGCCGAATTCTTCCGCACCGGACAAATCAACAACCACCGCCGAGCGACCTCGGTATCATCCCAAGCCGCCACAACCTCCGGACGAGACCTTAGAATCAGATGGAAATGATTCGACATGATGGTAAACCCCAGCAGGTCGATCCCGAACGCCTCGGCTAATCGCTGCAACTGAAATTCTATCATCACTTTATGGTGATCATAATTCTTGCCGGACACCGGATCGTTACCCAGCAAGTCGCGGCGACGAACCACGCGATTCATCACATGCACAACCGCAACTTGATCAGGCGCAAACACTTCCGCTCGTGCCATCCTCGCCATTATTCCGCTCCTGATCAAATGAGATTAAAATCGGACATTCAAGCAATTTGAGCGTTTTCGCATCGCATTTTCAAGATAAAACCGTGTCCCCATATTCGCCATCCCGGCAAGATGCCGGTGCCACGATTGATAAAGTCGGTGAGGATGTTGAGGCCTTTGTGAGAGAAGTCATCACTGAACGTCTTGCTGACCAAAGATGCGTGACCGTCAATCGCGGTGGGGACTCCCTTTACTGACGACCAAGGTGATGCGATCATTGCGGCAGATCGAATGGCAGGGTGACGGCCCGATTCTGCTGAATGACTCACTCCCCTTTTTGCACTCCTGTTTCGGGCTGAACTCGGTCAAGGATTTTTCGAAATGGCCTCGTCGATTCTGCATATCACGACCCCGCAGCGTTGGGAAAAATCTCAGGTCGATGGCGAATATCGGGGGGATACACTCGCCACCCAAGGCTTCATCCACTGCGCTACGGCCGAACAAATCGATGGAGTTGTTGAACGGTTCTTTCAGGGGCAAACCGGGTTAGTCGTGCTGACCATTGACCCGGATAAAGTGTTGCCGCCGATCCGATGGGAACATGCACCCGACGCCAACCAGCTTTTCCCACACATTTACGGCCCGCTGAATTTGGACGCGGTCACTGCTGTCGCACCGTTGCCACCGGGTTGAACTATCGGCAGCGAATTCCCGCCGATACCGCCGTGACCGACGTGACCGACGCACAGTTCGGGGACTGGCTCATTTTTCCCGCGATAAAGCGAAGATCTGCCAAATCGCTCAAACCGTTCACTTATCGTTTTTCCGAGAAAACTGTGTCCCCCTCACTTGGCTGTGAACGGTTACAGACCGCAGTGACCGCCGCGACTGACGTGACGACGTGAACCGCTGGCTGATAATCAGATTTCCTCGGGATTCAGCACCTGGATTTGCCGCAGGTGACGGTAGTCGTCGTTGTAATCGAGGCCATATCCGACGACGAAAGCATCCGGGATCTGAAACCCGTAGAAATCAGGAACCAGCTCGACTTCGCTGCGCGCCTGCTTCCAGAGTAGCACCAGCGAGCGAATGCTGGCGGGTTGATACCGCTGCAGCTCACCCAATAACCGGGCCATCGTTCGTCCGGTGTCGAAAATATCATCGACCAGCAGCACATCACGACCGGTGATGTCGGGGAGCAGGTCGGTATCGATCGTCAGTTGCCCAGCGACCGTCGTCTCACCTCGGTAACTCGACGCCCGCACAAAGCCGATTTGATGCGGGATGTTGATGGCACGAATCAAGTCTGCGACGAGGATGACACTGCCGTTCAAGACCCCCAAGACAGTGAGGGGTCGTCCACGGTAGAGTTCCGTGAACGACCCACCCAGTTCCGACACGCGATCGGCGATCGCTTTTTCGGTTAGTAAAGTTTCCATATGCAATTATTTAGTCAGGTCGTAGCACATCAGGATGTTCTGCTCACGCAAATACAGTTTTCCGCCACAAACGACGGGGTGTGACCACGACTCACGCTCTTGAAACTCGGGCTTGAACGAGCCTTTTAGCTTATATTCGGTGGGAGTCGCCTCGACGAGGGCGACTTCACCGCTTTGGTAGCGAAAAATGACGTGGCCATCGACGGCGGTGATCGCTGCGGAACCGCTTCCTTCACCCCGGATCCGACCACCCCATTTGACATCTCCCGAGAGCAGGTCGACGCAAATCGGAAAGCCATTGTTATGACCCTGGCCGAAGTACAGATGATCGCCAATCAGCACCATCCCACCGTGATGGTTCTGCAGTTCATTGGCCGCTCGCGCGTACTGCTCGACCGCCTCGACCCCTTCGGCAGTTCGCTGCAGTTTGACGAGGGCCGAGCCGCCGTCTCCGTAACCCGTGGAACCGAAAACATAATCCCCTTTCACAATCGGCGTGGGGATATCGGCAACACCGTTGGCGATTTTGTTGTAGCTCCAGAGGTGCTTGCCGTCGCTGGCCCGAACCCCAATCAATCCGCGACCAATCAGTTGCACATACTGTTTGACTCCAGCCCCTTCGCTGATCGCCATGACCGAGTAGCCCGCACCGGGGCTCCCTTTGCTCCCCGTATCTTCGACGGCCGATCGCCAGATTTCCTTGCCGGTTTTTTTAGCGAGACAAACGATCATGGCTTCGGCGCTTCCTGGGGTACAGAGGACCCGATCGCCGTCGACCAGCGGTGATTCCGAGAATCCCCAGCCGGACATCATGCGACCTTTCCATTCGGTCTCGAAGTTCTTCTTCCAGACGAGGCTGCCGTCGGCAACTTTCAGGCAGGAAATCTGTCCGTTCGAGGAAATCGCATACAGGTGGTTGCCATCGATGGTTGGGGTGCAGCGCGAACCTTCGTAGCCATGCTTGGGGCTTGAATCGGTCAGTGGTGACGACCAGGCGATGGTCTGAGTTTTCAGATCGACGGCAATGACCGACTGGGTTTCACCGACGTTTCCGGTGGTGTAAAGGCGATCACCGACAATCGACACGCTGGCATAGCCGGCACCCATTCCGGGGATTTTCCAGGCAAGCGCGGGGGGCGTGGCCAGCCAGTCGGTTTTGATTCCCTTGAACGGGCTGATGTTATCGCGATTGGCACCGCGCCATTGTGGCCACGAATCCTGTGGCAACTTAGGTTCCAGTGCAGACGAGCGGCCAGGAAGCAGAGCGATTGCCAGCATGGCAAACAGGAAAACTTGAGAAAGAGAGCGGATCACGAGTGATCTCCTGAATTGAACCGACCAAAACTCTGTTGGAAGCTCACACGCCGTCTGTTTGCGGAAGGGAAGTTCCGGAAAGAATGCAGCGCGAGCGGCCCGTCAGGGGTGGCCGACGCGCATGTCGACGGCGACTCGTTGGAGCCAGAGCGACGTCAAAAAAACAGTGAGCCCGCTGGGATTCGAACCCAGGACCTACGGATTAAAAGTCTGACACCGCCCCGAACGCAGGCTACTGAAGAATTCCAGCAAGTGCAAGCGAACCTAGAAAAAAAGGGAAAGGTGAAATACTGTGTTCGTGAGTTGTCGAGCGTGGAAGTCCCGTAGGTGTGATTCCTACGTGACACCTGTGTGACACGAAAGAGCGAAACGCGTGATACCTTTAGCGGGGGACAAGGCCGAAAGTTCCATCGGCTTTCACGCGATTTTTTGGAACGGCACAGTTGTTTAAACTGGCATATCTCGACAGAATTCTGGAGACAGCGGATGGCTTCACGGCATCATACCACGTTGGAGAACGATCGCCGATGACGCGAAACGAGAGTCTGAAGATTCTGGAACTTCCAGTCACAGCATCACTCGAAGATATCGCGAAAGCTTACCGCGATCTCGTGCAAGTCTGGCACCCGGATCGGTTTCCGAACAACCCGGATTTGAAATCGAAGGCAAACGCAAAACGCGCTCAGATCAATGAAGCATACGGTACGTTGATCGAAGGCTACGAAACTACGGAAGAATCAAACTCAACGCCGATGACGCGAAACGAGAGTCTGAAGATTCTGGAACTTCCA
>JBIKZJ010000458.1:0-5085 GCA_044354755.1 Schlesneria sp. | reverse complement strand
CATCGCGATCAAGCCTGCAACCACCAACCCGGCCCCGCGCGAAAATTCCTGCTGAACTTCCCGTTCGAGCGTGTCCAAAATTTGGGGATCCGCTTTCAGACGCTGTTCCCATTCCGCGAGTTTTGGAAAGACATCACCATGAAAACGGACGATCATCTCTGCCACAGATTGAATCAATTTGCCGTTCCGACCATCCACAGAAATCCCCTCCATCGAACCGCCTCCCTGCGGAACTCAGTGCTGAATCCATTCGATCCTCGAATGGCGTACCCCTGCAAAGAATAACAAAAAATCCGAAATATTCTCCGATGTTTTCGAAATTTGTTCTTGCGTTTTTGAATTTGACCTCCGTACAATTCACGCAGAATGGGATTGCACCCATAGGGATGACTACCTTTTGACATATCATGAAAGGACAGATAACCATGCTGTTTTTTTCACGCAGTCAGGCAAAACAACGACGTAGAACTCGCGGAATTGACCAGCAGTCGGAATCGATTGCAAACTTTGAAATCCTGGAACTGCGGCGTCTTTTAAGTGCGGTGAACGACTCCGCAACTCTTCCCGCTAACTCGAACTCTGTTGCGTTTAATATTTTTGATAACGACAGCAACAAACCAAATCTTTGGCTTGACGGTTACACGATGCCAAAATTTGGCTCTGTTTCCATAGGCCTGGCGGGAAATGCAAGTTACGGATTTATGCGGCCTATCAAATCCCAAGCGGACTCAAATAATGCGCAGGCTGCAGCCAACAACGCCATTACGGATTGGCAGGCCGCGACCCAAAATAATATTGCCTCAAAGTACGCCACGATCGCGGCCGCGATTGGCCGATTCGGAGGCTTTTTGAACCAGTGGTCGACAGGCCCGGGATGGTTGGGCGGCATTGCGGGGGATGCCCTGGCTATCGGTAATACCGAAGGATTCGCCGCAGCAGGGTTTGCGTTGAAACTGATCGCCAATGCCTACTCGGAATACGTCGGCTCCTCAATGACAGTGATCATTGAGGCTGCACGGCAAAATGCCGTTGACTTAATGACAGCCGAGTTCCAAACTGTACAAAATATCGTCCAACAATTGCGGTCGGACCTCTCGGCTCAGCTTTTACTTGTACCAAACCCCACCTTCATAGGCACCGACACGTTTAATTACACGGAACAAGAACTCGTTTTCAACGGAATGATGCCGAGTTATACAACTACAACGGCCACTATCATGATTACAATAAACAGGTCCGACTACACTGCGATGGTGAACAATGTGTCCTCTTGGATTCAAGCCCACAGCGTTCAGCTGAACACAAATACGATTATGCCACCAGAAACTGACATTACGAAGGTTTACGGTCAGATGTTGTACTCCTTTGCATCCGTCAACGGTTGGATGATTCAGTATCACAAGTCAATCCACAAGTGGGGAGGCGACTCGACCGATTGGCCGTGGATATTTGACCAGGAAGACGTTTGCCAAGAACTAAATCGGATTGGTTACGTTCCGTAGCGGTTCGTCTTGGGGAGGAATAAAAGTGTTGAATTTTAATAGTCGACCCGGTCGATTACCCGCAGTCTTTTGTGTTATCGGCTGTGGCATTCTGACGGGAATTTTATTATTGCGATTGAAGTCATCGAAGTCAGATTACCCGGAACTTGCGAACCCTATAGGGGTAAATCTGCATCGTGATACTGCCGATGCGCAGGGCGAGCTAAATGTTACCTACTCAACCCCTGAAAACAGGAATTTGGTTAAGGCGATTGTGTTAATACAATACAGAGACATGAAGGGATTGACTAAACTTCTGAAAGATGATCCTTGCGTCGCAACACGTCGTGTATACGCGGCTGGAATAGGCGCGTTGCATGCCGCCGCCCGTTATGACAACGTTGCCGCCGCCGAAATGCTGTTGAGTGCCGGCGCGGAAATTAACGACCGAGATCCAGAATCGTTGCGTCAGACACCGCTGCACACTGCCGCGCATGCTGACTCCGTTAACGTGTTGAGGCTATTGCTGGAACGAGGGTCTGACATCAATGCATTGGGCGAAGGGCCGATAATAAATGGCGAAACGATTGTTGAGATGCCGTATGTGTCACCGTTAGATCTTGCTTCAGAGTACGGTTGTGAGCGTGCAGCTATGCTTTTATTGGAGCGGGGCGCAAAACTCGATGTGAACTCGAAGGAGCATTCTTTCAGCGCTTTGCACCATGCCATGAAAGGAAGTTACTCCCAGCCATCTTATCGCGCGGTGAAAAGCCTCATCACTTCTGACCCACTGCCGAACGTATCTATGGGGAATCGGGTTGTGATTGAGCTATTATTGAAAAATGGCGATGATTTGGCAGGCTTGGACTTCTTGGGCAGCACCCCGGTTCACGTTGGAATACGCAAACTTGCAATTGAATCGGTTGAATATCTGCTCAACAATTATGGCGAGAAAATTGATCTCAACTTACCTGGCGAGTATGGCTTTACGCCATTGCAACTCGCCGTTTCCCGGCAATCATTGGAAAATGAATCCAAGGTCAAAGCCATGATCGAGCTGTTGATCCGTCATGGGGCCGACATCGACGGGTATGGAGGACCGTTCATTCCTGCGAAGACCGCGTATGAGGTTGCTTGTGAGATGAAATGGGGAGGGTCGATTCTGGATTTGTTAAGACCGTCGGAAATCGGGAACATTTCTATACGGTAAATATCTGTTCGTCGTCGCACGGAAAAGAAAAGGGGAAAGGAAAAGAAAAGGGGACGCAGCCAATACTGTTCGGCACTCCGATTGCTCTGCGGGCTTGATTTTAAATTTTCGTCATTTCAGACTCGACGGCATGACGTGTCGGATTCGTTGATCTCTGCGCGAGAAGGTTCGGCAGCATCGGAAGAGTGTGTGCGGTTTGGATCACGCGCAGCGTTAAGGGACTCTGATTGCAAGGGGCGCAATCGAGCGCGGCGGTCAAATCCGAGAGGAGCCATAGGGACACTGGACTAGTTTAAAGATGTGTTGCGATTCCGCTCAAGTTTTTGAATCATCGGTTTTGATCACGTTTCATTTGGAGTCCTTTGGAGCGGAATGATGGCGAGGATGGCTCGAGCGGAAGTATTTGCGCCTGATGAAGTTGCGGGTGTCCATGTCATGAATCGTGTGGTTCGTCGCTGTGATCTGCTGGGTGACGACCCCGTGAGTGGCAAAAATTAGGATCATCGCAAAGTCATGTTGGCGCTACATGACCAGTGGACCGATTTCCAACCGCCGGATCCACTCGGCGACACAGACCGAAGTCACGTTCTGGTATCGCGATCACCGGGATGGCGGCAAAAAGCTGATGAGACTCACTCCCGATGAGTTTCTCTCACTCTGGTTCGAACACATTCCGCCCCGAGGCCTTCGGATGATTCGGCGCAGCGGACTCTACGCCAATTCCTGTGCGAAGAAGCGTGCGGAAATCCAGCGACAACTCCTCGCCTCGACGACGAACCATTCCGCGACAGAATGGGACACAAAATCGCTCGCGGCCGTTTTTCCACTTGAACCGGAACGCTGCCCGGTGTGTCATACTGCGGTCATTTGCCGCGATACGACCATGATCCTCGCACCCCATCTTTTTCTGCGGAAATGGATCATCCCGCTGAATCAACCCCACAGGAAAAAACGGTTCAATGACAAAAATCGCGATAATCTTCAGATCACGCAGACGTGGTTTCCCAAAATTCTGCGGAAGGTATTTCTTGTCGATGCTGCGAATCATGGTTTCGCTCACTCCGAGACACCTGGCCACATCCTGGATTGTCATCATCTTCCGTAAATCGATGACCAAACGAGCAAAGCTCTCCGTGTATTGACAGTGCGGAACAACTTTCGGAATCGCCGCATTCAATACCTGCTGGTAACGGCGGCATTCCAATCGCGGTCCCTTGATAAACAGTTGAGTCCGATAGGTATCAATGGGAGGTGCATGGACTGTCCGATCAAATGTGCCCCGATGGATCACTGTGCCCCGATGGATCACGTCACCGCAACCGCACTTCGAACAGCGATGACACGATGACGGTGCTTCCATCGGAAGACAAAATACCCCCTCTTTTTCCCAGCAGCGCGTCGCTGCATAGCTATCAACTCCAATGGCATGATACAACACCTGTGTGGTCATACCTGCATGGTCATCTCGGTTCCCCTGATCAAACGGTTTGCAATACTGTGTTCATCAGACCGAGTTGGCCACCTTTTTCATACCCAACACCCTAACCCGCGCACTTGTTTTGTCGTTGAGCCCCTTTAAAGAATCGCATGAAGGTCGTTTTTCTGCACGACCGATGCTCCCCGACTTTCCTCAGTCATTCTGCAAGTGAGGTTAAACCATCTGCCATAGATTGAGCCAATTTTGAGCCATGTACTCCAGTTCCTCGATGAAGCCCGGCAGATTCTTGATCAGATTAAGGCCGAGACAGTGGAAAAAATGGTCCATCTGATCGAGGAGACCCGTAAAAACCAAGGGCGGATGATCATTTTAGGTGTGGGCGGTAGCGCCGCCAACGCGTCGCACGCGGTAAATGACTTCCGCAAAATCGTGGGCATCGAATCATACGCACCCACCGACAACGTGTCGGAATTAACGGCCCGCACCAATGACGAGGGTTGGTCCAGCGTATTCGTGGAGTGGCTCAAAGTCAGTCATTTGCGACCTACTGATCTGATCATGGTTCTCTCCGTTGGTGGTGGGAATCTCGAGACGAATGTCAGTCCCAATTTAGTCATGGCGATGGAGTATGCCGCCCATATCGGCACGCCGATCATCGGGATTGTGGGCAGAGACGGCGGCTACACCGCGCGAGTTGCGCAGGCCTGCGTCGTGATCCCGACCGTGAATCCTGACCATGTCACACCGCATGCCGAGGCTTTTCAAGCCGTGATCTGGCACTTGCTGGTCTCACACCCTACACTCAAACGTCAACCAACTCGTTGGGAATCGGTTCGATGAACCGCGCGGTCTTTTTGGACAGAGATGGGGTGATCAATCGGGCTCCGGTCCGCCTCGGGAAGCCGTACCCACCCGGTTCGCTGGAAGAACTGGAAATCCTGCCAGGTGTTGTCGAG
>JBIKZJ010000457.1:0-5122 GCA_044354755.1 Schlesneria sp. | reverse complement strand
GTGGTCGATGTGACCAATTGTGCCAACATTCACGTGTGGCTTTGTGCGTACAAACAGATCTTTCGCCATTTTGCTCGCAATCCTCTTTCTCTAACCGACCTGTTCACAACCAGACTGGAAAACACTTTAAAGAGCCAGACTGAAGGAAAGGCACTCCACTTGAAACCGACCTCGCCGCCAATGGCGAAGACCCGTAAGTCAACCGAACCCAAGATACAAACGAACCCAAGATACAAAGCTACTGAAGGGAATCGAACCCTTGACCTCGTCCTTACCAAGGACGCACTCTACCAGCTGAGCTACAGCAGCAACGCCAGCCAGAACCCTACTGTTCGCATACACACCTACCATACCCGTACACAATGGTGTGTTTGCGATCATCTGTCAACCGAAGAGCGGGTGATGGGAATCGAACCCACACCACCAGCTTGGAAGGCTGGAGCTCTACCATTGAGCTACACCCGCAAAACCCAACTCAAAAAACCAACAGAAACTCAGCCCCCAATTGCCAGATGAGCACCTGAGTCGTCAGGTCAACATCTGGCTTACAGTGAGGATACCAATCATCATTCATAAGCCAACAAACATGGCGGGAGCAGGATTCGAACCTGCGAAGGCAGAGCCACCAGATTTACAGTCTGGCCCCTTTGGCCACTCGGGTATCCCGCCGAAAACCATTTTCGCAATAAAAAAAGCTAGCGGTGGGATTTGAACCCACAACCACCGGTTTACAAAACCGGTACTCTGCCGTTGAGCTACGCTAGCGGCGCAGCGGACGGCTTTACCGCGAGCGGAGAATGATAACGATTGTTTGGCATTTCGCAAGCGCTTCGAAGCAAAAATGATTCCAGAATCCGTTTATGAATTCCTTTTCCCGCAACCTTGCCTCGCAAGCCAGAAAGTCGTATCCTACGACCGCAGTGGCCCAGGTGGCGGAATTGGCAGACGCGCTAGGTTCAGGACCTAGTGCCAGTAATGGCGTGCAGGTTCGATTCCTGTCCTGGGCATTTCGTTACGGCGAAACGAGTTACGTTACCTGATGACGTTCGTCAGTGCGGCGGAAAATCCTTATTCAATCGTGGAACTGATTCCACAATTGACCGAAAGGACCGCACATGACACGCGTCAGGAACGTTCTGCCTCTGATCTGCTCCACAAAGTTTCTGGGCAGGCTCGCTGTCGAATCGATGGTATAGACCATCTTTTCGATGGTACAGATCATTTTTTGGGTGTTGGCGGCAGAGAAGAAAGCCGAATTCGCGGCGAATTGGTTGCTCGCTTCTGAACTGGGCTCAAAATCGACCCCATGGCCAAACCCCGAGCAGTCTCTTCCGATTCCGGCGCTTCGGTTGCCGAATCGCTGTTCGCTTTCAAGAAACATGCGGATTCCTATTTGCGTGGGGGCGGACGGAAAGCAAACAGACGAAGTGCAATGTCTGTATTCTGCCAGGAAGCCACTGCGAGAAATCGACGGTTTGACACCGATCAAGGATTTCTCGGCCGATACAAGGATACTCCCGCCCGTGAACGGTTATTCGGTATCGGAAGAGCGGTTTTTTCCAATATCTTGAAGCAGGCATGCGGCAACGCGGGGGTTCCAAAGTTTGTTCGGCATCAACTGAGGCACACCGCAGGAACGAGAATTCGCGATGCATTCGGGATTGAACGAGCACAAGCCCACCTGTTCCACAGTAACGCGAATATGACGTTCCTTTAAAGGGCGAACACCGACATACTCGCCCGAGAGACAGCGCATCAATCTAAAGGTTGGCAGGATTCCGTCATAGAAGGGATTGACGAGGCGGTTGAAAGGTCATTGCGGGACGTTCAAGGCAACGAATCGCTTACCGAAAAACTGAGGGACACCAAGCGACTCGCTTTTCGACTGGCAACGCAAATCACAAATTGCCCGAAACGATCGACGTTTCCGCGCCGAGAGTGGACCGTTCCGGATGACTGTATTTCGTTCGATAAGCGATCCAAGCTGAATGAAGAATTTGGGGCGTTGGCCAAGGTTCCGAAAAGCTTTCGTTCACCCGGACGGGAAACGGCGTTGGGCTCATCAGAGCAGTGCGAAGCCGATCGCCATCCACCCACAGATTCACCCGCAGATTCACCCGCAGAGCAAGCGGCTCCGAGCCCAGCGAAATCGGCAACGATTCAGCGAGGATCAAATACGGGAAAACGGGAAAGCAGCCCACGAATTGTAGAGAGGAATTTTTGGTTTTTCGATCGCGATCACGATGAATGGTACCAAAAACAAATCGCTGATCCATGGAATAGAGACCATCCACAACAACATGGGGTACAATCTCATTCTGCGGGATTAGCTCCGTTTGCGCTTAAACGAATACGCCAAAGCCGCCAGTCCACCAAAACCCGCTAACATCACCGTTGATGGCTCGGGGACGGAGGCAGCGACAGTTAAAACCTTACAGATCCCATAAATTTTGGTTTAACCACAAACCCAGTGCGCGAGGTACAAATCCTTGACTTTGCAGCAAATAGGACGATCAGCAAACAGGACGACTTCGGTCCTTGATCCGTTCCCCTTGACGGCCATGAGGATCGGACTGCTCCGTCTCGACAGGCTTCGTAATCCGCTTCTCACAGCAGCGTTCAGGCCAATCCGTGGAATACAGCATTTGATTCGTGAATCACATCCTTGTCAAAAAATGCGAAGATTGGGAACCACGAATAAAACGAATCGCACGAATAGGAAGAGATTTCAAGATTCTGCACCCCGCACCCTGCACCCTGCACCCTGCACCCTGAAAACTGAAAACTGAAAACTGAAAACTGAAAACTGAAAACTGAAAACTGAATTTTCCCAACCGGCACTCGGTTTGTCGTTGAACCTAAATTTTCGCTCCGAGCCGCTGGAAACTGCGTGCGGCGGTCTGGATCGTCAATGAAACGCTCGCCGAGTAAAACGTTGAGCAACATCCCGACAAGACATTTATCGGGCGAGTCGAACGAGGACTTGATTTTCTGGGATCTGTGATGAAACTCGCGGGGCTGGAAATGGCCCCGCGGGCGGTTGAACATGAGATCGAACGTGTGTCCCGGCTTAATGAGCATCCCGGCTTAATGAGCGAGGTGCGGACCTGATCCGCATTGGGGCGTACCTCAAACGCTGGTACAGTTGGGCAACAAGCGGACTGAGTCTGGATGGTGGGCAATTTGTTGGCTGTGCCATGGAAGCGATCGCACAGCGATTGGCTGAACAGGCAACACCCCACTGGCCATTACTGCCGACATGAGTCCCGCTTGCGCATGTACGAATACGCCCAAGCTGCAAGTCCGCCCAGACCCGCTAACATCACTGTTGACGGTTCGGGGACAACTGAGGGGGATGATAAAATTTCGCTTATACCATAGAGATGATGGTGAGTTCCATAAATACTACTCTGGGCTCCTACCGACCAGGTATATCTCTGCGACGACAAACCAACCGTATGGTATTCGTTTTCAATATATGATGAGTATGTTCCGTCTGACTCTGTATCAGTCCAAACCGTCGATAGAATCTCAGCCCCAGTTATTGTTTGATTGATACTATGAAGTAGTCCCCCCACAAACCAGAGGTTTCCGTCACTCACCTTCTCGCCCCACACTAAGTATATTGGTATGGTCGATGAAGAGGTGAGGCCGATGTGATCGCGGGCGTTGGTGGTGCTGTTTGACATGATGGCTTTCCATGTGATGACGGCACCGTTGTACGTCGCACCATTCGCGTCTGTGGTGACGAAACTGTCGTACGTCGAGAGATTACTGCTGGTTGCATTCGTGGTACCTGAGGTCACAAAAGCCACACGAAAATGTCCCCCAGGAACGAGACCTGTCGGGGTGACGATGATTGGCGACGCAGACGCGGTGCCAGTGTTGATCGCCGCGAGAGCGAACACAGACAATACGGACAATAAATTCTTCAAAACATACCTTTCGGGGGACTCTGAGTCATTGCAACTGCAAACGATCCGCAAAACAATTGAGGGTCCTGCGTATTCACGATTTGCGACATCTCATCCGTATCGCTGCGGTAGGCCAATTTCCGAAAAACGATCTCCATCAGGCGGGAAATCGCGGAATCGCTTTGATCGACAGGTCGCCGAAGCTCACCTCACGGAAACTATTAGCAAAGCGAATCTCCCTCATCACACGGACAATCGACAGACGGCACTGTTACCGGGTTACTCGCAAGTTTGTCGTTCATTACATCAGTGATTTTTAGTTTTCAAGAAATATTAATATTCTTTGAAAAACGAAAGGCCCATCGTCCAGATTGAGCACGTCCGTCGAGAGACTTACTTTGCGGTGCGGCGATTTCGAGCGAATTCGCCAAATTTTTTGCCGATTTCCGGGATTTGTCGTTCCGTTTTGGCGGGTTTCGGGTGGATTCCCACCCACGTGACGAGACTGTCAGGAAGGATTTCTCGGGTTTGTTACCGTCCGCAGAATGACCGCAACGCGAGAACGGCCAATCGATTCCCGCTGTGGCGAAAGACAATCGTCCGATTTGGGGGTGGTTGATGTCTTGCCGAAACGGGCGGAATGCGAGCGGTGCCGGAAAGTAGGTCCAACCACCTGCAGGGTCAGTGGCCGGTCACCGGCATCAAGCACTTGGGGAACGTCGCGTCGAGGTCGAGTCACCCGGCACCGCACAGGATTACGGTATCGGTCCGGCACCAGCGACAGGTTCGAGGCCTGCGGGCCGATCACTTCCCTCTGGTCGAGATTTCCTCTACGAAATGAGACAGCTTTCCAATGCCAATCGTTTTTTCGTTGAATGTATAGACGTTTTCAATTGTGGAAGAAAACGGGTGTTTTCCACGAAATGGTGTTTTGGTCCGATTGTCGTTTGCCAGTCTCTCTCCGAGGGACTGTTGCCAACAATTCATTGACGCAGATTGCTTGGCCTTTCTTGACGAGTTCCTGGTCGGGCCACTCGATCCCGCAACCGATGATCGGATCCAGGATCGCGGGAACAAAGTGACAAAAGAGATTCGTAAAAAGAGGGTGACGATGGAAATCGCGGTTGAATTGAGCCGCGAAATTTATGCGTTCAGAGTATGGATGCTACCGTCTGTAGGAGTCCTGCCAGCAAAGAACGAGGCACTCT
>JBIKZJ010000456.1:0-5124 GCA_044354755.1 Schlesneria sp. | reverse complement strand
GCCAACGAAGTCTCTGTCGATGGCAAATCGTGGGAATCGGCCTCCACGATCGAACACCTGTTTGAGGGCGGGGCCTCTCGGAAATCCCGAGCGGATGCCGAAAAAGCAACTCGTGACGAAACCCCAGCGGCATCCGGTCCCCCGACACGAAAGATGGCCCCCGTCTGGTACTATTCCGTGGCGGAAGAACAGTGCGGTCCCGTTACGCTGCTGGAATTGCGGGGTCTCATCTCCAGCGGTCAATTGGTCACTCACGATCTGGTGTGGAAAGAGGGGATGACTGACTGGATTCCGATTGTGGAGGTGGCCGAACTGAATTCCGTGGCAAAAATGAGTCAGTTGTTCGCGAATGCACCTTTTACAGGTGTCGTACAGGCGCTTCAAAACTTCTGCTATGCCTGTGGTTCACCGACAGACGCTCGTGCGGAAGTTTGCCCGAAATGCGGCGTACGGCAAACGGCATCGACTTCGAATAAAAATCGGCTGACGGCGGCACTGTTGGCCGGTTTTTTTGGGGGCTTCGGTGTTCATCATTTTTATCTCGGAAATATCTGGCTAGGGGTAATTTACCTCTTGTTCTTTTGGACCGTCATCCCGGCGATTGCGGCCTTGGTCGAAATGATTGTTTTCCTGTCGACATCGGATGAATCCTTTAACCGCCGTTACAATACAAAATAGCATGTGAACAAGTCGCCAGTAAAACCGGCGACCTCTGCGTGTTCCTCGCCTTTGAACTCCACCACTGACTGCCGTAAGAAAAAATTCCATGGCCGACCGCAAACATGAGACTCCAACGGACGAACCCCTTTGCTGGGCGCGAGACGACATCGAGCAGCGATTGCTGTTTCGGGGCGGGCGATTCACGCGTGTGAATTCGTGGTGCACGTTCACACTGGCGGTCTTGATGACCAGCCTGTTCTACGCGGTGTTATACCCTTTCCATCGACATTGGATTGCCGGAAGTTTTTTCTTCGACCGTAATCGCGAGACGCCGGCCTGTATTGTTTTTCTGTCATGCTGGTCGATCGCCATCCTGGGTATTAAGTGGAGCAAGTTGCAGATGCAGCAACGTTCGCTCAAATTGACGATTGTTCCTGAAGACCCTGAGTTTGTTTTAACCCCGCAGACGGTCGATGAACTGTTTCACCGCATGCATCAGCGGGTCGATGATGCGCGGCAGTTCGTGGTTTTTCATCGGATCACGACCGCGCTCTCGAATCTGCGAAATTTGGGACGCGTGACCGATGTTGGTGAAATTTTGCGTGAACAGGCGAATACCGATGAATCCTCGATGGAGACCAGCTATTCCCTCTTGCAGGGCTTTGTGTGGGCGATTCCGGTTCTCGGCTTTATTGGGACCGTAGAGGGATTATCGGTGGCGATTGGAGGCTTCGGAGGTGTTCTGGCTTCATCCAGTGATTTCGAGCAGATCAAGAATGCCCTTCGTGGCGTCACCGGTGGACTTTCTACCGCGTTCGAAACGACTCTGCATGGACTCGTCGCCGCACTGGTTATCCAACTGACGCAAACCGGCCTGAAAAAGAGCGAAGAAGAGTTTCTGGATGCTTGCAGCGAGTATTGTTCCAGGCAGGTAGTAAGCCGGTTGCGATTGATGCCGTTCGAGTTGCGAGGTGACGAGTAATGTCACGTCGCGGTCGTTCAGGCCCCACCATATCGCTGTTTTCGTTTCAGGATATCATCACGTCGGTGACGGCGATCGTCACGGTGATTGCGCTTTTACTGGCTCTTGATCTGGTACAGCGCAAGCAGGCTCAATCGAGTGATTCTTCGGCGGCAATTGCGGTGGTCCTGATGGATCGCCTGGAGCGGGAAGAAGCCGAACTCGCTCGCTTACTGGCGACGGCGGAAACCTCTGACGAACTGGTGCGGGAAGTGGCCGCCACCTCCCCCGCAGAATTACGGAACGAGATTGCCGACCGAAATTCCGCAATCGCCGATTTGGAACGAGAACGACCAAGGCTGGAAAAACAGCGGCAGCAATGGCAGGCGCGGGAAAAAGAGCGGCTCGCCGATCAATTTGATCTCGAACCGCTGAAGGCGGATTTGGCAAAAACCATCGAGGGAATCGAAGCATTGGAACAACAACGAGCGGACGAACGAGCGGAAAATCGCACGATCTTTACACTGCCACGTGGCATGCAGAAAGAAGGCTGGCTCGCCGTGATCGACTCGAAACAGATTGCGGTGGCACCATTAGGACGGGCCGCTAAACCGACGATTTTTGTCGCCACCGGAATCACCCTGTTTGGTTCGTCAGCCGCCGAAAAATTTGGCAAATGGGTTGCCGAACAGAATTTGAGCTCGGCTTATTTTCTGCTGTTAATTCGTCCTGGTGGGGCGACGGGATTTGATCAGCTACGTGACATTTTGGAAAAAAAACAGGTTTCGCACGGTTTCGATCTGATCAATCCGGATCAAACCATACTCCACCCTGAACGAGGCGCTGCCCCCTGATGTCTCGTCGCCGAAACTCCAAACAAGACAGCCTGGAACTGTTGCTCGACACGATATGCAACACGTTCGGAGGCGTCCTGTTCATCGCAATTCTGGTCGTGTTATTGCTGCAGCAGACGGGGACCGGTCCAGCGGAACCGACACCGATTGCGATTCCTGTCTCGCCGGTGGAAATTCAATCCATGACCTTGCGACTGGAAGAGGTGATCGAGGAATTGGAACGACTGAGAACCAATCGCGCAAGCCAGGATGCCACACTTCAAACATTCGCTCCTGAAGCCATTCGGCAGCTATTGACCACACGAAGCGGGGCTCAGTTGCGACAAGAGTTAGTGCAAACGGAAGTGGATCAATTATTGGCGGCCAATATGGCTTTGGTGGCACGAGTTGAGACGCTGGGAATCGAGAACGAGTCGGTGCGGGATCAACTTAAAGAAGCCCAGGGTCGATTGCGAGCCCTGCTTACGAACCTGGAAGCCGACCGGAAGTTCCGCGAGCAAGAAGCCCGCTTACCGGTCACTCGTTCAGCAGGTGTTAAGCAGGAAATCGGTCTGGTACTGCGTTATGGTCGACTTTACGTCTGGCACCAGTACGGCGCTGGGAATCAACGCCTCGGCCTGAATACCGATGATTTTGTTGTGATTTCTAACGAGCGTGAGAGTTTGGTAACCCGACCGAAACCAACTGCAGGGGTCCCATTGGACGGAAGCCCTGCGTCGCAAGATTCGGTACGGCGAGTGCTGCGGCGGTTTAGTCCGAAAAGCTGCTACTTGGCGGTGATCGCCCGACCAGACACTTATGGTGGTTTTCGTTACCTTCGCGACCAGGCCATCGAACTCGGATTTGAATATCGCCTGATGCCGTTAAACGTCGACGAGCCTGTATCAGATCGGGGTGGTTCTGGAGGTAAAGTCCAGTAGGGCGATCAGCGTATTCGGCCGGTTGCCACTGCCGAATGGCACTGCTTAGGAGTCCTGGGAGACGCAATGAGCTTCGTCTTTTACGGATTGTCTGCCGTACCAAAATCGTAACGGTCATCGATCGAAAGCCAGAATAAAACGTAATAAGTCAACAAAATTAGGATTTGCTATCGTCGAGTGACTTTTTCGGTCGTCCTCGGGGGCGTGGCGACTATGGCCCCTCCCCTCCGGGGACTGGTGTTCGGCGACAATTATCCTTCCGCTTCGTGTGGCCTCAGCGAGGAATGTTACCAGAGATAGCATTGACTCACGATTTCTGTTACCGAGTCGCATCCGTTGCCTCATTGGAGTATTACCAATGTCAAAGGGGCAAACGATGGATAGAAAAGCAAAGCTTGAGTTGTCGGAGGTGTTGCGAGCGCGTTACGGAATCTCATCGAAGGATGCCAAGACGCGCATTCTCGATGAGTTCCTGAAGACTTCTGGGTATCACCGCAAGTACGCACTTCGACTGTTGGGGCACCCGACGATTTCGCCCGATTGCGTTGTTCCCTCGCGACGGCGAGTCTATGACGGCGCCGTCAAGGAAGTATTGATTGTACTCTGGGAAGCCTCTGACCGAATTTGCGGAAAGCGTCTCAAAGCCATTCTTCCTGTGTTGTTGAAAACATTGGAGAGCCACGAGCATTTGACACTGGATTCGAATGTTCGAGAACTGTTGCTGGTTGTGAGCGCGGCATCAATCGATCGATTATTGAAAAGCACTCGGTCACAGGCGGGCGGCCGGACTCGTCGACGAACCGTCGGAAAGATACGGACTCTGGTGAAGGTAAAACGTTCGGGGATTGGGGGAACGCACAACCTGGGAGCACGGAAATTGATTTTGTTGCTCAATGCGGCGGTACGCTGACCGGTTCGTTCATCCACAGTCTTGTGATGACGGATGTTGCGTCAGGCTGGACGGAGGCCACACCGCTGCTGCTTCGGGAACAGTCACTGGTGGTAGAAGGGCTTTCGGTGTTGCGAGGCCGAATTCCGCCCCCCCCTTTTGGGCATCAATTCCGACAACGATAGCGCGTTCATCAACGAATCGGTTGTAGCCTTTTGTAATGAGCAGAAAGTGGTCTTCACACGGTCCCGGCCATATCGAAAGAACGATCAGGCGTGGATCGAGCAGAAGAATGGAGCGGTGATTCGACGTTTCGTCGGTCACGCGCGGCATTCGGGGGCAGTCGCGGGCCAGACACTTGCAAATCTCTACGGGAATCTGCGTTTGTACGTGAACTTTTTTCAGCCCTCTTTCAAGCTGCTCCGAAAGCATCGTGAGGCCGGAAAAGTGAAGAAGACTTACGCCAAGCCTGCCACACCCTGTGACCGATTACTTGCGAATCCCAGTGTGCACGACAACGTCAAAAATTCTTTACTTAAGCAACGTGCGGGATTGGATCCAATCGTGTTGCTACATCAGATACGTCTTGCGCAGTCAGCTCTCGTATTACTCACTTTCCCTAGGAGTCTGTCTGAATACGCCAATTTAAGTCAGTTTATCATAAAACGCAAAAACTGTTTTTTGGCATGCGATTAGCTCTGGGAGAAACTTTGTGGACAGAAAAGGGGTCAGGACTGAATGGCACTGCCTTATATCCAGCTTGGGGTTACGTCAAATTCAGTAGTCTGCTGTTTTGATGGTGATGATTTTTCTGTATCCCATACCATGGGGTAAATTTTA
>JBIKZJ010000088.1:0-17245 GCA_044354755.1 Schlesneria sp. | reverse complement strand
CAATGGAATGAGCTTCCCAACAGCTACAGCGATGTCGGAGTCTATCACCTGCTGGGCTCGATTGCCGATGGACGGGTGATTGGCGAGTTCTAATCCTTGGTCAACTGCAAGCCCCCGCGTTTTTGTTAACGAAATTTTTATATTATTTCTATTTGAAGATCTCTTTAATGATATTCCGGATAAACACAGAGAGATTCCCGATCCAGGCAGGGCATCCTCGTTCCTCTTTTGTTATCCTCACTTTGGCCGCAGTACTCGCCATCATCTTATCGGGATGCGGTGGGTACAATGGACCGAGTGAGTACGACAAATTCAAACAGAAGGAACAAGGGTTTGCCGGCATCATTGCGGCGGCGGGGGGGAGCGCCGTCAAAGAGGGAAAAGCCATGCATGGGTTTCAGATGACCGGCTGGAGCATCGATCTCGCGAATGCGGACATCAACGATACGCTGATTGCAAAGATCATTGAGGTCGCCCAGAATGACCCTGTTTTTCAGCTGAACTTCAGTAGCTCGAACATCACCAACGAACAGTTGGAAGAACTCGATTCCGGCAGCGTCCTGCAAAAAACCGTCGACCTGAACCTCAGTAAAACATCCATTACCGACGCCGGGCTGGATACACTGAACAACCTCTTTTGTCTGACGACCTTGAACTTGAAAGAGTCGGGCGCTACGGCAGCAGGAGCGAAACGGTTGGGTGATCGAAAAATTGCCAATCCGACAACTCCCGCTCCCTTTAAAAAGCAACCTCAATTGACGATCTAAACGAAACTTCGTTTCGCCGCAATCATTGGTTGACTCTTGTGCAATCAGTACGGAACTCAGATCATGCCACGGCGTCGGAGCCTGCTCCTTCGCCGTGTTTTTTTATGATCACCAAACGATTTTCGACTCCGTAACTTGACTCCGTAAAGCATAAAAACATGTGGAACTTGACAATCCTGGTCGCCGGAATCTCTTTTTGCTCGGGTTCAAGTTTGCTCGGGGCCGAGCTAACCCTCGCCCGGCTATTTAACAATCATGCCGTGCTGCAGCGAGATCAGCCATTGCCCGTCTGGGGTTGGGCGAACCCGGGCGAGAAAATTCGTGTCGAGCTGGGAGACCAGTCTGCCGAGACCGTGACGGATCCGATGGGAAAGTGGCTGGTTCGGCTCGGCCCCCAGCCCGTCACGAAAACTCCGCTGTCACTCAGAGTGATCGGCAGCAAGACCATCGAATTGCAAGACATTCTGCTGGGGGATGTCTGGTTATGCAGTGGACAGTCGAACATGGAGTTTCCGCTTGGGGCCTGTGATGCCGCCACAGATATTCAGGCGGCCGATTTTCCCCTCATTCGGCACTTCGGTATCGACTACCATTTTGCGGCGAATCCACAGTCGGATGTCAAAGGCCAATGGCAGGTCTGCTCACCGCAACAGGTACCGGGATTCAGTGCCGTCGGATTCTACTTTGCACGAAAAGTTCAGGGGGAAACCGGCGTGCCGATCGGTCTCCTTCGATCCTCGGTCGGCGGCACGAATATCGAGTGCTGGATGTCGCAGGAAACACTGCTGAACACCCCCGAACTCGAACCCTTTGCCAAGTTGATGCGGGAATCACTCGCCGACTATCAGCGACAACTCGCCGCAGCACTCCCCGAAATCGAAGCCTGGACTCTTGGCAGTCGCGCCGCGATCCAAGCGGGTGAACCGATTCCCCTGCCCCCGACCTGGCCGGAATTTCCCTTTGGTGAAAAGATGTTCCGTCCGCGCTGTGTCACCCTGCATAACGGGATGATCGCGCCACTCGTTCCTGCCGCGATCAAAGGGGTATTGTGGTATCAGGGTGAAAACAACGCCGGGGGGGCGTTTGAGGGACAACAGTATCTCGCCAAGAAAAACGCCATGATTCACGATTGGCGAAAGTGGTTTGGCAATCCGCAATTACCATTCTATTTCGTTCAGCTAGCCGCCTGGCAACCGGCACGCGACAACCCTGCCGGTGGGGATGGTTGGGCCCTGTTTCGAGACGCACAGCGTCGCTGTTTGACGATCCCACATACCGGAATGGCGTCGGCGGTCGATGTCGGGGACGCTGACGATATCCACCCAAAAAACAAGTTTGACGTCGGCGAAAGATTGGCTCGTTGGGCCCTGGCAAATGAATATGGTCAACAGTTGGAACCGAGTGGCCCGCTGTTCCGAGAACTTCAGCTGGACGGTGAGACCGCCCGCGTCCGCTTTGATCACCTCGGCTCGGGTTTGATGATTGGCCGTAAAACAGGCCAGGCTCCCGCTGTCGTTGACCCGACCCGGCCGCTGCAGCGTTTTGCGATCGCGGGGGCTGATCGAAAGTGGCACTGGGCCGTGGCACGAATCGATCGAGACTCCGTGGTCTGTTCTCATCCTGACGTGAAACAACCGATCGCGGTTCGCTATGCTTTCAGCATGAACCCAGACGGTGCCAACCTGTATAATCTCGAGGGATTGCCAGCATCACCGTTCCGAACCGATGATTGGTGAGCAAGCTGACCGCTGGGTCAAAGACAGGGAAGGGGAGACGCCCCGCCCAATCGATCGAATCGACTGACGTACAGAATGCGCATCGAGCCCGCAAACTTCTTTTTGAATGAAATCCATGATGAATCGATGTCATTTGCTGCTGCCGATGATGGTGGTGATACTGGGAATGGCGACAGCGAACGAGTCTGCGGCCCAGATCCTGGATAAACAAAAACAACTCCAGTCACAGACCTTCTGGGATAATCGTGACTGGGATTGGTACATCGAAAATATTCCTTTTTTTGAATGTCCCGATGCAGACATCACCACCACGTACTATTACCGCTGGGAACTGTTGACCAAGCATCTGACGTATGGATCACCCAATAGCGGCTATTCGTTCACGGAATTCATTGATCGTCCATTCTGGTCAGGAACCTACGGTGCCATCAGTTGTCCTGCTGGTCACCAGCTCTACGAGGCTCGCTGGTTGCGGCACCCGCAGATTGCGCGAGATTACGCTCGTTACTGGTTCCGGACCCCCGGAGCCCAGCCACGTAACTACAGTACCTGGCTGGCGGATGCCATCTGGTCCGTTGATCAGGTTCATCCCGATCGTCCGTTTCTGATTGACCTCTTGCCCGATTTGATTCGGAACTATGAAGGGTGGGAGCAGCGGCATTTTGTTCCCGAGGTCGGCCTCTTCTGGCAAACCGGGCACGATGACGGGATGGAATTCAATATCAACAGTCGACAGACCCCCGATATTTTGCGGGGAGCCCCCAGTTACCGACCCTCATTCAATGCCTATCTGTGGGCCGATGCAACCGCGATCGCACGAATCGCCCAGCTGGCCGGTCAAGCCGACGTGGCGGCGGTTTACGCGAAAAAAGCCGAAAACCTCAAACAAAAAATGCAGGAATTGCTCTGGGACAAACAGCGTCAGTTCTTTTTTCCGGCATTCAAAAATGATGAAGTGCGTGAGGGACACCAGATCAAAGCCCTGTCCCGTACCTATGAAACCGGGCAGTTCGCTGGCGATTCTCATGGACGCGAACTGATCGGCTATGTCCCCTGGCAGTTCAACATGCTCGATTCCGATCGGGGCTACGAAGCGGCCTGGAAAAAACTGATGGACCCGAATGCGTTCTATGCCGATTATGGCCCCACAACCGTTGAACGCCAGGATCCGCTGTTTCTCTTGCAAAAATCCTGTTGTTGGTGGAGCGGCCAGTCCTGGCCGTATGCCACCACGCAGACGCTGAAGGGACTTGCCAATCTGCTGCAAAGCGGAAAGGTCTCGCCAGTAACCTCCGCAGACTACGTGAAACTGCTCCGAAACTACGCTCGTTCGCATCGTAAAGAGGGGCGACCCTATCTTGCCGAAGCCTTACACCCTGATACGGGATCGTTTGACGGGCATGATGCCTATCAACACAGCGAACACTACTTCCATTCGGGATACTGCGATCTGGTGATCACCGGACTGGTGGGATTGAAGCCGGTCAGCCTCAACCGACTGGAAGTCCACCCCCTGGCCCCTGCAACCTGGGACTGGTTTGCACTTGACGATGTCATGTATCAGGGTCGCCGGATCAGCGTGATCTGGGATCGCCTCGGCACACGTTACGGACAGGGCTCGGGACTGATCGTCATCGCGGATGGAGAGCAATTGGTGACCTCATCCAAGCTCGAACGAATCCTCGTCGACCTTCCCCCCGTCGCTTCACGACCGCAGACAGCGACGCAACCGGAAACCACGGTGAACTTTGTCGTCAATAATGACGGGACCTATTATCCCCGCCTGACCGCTTCTTATTCCTCGCCGCAAAGTTCGATCAGCAAGCTGAATGACGGCAACTTCTGGTATCTGCCCCATCCCCCAAATCGCTGGACCTGTGAAGGATCAACTCATGACTCCGATTCGGTGCTGATCGATTTTGGTGAGCCGCGCTCGATTCACACGGTCAAGTTCTATCCACTGGATGACTCCGATCTAGGGGCATCCTCGGTCCGGACACCGCAGCGAGTCGAACTGGATGCCTGGTCAGCCGGTGCCTGGCGTCCCATTGCCTCGTCCAGCAGCGACCTCTCCAAGCCGGTCGGACATCGAGCCAATGTCGTCGGCTTTGAACCGATCTCGGTATCCAAGCTCAGGCTGACGCTCCATCATCCCGCCGAGGGCAAATCGGGACTGACGGAAATTGAAGCCTGGGGCGACACCATTTTACCGCTGGCCCCCGCAGCTCCCCCCACAGGAAACTTGGCGTATCATCCGGGCCCCAAACAAAACAGCACACAATACCCCAAAGCGAGCGCCTCGCACACATCCCGTTTTGACCGCGTCGAGCTCGCAAACGATGGGCTGGCGAGTTTTTTACCAAGTCCAGCCAATCGCTGGACGAGCTACGAATCAAAATCGGCCACCGATTGGCTGGAAATTGACTTTGGCCAGAAACGCGAGTTTCGGCGGATTGAACTGGCGATCTATGACGACCGCGGGGGAGTGCAAGCTCCTGCCTCTTACGTCGTTCAGTTCTGGGATGGAACGGAGTGGCACCCGGTCTCGGGCGAGCAAAAATCACCCGAGCAACCGATTGGTGGCCAATGGAACGAAATTCGCTTCAATTCTGTCACCGCGTCGAAGGTACGCGTTGTGTTTACGCATCGAGGCCAGGCACGCAGTGGTCTGTCCGAGATTCTGATCTGGAACGAATGATCATCCCACGAAAAACGGCATCCTCACCATCAGACTCAAAGGAACTCGATGCCAGCCAAACTCAGCCCCCCAGATGAGCATCGCTTCGACAAATGGATCGCCCTGCTGGCGACGGTCGCGATCGCCGCTCATCTGGTCTTGCGATGGACCACGAGCGGTTCCACCCAGTTGGGACCGCTCGCCATTCAGGACTGGCCCCTGATCATCGCTTTGATCGGGGGTGGGCTGCCGCTGGTCCTGGAACTGATCTGGAAGCTAGTGCATTGGGAGTTTGGATCGGACCTGCTTGCAGGACTCTCGATCATTACCTCCGTCATTTTGGGGGAATATCTGGCAGGGACGATGGTGGTATTGATGTTATCGGGTGGCGAAGCACTCGAAGCGTTTGCCGTCAAAAGTGCCTCGTCGGTCCTGGATGCACTCGCCCGCCGCATGCCAACCATCGCACACCGCAAGTCAGGCGAATCGATTGTCGATCTCGCCATCGATCAAGTGTCAATCGGGGACATACTGGTGGTGTTCCCACACGAAGTCTGCCCCGTGGACGGAACGGTTCAAGCGGGGGCCGGATCGATGGACGAGTCCTTTTTGACGGGCGAGCCCTACTTGATGCCGAAGTCGCTCGGATCGACCGTGCTTTCGGGTGCCATGAATGGAGTGGCGGCGCTCACCATCCGTGCGGACAAACTCGCGGTTGATTCCCGTTATGCTCAGGTCATGCATGTGATGCAGGCCGCTGATGAAAATCGACCGCAAATGCGGCGGATTGGCGATAAACTGGGCGCATTTTATACCCCGCTGGCCATCGCGCTGGCACTGTTGGCGTGGTGGTTGAGTGGCGATGTCGTACGGTTTCTGGCGGTACTGGTGGTGGCGACCCCTTGTCCGCTGCTGATTGCTATTCCTGTCGCCATCATCGGATCGATTTCCCTGGCAGCACGGCGGGGAATTATTATCCGTGATCCGTCCGTGCTGGAACGACTGGATACTTGCCGCGTCGCCATCTTCGACAAGACCGGAACATTGACCTATGGGCGTCCCGCATTGACGGAAGTGATCCCCGGTCCGGGGCTTTCTGAGGATGAGGCCTTGGCGATAATCGGCAGCCTCGAACGATACTCGAAACATCCTCTGGCCTCGGCAATCACGGCACTGGCAAATGAACGGAAGCTGCGCGCGTTTGAAGTGAGCGAAGTTCATGAGCTTCCCGGCGAAGGCCTGACCGGAGTCGTCGCCGGACGCCGGGTTCGAGTCACCAGTCGAGGCAAACTGACGAAACAGAACTCTAGCGATCAAATGTTGAAAATTCTCGGTAGCCTCCCGCCGCAGGTGGCGGGAATGGAGTGCATTGCGATTATCGATGATGTGATTCCCGTGACGTGTCGGTTCCGCGATCAGCCTCGTAAAGAAGGAATCTCGTTCGTTCATCACCTCAGTCCAAAGCATCACTTTCAAAAAGTGATGATTGTTTCGGGTGACCGCGAATCCGAGGTCCGTTATTTAGCGGATTTGGTCGGAATCAAGGACGTTTATTTCAGTCAGACCCCGGAACAGAAACTCGCACTGGTGCGGAGCGAAACACAGCAAGCGAACACGGTGTTTGTCGGCGATGGCATCAACGACGCCCCCGCCTTAACCTCCGCAACCGTCGGCATCGCTTTGGGTGGCAGCACGGATATTGCCTCGGAAGCGGCCCATGCGGTGATTCTCGATAGTTCGCTCTGTAAAGTCGATGAACTGCTCCACATTGGCCAGCAACTGCGCCGGATTGTCTTGCAGAGTGCTGTAGGAGGAATGTTGTTCAGCCTGGGTGGAATGGTCCTGGCCGCAAGCGGACTGTTGTCACCTGTCACCGGAGCAATCACTCAGGAAGTGATCGACCTGCTCGCCGTCCTGAATGCGCTTCGTGCGGCCCAAAGCCCCTCGCAATTGACCGACTTCGACGACCCTCCCTCACGGTCGACGTGATGCGATTGCTCAATCAGAGTCCGATCACCATTAACTGCTGCTGCTGATGGCTGAATGCCCCGACTCACGGTAGAACGACAGTTGTGATCACGCGCTTTATGTGGACACTGCGGAAAGCTCCCTGAAATGAATCACCCGAAGGATCCCTTCTGGTCTGGTGAGACAGGTCGAATTTGTGAGCTCGTCCAGAGTTCGGTCACAGGCCTTTCCATGGCTGAGGCTCAGCGACGCGAGCAGGAATTCGGCCCGAATTCGATCGAAATCCGTCAGGAATTTGGCTGGGGACCCGCCGTATGGGCTCAGCTCCACAGCCCCATTACGCTGATGCTGATTTTCTCGGCAGGCCTGTCGTTCTGTCTCGGTGAACAGACCGAGGCCTCGATCATCCTGTTCATTATCGCCATCAGTGCTGGCCTCGGAGTCTGGCAAGAACAAAGTGCCTCGAAGATTATCGAAAAACTGCTGGCTCTGGTTCAAACCACGGCCATGGTCTGGCGCGATGGCAAACCGGTTGCCGTCCCCGCAACCCAGATTGTGATCGGGGATGTCCTCGAACTCTCGGCGGGAGCCTCGGTTCCCGCCGACTGCCGGTTACTCAGTAGCTGCAGCCTGTTTGTCAACGAAGCGACCCTGACCGGAGAAACCTTCCCCGTTGATAAACTGCCGGGGGACTTACCCGCGCAGACTTCGCTGGCACAACGGACGAATTCCGTGTTCTGCGGAACACATGTGGAAAGTGGCACAGGTCAGGCACTCGTTGTCCGAACGGGTAGGGACACCGAATTTGGTGGCATTTCCCAGCGGCTGGAACTGCGGCCCCCGCAAACCGAATTCGAACTGGGGGTGACACAGTTCGGCTACTTTCTCATGGAAGTGACACTGGTCCTGATCATCGTCATTTTCGTGGTGAATGTGATGCTCCACCGACCCGTCTTGCAATCATTCCTGTTTTCGCTCGCCCTGGCGGTCGGCCTGACTCCCCAGTTACTCCCTGCCATTATCAGCGTAAATCTCGCACACGGGGCTCGGCGCATGTCCGAAAAGCATGTCGTGGTCCGCAAGCTGGCATCGATCGAAAATTTTGGCAGCATGGATGTCCTATGTTCTGATAAAACCGGAACCTTGACGGAAGGGGTCATTCATGTCGCAGGGATGCTTGACACCCAAGGCCAAGAATCTGCGACGGTCCAACGGCTGGCCATCATCAATCCCTCTCTGCAGTCAGGTTATGCCAATCCGATTGATCAAGCGATTCGTGAAACCCCAAACGGCGATATTTCATCCTGGACCAAGCTGGATGAAATCCCCTACGACTTCATTCGCAAACGCCTGGGAGTCCTCGCCACCGATGGGACACAGCAAGTTCTGATCACCAAAGGAGCGTTCGCAAATATCTTGGCGGTCTGTTCGACAGTCCAGAGACCCGATGGTGTGTCCCAATCGGTCTCCGAATTACGAGCATCGCTGGAACAGCAGTTTCGCCAGCTGAGTGAGCAGGGGTTTCGCGTGCTGGGAATCGCTCAACGAGACTGGCGGACGGTCCAGGAAAGGGGAGAGGATGCCGCAGTATTGTCGAAGGCGAGTGAAACAGAGATGACGTTTGTCGGTTTCATCGTCCTGCACGATCCCCCGAAAGCCGATGTGGCCCAGACCATTCAGGAATTGAATCGTCTCGGGGTCAAATTGAAAATGATCACCGGTGACAATGCCCTGGTCGCCGCCAATATTGCCAGACATGTCGGTTTGTCCGAGTCGCTGATCCTGACCGGCCCTGAATTGATGCATCTGAGTGACGAGGCGTTGATTCAGCGAGCCCCTACCATCGATGTTTTTGCACAGATTGAACCTAACCAGAAAGAGCGGATCATCCTGGCGCTGAAGAAAGGGGGTTGTGTGGTCGGGTATCTGGGGGATGGGATCAACGATGCACCCGCCTTGCATGCTGCAGATGTCGGGATCTCGGTCGATACGGCGGTGGATGTGGCGAGAGAAGCGGCCGATATCGTCCTGCTGGAACACAATCTCGACGTACTGAAAGCGGGAATCCAGGAAGGACGGGCCACCTTTTCCAATACGTTGAAGTACGTCCACATGGCGACCAGCGCCAACTTCGGAAACATGTTCAGCATGGCGGCCGCATCACTCTTTCTCGATTACCTGCCGCTACTTCCCTCGCAAATTCTGTTGATGAATCTGTTAACGGATTTCCCCGAGATGGCGATCGCCTCGGATAGCGTTGACCCCGAACTGACCCAGAAACCACGTCGCTGGAATGTTCGCGACATTCGGAATTTTATGCTGATCTTCGGTCCAATCAGTTCGCTCTTCGACTTTCTCACCTTCGGGGCGTTATTAATCCTGCTGCAGGCGAATGTCGAACAGTTCCGCACGGGATGGTTCCTGGAATCGGTCGCCTCGGCCGCATTGATCGTCCTGGCGGTACGAACCCGACGCCCGTTGTGGGGCAGCCGCCCATCGAATGGATTGCTTTGGTCGACACTGTTCGTCGTGGGGGTCACACTGCTGATCCCGTTCACACCCTTAAACATCCGCTTAGGATTTGTGCCGCTGACGGGTCTGTTCTTCGTCACGTTAATCGGTTTTCTTGGGGGCTACCTGGGTTTGGTCGAACTCGCAAAACGCTGGTTCTATTCGTCTGATGCACCTCGTTAAGCGCCTCGTTAACCGTTTCGTTTTTTGGCCTTGAGACTATTCATTGACCGCTCTTGATCATGGCGAAACCAAGTTTTCAAGCAGTTTCGCGATTTTTTCGGTCAGCTCTGCGGCACCAACGCCTGTAATCAGAATTTTTTTGTGGGGGGAGCTCTGTCCGCTGAGCAATTCCAGTTGGCGTTTTTTCAGACCGAGCGATTTGGTGAGCAGTTCGAGAATTGCTGCAGTCGCTTTCCCTTTTTCGGGTGCTTGGCAAACGGCAACTTTGAGCGCCCCGCCATGAATACCGGTGATGGCGTTGCGTCGCGCAGCGGGTTGTGCTTTGACGGAGATGACGATCCCCTGGTCGTTTTCTTCGAGCGAAATCACGAAGGCTACTCCGCATAAAAAAACGAAAACAGACGGCACGATTTGCGAGAAATCGACCGTCTGCCTGTTTTCGTAAAAACCGTTGGGAATTGCTTTGGCCCGGCTGGTTCAGCAGGGGACAAAACCGCAAGCCGCTTCCGGCTTACTTTTTCTTGGCGGCCTTCTTCTTGTCGTCCTTCTTGGCATCCCCTTCGGCGGTCTTCTTTTTCTTCTTCTTGCCAACAACCAGCCGAACAACTCGCAACTTCGGCAATCCGAACGGGCTTGAGCCATCTGGCCAGCGTTCGTCGGTTTGCATCTGAGCGATTCGTTCATCGCGGGTCATCACACTCCGAAGCCGGGCCAAACGCCCCTTCCTCTTCAAACTTTTGTCGATGGTCACAACAATCACTCCCGCCGCACAGGCGTTCCAAAATAAGCATGAGCGTTTAAAAGCTCGAATACCCCCACATCCACACAACTCGCGCATTCACGCAACTCGCGCATCCGTACAACTCGAACCTGTCAGTCAGGGAGTCATCTCCAGAGGGGAGAATATCGTAGTTGGATCAGACTCTGGTTTCAAGCCGTGTTGCCCCCGCAATCACAGAACAAAGTTTTCTCATGCGTTTCTGTCAGAAAAGTTGTCAGATTGGCCCGACTTCCTGGGAAGCTCCCCTTGCCATAACCCACATCGATTCGGTAGATTACCGCCCGGCTTACCCGATAGTGTAACGGTAGCACAACAGATTTTGGTTCTGTTTGTCCAGGTTCGAATCCTGGTCGGGTAATTAGAGTTACGGCGATTCTCGGGGAAATTTACCCACCATGAACTCGTCCGGTTCTTGTCTGCTCTTCTCGGCTCTGCCCGAGAGAAAGCGCATTTTCTACTTGGTGATGGCGTTTTTCGGCCATTAATCATTGGCTCGACTCAGCAATCGTTACAAGCCAATTGCACAGAATCGATTTCCCCCGTTGTCAAGCATCCCCTTGAAAATAGGGATGCCATTTAGATCTTGTTCTGGTTTTGACCTGAGATTTGGCGTAGTCGTCGAAGGTCTCGACATGTCTCTTTTGAATTCTCTGATTCGTGGTATTGGTTTGATTCGTGGTGCCAAAGGCCAATTCTTCGTTTTTCCGTGATTTGACCGACTGCATTTATCGCGCAAACAGGTCCTCAGCGTGATTGATTTTCCGGTCCGTTTCCAACGACTTCAACGAGTTCGACCGGTGGGTCGTTTCCCAGTCCGAAATAGACTTTGACGGCGTAGGTTTGCGTTCTCCCCTTCCAGGTAAACGTATCGACTGTGGCGGCTGCAAACGAGTTGGGGCCTGCCTTGTCCGAGGCGATGGTGGGATTTCCCTTCACGGGAATTTTGTTGAACTCCGACTTGGTCAGGTCTGCATTCTCACTCTTGGAACGCAGTGCGGTTTGCCAGGCCTCATTCGTGGTCGAGAACGCCTGTTTGACCTGATACTCTTGCCAAGCGAACCCCAACAAGACCGCCACAATGGCGGCCACAGCAACACGGACGCCCCAGACGATTGCTGGGTTAATGGTGGGCGCTGGTTTGGGTTTGGATTTTTTCTTTCCGTTCTGCCGCTGATCACTCATGATATCTCTCAGGTGGGGACAAGATTGCCGATTGAAAATATTGAAGGTGTCAGATCACATCTCATCGGGTCTCGTAAGTCAATCGACATCGCAAATCGCCCCATTTGACAGGGGGATGATCCAAGTCCCCTGAAAGAAAGCCTGAATCGGGTTCCGGTGCCAGAGGTTCGCTTGCCTGAGTTGAATGAACTGTTAGACTGTTGGGACATCGTGGTCAGATATCGAGAGAACTGGAGGGTTCTATCACGAACCTTTTGGTGTTGGCGCGATTTTTCAGTCCTCGTTGATGAATTCGTCGTGGAAAAAGGCTTGTCAGATGACTAGCGAGTGGTGGTCCTGGTAGCCAGCTTTCAGAAATCGAGATCGGCGTCGTTGCCGTAACTCCCTGTATGAACAGGGTTTGCTCCCGTAGCTCAGCTGGATAGAGCGACGGTTTCCTAAACCGTAGGTCGGTGGTTCGAATCCACTCGGGGGTACTTTCAGCGGCATCGGTGGGCGATAGGGATTCTTCGGATTTCCGATCGAAGATTGGAACACCGGCGGACGCGGCAGGGAATTGATGAATTCTCTGCCAATTCCGGCAATCACTCTTTCCCATTCTGATCCGTGGGTGCATCTGCATCGGTAACCGCAATCGGTTTCGATTCGGGCAGGTCGGCGACGGTCAAAAATCCCATGAACATTTCGTCGCTGGTTTGAAGTCCGAAACGGACTCGCGTTTTGGAATCCGGGTTCCGGGGATTGCTTTCCGAATTATCGAAGGCTCCTGTGCAGAGTATCCAGGTTCCTGCGGGAATTTTCAGCGGTACGGCAAAGATATGGCCGACTTGCCAATTAAAATCGTAACGCGGCACGTTCAAGATCGTTTCGCGGCGGCCATCGGGATACAGCAACTGGGCGCGGAATCGCTTACCGCGCAGATGCATATGGGGACCGACGTTGTAGAGCAGGGCAGGCCGCTGAAAACAGTACATCGAAAGATGTTCGGCATTCGGTTCACCCGGTGGGATCATCAGATCACGGGTTTCGGCAACCCGTGTATCGAGCTGCATTTTTGGCGGCTGCGGAGACAGATACAGCCCCATTTCACTTTGGTCATGCTGCACGGTTCCATTCGTGGTGTAATGGACTTCAAATTGAAATCGGGCCCCTTTGGGGACAAATCGTCCGGTATCCGCTGGGCAGATCGAGGGGGGAACGCCGGGGGCCCACATGTCGAAGACATACGCGTCGGCTCGTGGCCCCGCATAATCGGCAGGATAAATGATGCGAACCAGGATGTGATGGACGACTTGGGGGTTTCCCGGACGAATGACGCTGGCGCGCAGCCAGCCGTCGTGGGGCATGACAAATTCGGGCTGAAGATAGCGATAGTCCAGCAAGCCGGTGGCAGGGATTTCTTCCTGCTGGGGCAGTCGGGCGATAAAGTCAGGTTCCCCCAAGCTCCAGGATACCGGGGGGTCGAAGGGAGCAGCCAGCGGATCTTCACCCTCGTCGCGGGGTAACCCCAGCTCGATCCACCTGAGCAGCGACTGAGTTTCGGCGGGGCTGAGCGACGAATCGTTCGAGAATTTGCCGTAATGAGGGTCGGCATCCCATGGGGGCATTCGCTTGTCCAGAACCACCTCCTGAATCATGGCGGACCATTGCAGAACATCCTCGTAACGTCCCAGCGGAAACGGGCCAATTTGACCCGCTTGATGACATCCGGCACATTTCGATCGCAACACCGGGGCAATCTCTTTGACGTACGAAGGCCGGTGTTTCTTGAGTCGATCCGGGAACTGAATCAAACATCCCTCGGCAGCGGTACGGCGGACGGTGATCGGTCGGTCGTGCAGAAATTCATCGAGAGCATCAACCAGATAATTCCGGGAGGGGGCCGGTTTTTGTGCCCCAGCCTTCATCTGATCGTCGATTGAGCCCCGGTAAATCACTGTTTTCGTGACCGTGTCAATGGCAACCACTTCACTCAAACGAGTGATCCCGAAGTGATGGGCGATCAGTTGTTGTTCATCTCGCAGCAGCGTCAGCGGCCCGAGGGTCCCTTCGATGACCTGCAGTTTAAAGGTTTCGGGATCTCCGAGAATCTGTGATTCCGCTTGAATCCCCTTGAGCTTGGACATCGAATTCAGACGACTGATTGCGTCGAGGCCGGGTTCGTCGTGGGGAATAAACTGGGCGAGTTTATCATTCAGCCCCATCTGGGCGATCATTCGGAGCGTGATTTCATTGAAGTCATTCTGGGGGACCGAATTGACCATCCAGAACGTCACGTCTTGTGGCGGGTAATCGCGGTTGAGGTTGAGGAGTTTGGGGAGTTGCTGACGGGCAACAGGACAACCATTACCAGTGAAGTACAGCACCACGACTCGGGCGTTGGCGCGATTCAATTCAAAATGGCGGCCACGGTAATCGAGCAGACTGAAATTGGGGACCGAGGTTGATGCGTTAGCCGGTACCGGATTCGCCTCGTCAGCCCTTACGGCAGTGGCAGAGCAGATCGTGATGACGATCTGCATCATGACAAGTCCGACAGCACAGAAGCGAGTCTGTTTTGTTCGGGGCATGGTATACTTCCCGTGCATGGTATACTTTCCTCAGCAGATTTTCAGCGGGGTCGTGTATGATCGACAACCATGTTCCATGGTGTACCAAACGCGAGGTGCCAAGGGAATTGTGTTCCCGGTGGTGATCTCTTCGAGCAATGTTGAGAATTTCGGTCAACCGTTGCGAGTCAGTTTCCGTTTTTATCGAATCGTGATCAGCGAATCTTACGGTTTTCTGGGGAGAAGCGAATGCTCATTTCCATTCATCGAGCCTTGATTGTCCCATGCCTGTTTTTGCTGGGAGCGCAGCTGGTGGCGGTTGCCCCCTGCTGCATGGCAGAAGACGTGAGTACCTTCAAGAAGCCGGCATTGGCCGAGGCGAGTCTCGAATTACAATCGCGTGCGATGATTCTCGCGAAGCGAGGGCAGATCGAATCCGCATTGATGGTCGGTGAGGAAGCGGTAAAAGTCGCCCCATTTTCGTGGTTGGCACAGTATAATCTCGCTTGCTTTTATGCACAAAATGGCAAAGTGGAAGAGAGCCTGAAATCGATCGAACAGGCGATCAATCTCGGGTTTCGTGGGGCAAAACTGATCGAGAATGATGAAGATTTCAAGTCCATCAGGGAACTTCCCGAGTTCAAGAGACTACTCGAAGAAACCAAAAAACCTGGTAAGCCTCAAGAGCTTGCGCTCAGCCCTTTTCAGGATAATATTGCCTGGGTTGGGGCTGAGAACACGATTTGGGACGAACCGACAAACCTGTTGCGAACGGGGTTTGAATGGAAGCGACCCGCCAGGCCGACTTCCGTGATTTTAGAGCATGGCGAGCTCGGCAACCGCTTACGAAAGTGGTTTATCGAAGGAACGGCAGCAGGTCATTTCGGTGACCTGTATGACAATTGCGATCGCGACCATTCGAATCTGAAGTATTCCCAGTTCCCTCAGTTACATCGCATTGAATATCGGCCGGAAATCATGGGAGAAATTCCGTTTGGCTTACAAAACCGATTCTTGCACGGGGGAGTGGTGCTGGGAAACTCGTCAACCTCCGTGGTTAATGTGCCAATTTGGAGAAGTAATCCGCGCAAAGCTTATGTGAACTCCGCATCGATGGGGGCTTTAACTCAACAATATGCGCACAATCATTTGTATGTTTATCCCGAGCATCAGGATCATGATCCTGGCCGAAATGGTAATGGCGGGTATGGCGATGTCTACCCCGCCAACACACCTTATTTGCTCATCAGCCAAGGTTCGTCCTACAGCGACCAGCCATTTCTTGATGCACTCGCCTGCACCATGGCCTCATTTCGGCCCGAGGTCAAACAAGAGATCGTGAAATTGGGATTAATGGCTCCCACGTTACAGCAGATCTTTCGCTCGTGTTATAAACCCGCACAAAAGCAGGATGCTTACCTGACAGGAATCGCCCATCCTTCGGTCTTCGACGGAACCCAAATTGATGCGATGAAAATGGTGGAAGTGGCTCATTCGATGAAGATGGAAACAATCCCCCCATTGGCAAGACTGCATGTCGAACAGCAGGACCAAGGCCACCTCGGGCAAGATTATTTCGATGTCGTTGAGATGGAAACGCTCTTTGACACCCCCAACGCGGTAGCGCGGATTGGCCGATCCATGCAGTTTGATCGTCGGATGATTGTCACGGCGCGAGAAAGTTTTGATCATCAGAATCGCCCGCTGAAATTCAAATGGGTCGTCTTACGAGGGGACGAGTCGCGCATTCGAATCCAACCGCTGGACGATGAAGGAAGCCGTGCAGATATCACGGTCGGCTGGCATCCCCGCCGCAAAATTCATCCCGACAGCCCCATCGAGTCCAATCGAGTCGACATCGGACTGTTCGTATACAATGGAAATAAATGGTCAGCACCGGCATTCATTACCTGGTATTTTTTGGATAATGAAGAGCGAGAGTATGACGACAAAAAGCGGATACTTTCTGTCGAATACCATGGTGGCACCGATGAAGGCAACTATGTTGACCCCTTAATCCAGATCGCCAAAACCTGGAAAGACACCTACCAGTATACCGATGCGGGTGAAATGATTGGCTGGACACGCTCCCGAGGTGTCGGTCCCGAACAAAAGACAGAAGAATTTACCAGGGATGGATTCCTGGTCCTTGAAAAAGACGATCTTGGCCGAGCGGTCGTCGCCTGCGGCGTGCAATATGAACCGCAGCCAGTTGAGGGAAAGCCTTTTCCCACCGTCGGCCAAACGACCAGAGACGACTTGTTTCGGTACAGTTACGAGGGAACCCAAGACAAACTGGGCAAAATCACGTCGCAGGAAATCAAATCGCAGTAACCACGCGGAATACCACTGCAGTGCGAAGCTCAAACCAGAGCCCCCCATCAATACGAGGGGAGTTCTGGCAAGCAACAACAATGCACCCGGGAGGGCTCGAACCTCCAACCCTCGGTTCCGAAGACCGATGCTCTATCCAATTGAGCTACGGATGCGAATACACAACATCAATCGTTGTTAAAGACTGCAGCAATAAATTAAGACTAGAAGGAATCGGCATGCACCGATTCCCAAATTTCCGATCATTGCCCGTCTGTGGGTAAGGTAACGCTTCTGAGACGGTCACGCAACCTGACCACGCCCCGGAAAATTGACAATGACTTTGATCGCTCCCTCTTTGCGGTCACGAAACACCTCAAATGCTTCCTGGAGCTGCGAAAGCGGGAATCGGTGAGTGATCAGCGGTGCCACATTGATACGTCCTTCACGGATCCATTGCATGGCAAGCGGGAAATCTCGGCTGAAATCGGGATTGACCGACGTATGGACCGTCACATTTTTAAAAAACAGGTCTCGCCAGCGTAATCCATCAATGGTTTGGGGTGGAACGCCAAAAA